>NZ_JCBCUZ010000001.1:0-493194 GCF_059862735.1 Pseudomonas sp. MF06569 | reverse complement strand
GTTGGTTACATCTTTGATTTCTCGCGGAGTAACTTGTGATGCTGATAATCTTGTTGACTATCAGTCTGACTCCACAAGCACCCACACGAATTGCTTGATTCAGTTGTTAAAGAGCGGTTGGTTTAGCTTTCGCTGAACCGAGGCGCGCATTCTACAGCAGCCTCTGTTGCTGTCAAGCGGTTATTTTAAGATGTTTTCAAAGTTTCCTCTGTAACATCAACCACTTGCGCTTTCGATCTCTCGTTAGCGGGAGGCGAATTCTACAGCGTTACACGCTGCTGTCAACACCTCATTTCCTGCTTCGATGACTTGAAGCTGACACTGCCGAAAACCAATCCAACTCATTGAAACTCAAGAAGTTTTCCGTTTCGACTGCGCCGGAAGTGGGCGCATTATAGGCTAATAAAATGCGCCGTCCAGCACTAATTTTCTACTTATTCAGCTTTTAGCGTAATTCGCGCAAAAGCCTTCTTCCCAGCCTGACAAACGTGGGTAGAACCCAGTGCATATATATAGGAGCGATCAACCACCTCACCATCTATACGCACACCACCCGAACCCAGCAGGTCTCTGGCCACCGCTGAGTTCTTAACCAACCCAGCTTTATTAAGAACAGCCGCAATCGGCATATCCTCAGTAGCAGTCAATTCCACCTCGGGCAGATCATCTGGCAACTCGCCATCCTTCATCCGATTGCCGGCGCCACGATGCGCATTGGCCGCAGCCTCTTCACCATGGAATCGAGCCACGATCTCTTCGGCGAGCTTGATCTTGATATCACGCGGGTTAGCCCCCGCCTCCACGTCAGCCTTGAACGCATCGATTTCATCCATCGAGCGAAAGCTCAGCAGTTCGAAGTAGCGCCACATCAACGCATCAGGTATGGACACCAGCTTGCTGTACATCACACCCGGCGCTTCCTGGATACCAACATAGTTACCCAAGGACTTGGACATCTTCTTGACGCCGTCCAGACCTTCAAGCAAAGGCATTGTCACAATGCACTGCGCTTCCTGACCGTAGCCGCGCTGCAGCTCACGCCCCATCAGCAAATTGAATTTTTGATCTGTACCGCCCAGCTCAATGTCCGCCTTCAATGCAACCGAGTCATACCCTTGCACTAACGGGTAAAGGAACTCATGGATCGCGATAGGCTGATTGGTGGTGTAGCGCTTGTCGAAGTCATCGCGCTCAAGCATGCGAGCAACGGTGTACTGGGAAGTCAGGCGAATGAAGTCGGCAGGCCCCATCTGATCCATCCAGGTGGAGTTGAATGCCACCTCGGTTTTAGCCGGATCTAGAATCTTGAAAACCTGAGTTTTATACGTCTCGGCGTTTTCAAGTACCTGCTCGCGCGTCAGCGGTGGACGCGTAGCACTCTTGCCGCTCGGATCACCGATCATCCCGGTGAAATCACCTATAAGGAAGATCACCTGATGGCCCAGTTCCTGGAACTGGCGCAGCTTGTTAATGAGTACGGTATGACCCAAGTGCAGATCAGGTGCGGTCGGGTCGAATCCGGCCTTGATACGCAACGGCTGACCGCGCTTGAGTTTCTCGACCAATTCAGACTCGACCAGTACCTCTTCGGCACCCCGCTTTATTAGCGCTAGCTGCTCTTCAACCGACTTCATATCAGACCCGTAAGGCTCAAATTCAAAGGGAACCAACGATACAAGATCAGGGACTAATTACAAGTTCCGGCAGGCATACGGCGGTCTATCCGCGCGCGAATGGCTCGCGGACTTGCTTCAAGGGCGATTTGGTTATATTTTATACAGTTATTTCATATTCATTGTGCCAGTCATCTTTTCCAATTCATCCTTTATCTCAAAGTCAAAATCATCTATGACCAGTCAACCGCCTAAAGCGCCGCCGCTTTATCCGAAGACCCACCTGCTTGCCGCAAGTGGTATCGCCGCTCTCTTAAGCTTGGCCTTGCTGGTATTTCCCTCCAGCGAAGTAGAAGCCAAAAGAACAACGCTTAATCTGGAGCTGGAAACACCTGCTGAACAACTGACACAAGATCAAGACGCTGCCGAGCTCGTTCAAGCCACAAATGAAGCGAATCCATCGCCATTTGCCCAGATTGAACAGCAGGACAACGCACCGGTTGCGACTGCCAAAGTCGAACCAGCAGCGCCACCCGCCCCCACCCACCGCGAAGTGATCGTGAGTAAGGGTGACACGCTATCAACCTTGTTCCAGAAGGTCGGCCTGCCAGCTACCTCCGTGCATGAAGTACTGGCCAGCGACAAGCAAGCCAAGCAATTTAGCCAGCTCAAACACGGCCAGAAGCTCGAATTTGAAATGAGCCCTGACGGCCTGCAACTGAACAAACTGCATAGTCAGGTCAGCGATCTTGAGACCATAACCCTCAACAAAAGCGCCAAGGGTTATACCTTTCGCCGTGTCACGACCCTGCCTGCCATGCGCACGGCGTACGCCCACGGCGTGATCAGCAGCTCGCTTTCCGTATCGGGCCAGCGCGCAGGCTTGCCGCACAGCACAACGATGGATATGGCCAAGGTGTTTGGTTACGACATCGACTTCGCTCAAGACATCCGCCCAGGCGATCAGTTTGAAGTGATCTATGAGCAGAAAGTGATCAACGGTAAAACCGTCGGCACTGGCAACATTCTCTCTGCGCGCTTTACCAACCGCGGTAAAACCTTTACCGCCGTTCGTTATACCAACAAGCAAGGCAACAGCAATTACTACACCGCCGACGGCAACAGCATGCGCAAAGCATTCATCCGCACCCCGGTAGATTTTGCCCGCATCAGCTCGCGTTTCTCGTCAGGTCGCAAGCATCCGATCCTGAACAAGATCCGTGCCCACAAAGGCGTTGATTACGCAGCACCACGCGGGACCCCAATCAAAGCAACCGGCGATGGCAAAGTACTGCTAGCCGGTCGTCGTGGCGGCTACGGCAACACCGTGATCATTCAGCACGGTAATACTTACCGCACGCTTTACGGGCACATGCAGGGCTTCGCCAAAGGCGTCAAAACCGGCGGTTCGGTCAAGCAGGGCCAAGTGATTGGCTACATCGGGACAACTGGCCTTTCGACCGGCCCGCATCTGCACTACGAGTTCCAGGTCAATGGCGTACACGTTGATCCACTAGGACAGAAACTACCGATGGCCGACCCGATTGCCAAAGCTGAACGCACTCGCTTCCTGCAACAAAGCCAGCCATTGATGGCTCGCATGAATCAGGAAAAGGCCACCCTCCTGGCCTCGAGCAAGCGCTAAGCCATGGCCCTCTATATAGGTGTGATGTCCGGAACCAGCCTGGACGGTATGGACATCGCCCTTATAGAGCTGGGGGCCGACATCAGGCTTCTGGCCACCCATTACACTCCCATGCCGAATACCTTGCGCAGCGAGCTACTTGGCTTGTGCGCCAGCGGCCCGGATGAAGTGGCCCGCTGCGCAATTGCCGAGAATCACTGGGTCGAACTGGCCGCACAGGGCGTCAACGCACTCCTTGAGCAACAGCATCTGTCCCCGGCAGATATCCACGCAATCGGCAGTCATGGCCAGACCATACGACACGAACCCGCCCGCGGTTTTACCGTACAGATTGGTAATCCGGCACTCTTAGCCGAATTGACCAACATCTGCGTCGTAGGTGACTTTCGCCGTCGCGACGTGGCTGCCGGAGGTCAGGGAGCACCTTTGGTTCCTGCCTTCCACGAAGCATTGTTTACGGATCAAGTCGGTAACAGGGCAGTCCTTAACGTAGGCGGATTCAGCAACCTTAGCCTGATAACTTCTACCGCTCCCGTTGCAGGATTCGACTGCGGCCCGGGTAATGTCCTGCTGGATGCCTGGATACAAGAGCAGCGCGGTGAGCTCTATGACCGCAACGGTGACTGGGCTGCAAGCGGCAAGGTTGAGCCGCTGCTGCTCAACGCCCTGCTCAGCGACCCTTTCTTCCGGACCAAGGGCCCAAAGAGTACCGGTCGTGAGGTATTCAACCTCGCATGGTTGAAGCAGCATCTGTTCAACCTGCCCACTTTCCCTGCCGAAGACGTCCAGGCAACCCTGCTGGAGCTTACAGCACAGACCATCGTGCAATCCCTGAAGGCAGCCCAGCAACACACGGACGAGCTACTGGTATGCGGTGGCGGAGCCCACAATGCCGCATTGATGGCCCGACTGGCAGACTTGCTGGCTCCCGCCCAAGTGAACAGCACACAGGCCAAAGGTGTAGACCCTGACTGGGTCGAAGCAATGGCCTTTGCATGGCTCGCGCACTGCTGCCTGGAAAGCATCCCAACCAACCGCCCCAGCGTCACTGGCGCACGCGGCTTGCGCATATTGGGCGCCATCTACCCCGCCTGACCGCCTACCTCAAAGTACAGACAGCAAAACGCCGCGAATCTACGCGGCGTTGAGTTTGAAGCCTGTACGACACGCTTAGATCGAGAACGATGATCCGCAACCACACGTGGTGGTGGCATTGGGGTTCTTGATCACAAAACGCGACCCTTCCAGACCTTCCTGATAATCCACCTCGGCACCCGCCAGGTACTGGAAGCTCATTGGATCGACCACCAGGCTCACGCCTTCGCGCTCCACCAAGGTGTCGTCATCGGCCACTTCTTCATCGAAGGTGAAACCGTACTGAAAACCGGAACAACCGCCGCCCGTAACAAAAACGCGCAACTTCAAACGATCATTACCCTCTTCATCGACCAGGCTCTTCACCTTGTGCGCAGCACCTTCGGTGAATTGCAAAGCCATGGGGGTGAAGGATTCGACGCTCATGCTGACTATCTCCCGGCGTTATGCCGCCATAATGCGTGATGACGCGCATTATCCGCTTCTCCTAGAAAAGCGGTCAACTATTCATAAGTAGCAGCTGCAAGTGAAGAGCTCTTCACTTGCAGCTTGTAGCTGGGTACCTGCAGATGCTTTAAGGCAACATCCCGGCGTGGGACAAGCCCAGACGCTCATCCAGGCCGAACATGATGTTCATGTTCTGCACCGCCTGGCCAGAGGCGCCCTTGACCAGATTGTCGATCACCGACAACACCACGACAAGGTCACCATCCTGTGGACGATGTACCGCAATCCGGCACACGTTGGCACCGCGCACGCTACGGGTTTCTGGATGGCTGCCGGCAGGCATGACATCGACGAAAGGCTCGTTGGCGTAACGCTTTTCGTACAAAGCCTGCAAGTCGACAGAACGATCAACAACGGTTGCATACAACGTGGAGTGGATACCGCGGATCATCGGCGTCAGATGCGGAACAAAGGTCAGGCCCACCTCTTTACCTGCCGCGCGGCGCAGACCCTGACGGATCTCCGGCAAGTGCCGATGGCCTTTCACGGCATACGCCTTCATGCTTTCAGACGTTTCGGCATATAGGGCTCCTACACTGGCACCCCGGCCAGCGCCGCTCACACCGGACTTGCAGTCAGCGATCAACTGCGAAGTTTCGGCCAGGCCGGCTTCCAGCAAAGGCAGAAAACCCAACTGGGCAGAAGTCGGATAGCAACCCGGCACCGCGATAAGCCGCGCCTTCTTGATCTGTTCACGGTTCACTTCCGGCAGGCCATAGACAGCCTCATCCAGCAGCTCTGGCGCACCGTGCGGCTGGCCGTACCACTTGGCCCACTCATCCGCATCCTGCAAGCGGAAGTCTGCCGAGAGGTCGATAACCTTGGTGCCTGCAGCCAGCAGTTCGCCAGCCAGCGCATGGGCTACGCCGTGGGGCGTTGCAAAAAACACCACATCACACGCTCCCAGGGTTTGCGTGTCCGGCACGCTGAAGGCCAAACCGTCGTAATGACCGCGCAGGTTGGGATACATATCGGCAACTGGCAGGCCAGCCTCGGATCGAGAAGTGATGACAACCACTTCAGCCTGCGGGTGCTGTGCCAGCAAACGCAGCAATTCGACCCCGGTGTAACCCGTGCCGCCGACAATACCGACCTTGACCATAACCTGCCCTCAACGAAACCACTGGAAAGCCTTCGATAATAGGGATACCCAGCCCCTGCGACAACCGCCAAGGTGACTCCCGGACGCTCTACTACTACTATTTGATCTAACGTGAACCTGGGAATAACTAAAAATGCTTTATCTATGGCTCAAAGCCTTCCACCTCATCAGCATCGTCTGCTGGTTTGCTGGCCTCTTTTACCTGCCTCGCCTGTTTGTTTACCACGCACAAAGCGAAGATTCCGTTAGCAAAGAGCGATTCAGCGTCATGGAGCGCAAGCTGTATCGCGGCATCATGGGCCCGGCAATGATTGCGACCCTGATTTTTGGCGGCTGGTTGATCAGCCTCAACCCGAGCGGCTATTTCAGCCAGGGCTGGATGCACGTCAAGCTGACACTGGTGTTCCTGTTGATCGGTTATCACCACATGTGTGGGGCGCAGGTAAAACGCTTTGCCCGCGGCGAAAACAAACGTAGCCACGTGTTCTATCGCTGGTTCAACGAAGTGCCGGTCGTGTTTCTGCTGGCGATCGTAATTCTGGCCGTGGTCAAACCGTTTTAAACTCACTTCTTAACGATCCGAGGTTATCCATGTCACTGCCCGCTCTGCTTGAACAACGCTTGCGCCTGCCGGTAGTCGCCGCCCCCATGTTTCTGATTTCCAACCCTCAACTTGTCCTGGCCTGCTGTCGCAATGGTGTTGTAGGCAGTTTCCCTGCACTCAACCAGCGCGAGAGCAGCGGTTTCAAGGCATGGCTTGAGGAAATAGAATCAGGACTCGCCGGACTGGATAACCCTGCCCCCTACGCCGTGAACCTGATTGTGCATAACAGCAACCCACGGCTGCAGGCGGATCTGGCGATTTGCATCGAACATAAAGTGCCTATCGTCATCACGAGCCTGGGGGCAGTCAAAGAAGTCGTTGATGCCGTGCACAGCTATGGTGGCCTGGTATTTCACGATGTCACCACCCGACGTCATGCCGAGAAAGCAGTAGAGGCCGGGGTAGACGGTTTGATTGCAGTCGCAGCCGGCGCTGGTGGACATGCAGGTACCTGGAGCCCTTTTGCATTGGTCGCCGAAATACGGCAGTTTTTCGACAAAACCTTACTCTTGGCAGGGTGCCTGAATCACGGCCACGAAATCCTCGCGACTCAGGTTCTGGGCGCTGATCTTGCCTACCTCGGTACACGCTTTATCGCCACCCAAGAAAGCCATGCGCCTGACGCTTACAAAGAGATGCTGCTGGCATCCCGCGCCGCCGATATCATTCACACCCCCGCTGTATCGGGTGTGCCCGCCAGTTTTATGCGCCAAAGCCTTGAAAATGCAGGTTTCGACCTGGCTGCACTCCAAGGCAAAAACGACACGGGGGCAAGTAACAAACTCAAGCCGCTGACCGATGAGGCCAAGGCGTGGAAAACAGTCTGGTCCGCCGGCCAGGGCGCAGGAGAAATCCACGACCTGCCCACAATCGACCAGTTGATCGCACGCCTTGATGAGGAATATCGCAAGGCGCTAAGCCGCACCTCAAAACTCGCACAGCATTGGCCGCATCCCTGATATTGCCAAGCCCGCCATTATCGGCGGGTTTTTGTTAACTCCACCCGGACAAGGAAGCCACCGTGCCCGAGCTTAGCCTGAACAAAACACCTCAAGAACAGTACTCGCCGCTTGACCCTGTGGGGTTCAGCGGGAGGATCGGGCGTTTACGACTGCTGGCCTGGAGCATGATAATCACCGTCATCGCCATGGTGACATCACTTCTGGTTTTGCTCGCAGTCAAGGTTTCCCCCACCCTGGGCATTACCTGTGGCGCAACGCTCACACTTGCCTACTTCATCATCAGCCTGAGAATCAGCGCCCAGCGCCTGCATGACCTCAACTGGTCCGCGTGGATGCTGTTACTGCATTTGGTGCCCGTGGCCAATCTGATCCTGTCCCTGATGATGCTCTTGATGCCCGGCACACCCGGTCCCAATAAATACGGGCCACCGCCACCGCCGAACAGCCGTGCAGTCAATGTTCTGGCTGCGATTACCATCTTTTTGATTGGACTGGGCATCTGCGTAATGATTGCCCTCTTTGCTTTGGGCCTGCTGACTGCGTTGATCAACGCAGTCAACAGCAACAGCATGTAGACTGCCCGCCTTAATGAACGCGTTAACGCCAGGGACATCATTGTCACCGGACTGTACCGTTGCAATGGAGAACAGCATGACCCGTTACGCTTTAATCACCGGCGCCTCCAGCGGCATTGGCCTGGCGCTGGCTGAGGCTCTTGCCCGACGCGGGCGCAGTTTGATTCTGGTGGCCCGCCAGCGGGATGCGCTGGAAACCATTGCACTTGAGTTGACCCAGCGTTTCGGCGTCGAGGTGTTGTTCCGCGCCTGCGACCTGGGTGAGCCCCTGCGCCTGTCAGGCTTTTTGCTGGAGCTTGAAGAAGGCGACCGTCAGATTGACCTGTTGGTCAATTGCGCGGGTATCGGCACCTGCGGTCCTTTCCTGGCCCACGACTGGAGCGCCGAACAAGACCTGATTGAACTTAACGTGCTGGCACTCACCCGGTTGTGCCATGCCATTGGCAACATGATGGCCGTGCAAGGCGGCGGGCAGATTCTCAATGTGTCCTCAATTGCTGCGTTCAAGCCCGGGCCTTGGCTGAGCACCTACTTCGCCAGCAAAGCGTATGTCCTGCATTTTTCTGAAGGCCTGCGCGAAGAAGTGAAAAAAACCGGGATTAAAGTCTCGGTACTCTGCCCCGGCATTACCCGAACCCGTTTTTTCGATGCAGCCAAAATGAATACCGACGCCATCAAGCAAAGCACCGGAGCCATGAGCCCCGAAGAAGTTGCGCTTTACACCGTGCGTGCGCTCGATAAAAACAAGGCGATCATCATTCCAGGACGTCGCAACCGCTGGCTCTCTCGCTTCCCGCGTGTTCTCTCTCGCTGGATGACCCGAAAAATAGCCGCCTCGGTCAACAAATCCTACTGCCCTCGTTAACGACGACTGGGCGTAACTCACAGCCCTGAGTACACTCAGACCGGACTTCACTCACGGAGACACAGCTTTGGATACTTTGTTTACCAAGATCATCAACCGTGAAATACCCGCAAAGATCATCTATGAAGATGATCAAGTGCTCGCTTTTCACGACATCGCACCACAAGCACCGGTCCACTTTCTGGTTATCCCGAAAAAGCCGATACGCACGCTTAACGACCTAGCCGAAGAAGACAAGCTGCTGGCAGGCCATATCCTCTTCACGGCACAGCGCCTTGCCAAAGAACTGGGCTGCGAAGACGGTTTCCGCGTAGTGATGAACTGCAATGAAAAGGGTGGCCAAACGGTTTACCACATTCATATGCACGTTCTGGGTCAACGCCAGATGAATTGGCCGCCGGGCTGATTGCTAAACGATTCTGACGTGGGAGCCGCACGGTTCCCACATCCATCCATGATCCAACGCAAACTCCACCCCCGCGATTGGGGTAAACTGACCGCCGTGATTTTTTCCGGAGGTAAGCATGACTAACCAACGTCACTACTCGCCGATTGACCGTCTTCTGTTACAAGCCGATACCGCCCTGCGCACTCTGCTGCCATTCAGCGGCCAGCCTCATCGGCCATCACCGGCCATCGTCAAACCTGAAAACCCGCTAGACCCGCAAGCTACACGCCATGTTGCCGGTCTGATGCGTATCAACCACACCGGTGAAGTCTGTGCTCAAGCCTTGTATCAAGGTCAGGCACTGACAGCCAAGCTCCCGCACGTGCGCGAAGCGATGGAACACGCCGCTGAAGAAGAAATCGATCACCTGGCCTGGTGTGAGCAACGCATTCGCCAACTGGGTAGCCATCCCAGCGTGCTGAACCCGCTGTTTTACGGCATGTCCTTCGGGATCGGCGCAGCAGCAGGACTGATCAGCGACAAAGTCAGCCTGGGGTTTGTGGCGGCCACCGAAGATCAGGTTTGCAAGCACCTGAACGAGCATCTTGAGCAACTGCCGGTCGAGGATGAAAAGTCCCGGGCGATTCTTGAGCAAATGCGTATCGACGAAGAGCAGCACGCAGAATCTGCGCTCGATGCTGGCGGGTTCCGCTTCCCTGCCCCGGTCAAATTCGGCATGAGCCTGATGGCCAAGGTGATGACAAAAAGTACGTACCGTATCTGATCGCAGCTTCGCACCTTCGGCAAAGACCGCCGCTTTAGCGGGACTTTGCACATAGGCTAATGCGTGTCAGTTAAGGGTCACTGTGGGAGCGGGCTTGCTCGCGATGCAGGCGACGCGGCCTGAGAGTCAAACCGCGCGGCTCCCATCGAGGGCAAGACCGCTCCCACAAGAGCCAGCTTCCCGATTTACTGACTGGCATTAGCTAAATCAAGACCCTTATTGACTCAGCCCAGCTCGATAATTTCGTAATCGTGGCTGATGGCAACACCCGCTGCGCCAAGCATGATGGATGCCGAGCAATACTTCTCGGCCGACAACTCGATGGCACGCTTGACCTGGGCTTCTTTCAAGCCACGGCCCTTGACCACAAAGTGCAGATGGATTTTGGTGAAAACCTTTGGATCTTCAGTGGCGCGTTCTGCCTCCAGAAACGCTTCACAGCTCTCAACCGCCTGACGCGACTTCTTGAGAATGCTGACAACGTCAAAGTTGCTGCAACCCCCGAGACCTAACAACAGCATCTCCATCGGGCGTACGCCCAGATTGCGACCACCGCTTTCAGGCGGGCCATCCATCACAACGACGTGGCCGCTGCCTGACTCGCCCAGAAACATGGCTTCGCCAGCCCATTGAATGCGTGCCTTCATCACCCAGACTCCACTGATTTAAAAGGGGCGCCAGCTTAGCACAGGGTCAGAAACTGATAACTCACCACACTGAAGCGTTTCTCTGGCCTGGCACTCCGAAAATTCTGCAATCCGTACAGAACCTGTCTGGTAAGCTGGCGCCAAATCGCTGGCGCCTGCCAGAAAGCGCTCTATATAAAAATAGATTTAATCCTTACTGTGTACGCTTCTCGGGATACAACCATGGTTGCTCTTACTCCCATACCCAAGATCAAAAACCTCGACAAGTTTTTGACTTTTTGCCAACGCAAACGATATCCAGCCAAGAGTAATATCATTTGTGCAGGTGAGTCTTCACACACCCTGTTCTTCATTATCAAAGGCTCGGTAACGGTTTTGATTGAAGACGAGGAAGGTCGTGAAATGATCATTGCCTATCTCAACAGCGGAGACTTTATTGGCGAATTGGGCCTGTTTGAACAAGCGGGACAAGAGCAGTCACGCAGCGCATGGGTTCGAGCCAAGACCGAGTGCGAAGTTGCAGAGATCAGCTATCCAAAGTTCAGAGAATACACTCAGCAAGAGCCAGAGATTCTTTACGCGCTAAGTGGCCAAATAGCACAACGCCTGCGCAACACTACGCGCAAGGTCGGTGACTTGGCATTCTTTGATGTCACAGGAAGGGTTGCGCGCTGCCTGCTTGAGCTGTGCAAACAACCCGATGCCATGACCCACCCGGACGGCATGCAAATCAAGATCACCCGTCAGGAAATCGGCAGAATCGTCGGTTGTTCTCGAGAGATGGTAGGACGCGTACTAAAAGGTCTGGAAGAACAGAACCTGGTAAACGTCAAAGGCAAAACCATGGTGGTGTTCGGTACACGTTAAGACTTGAGCAAGGGCGCCAGGATCTGTTGATAACTGGCACTCAAGCGCTCAAAGAAGTCGGGGGCCGCAAACGCTTCGTGCAAAGCGATGTGACTGTCGGCAAGACAGCGTTGCTCAAGATCACACAACTGATTGAAGCGATTGACCGCCGCCACCATCGACTCACGCTCGTTCTCTACCAGCAATGCACCATGAACCAAACCGACAGGCCGCTGCCCGCCTTGACTCTGACGCCAGCGCTGAGCGGTTCCCACCAGTTTCCGGGCATTGAGATTGACGTTGAAACGTCCATCACAGAACGCACCCTCAACTTCGCCCAAAGAAGCGGTGCCACCCAACTGCATCAGCAAATCGCAAATCGGCTCGCACAAACGGCGATAGGCCGTTTCGATACGCCCATGATCGCCTTCACTGCGTAAAGGCGCATAAACCAGTGCAATATTGACCGTCGAGGCGGACTGCGGGACAGGCTCGCCGCCCGTCTCACGCAACAGAATCGGCCAGCCGCTGGCAGCCAACTCAATACTGGCCTGCTCAAAACCCGGCAAGCGACTCAGTCGCCGCGGCATGACCAGCGCCCGATCCGTGGGCTGCCAGAACAGCCCCCCTGCCTCCAGCTCTGCGGCACAGACCGAGGCCAGTAAATCCTGCTCGGCCTTGAGGCCGGCTTCGACGGTGAGGTGCTGGATGGGTGCCATGGGATTCCTTGTCAGACACTGAGCCGCTGCAGATACAGGTTCGATCGCTGTGGGAGCGGGCTTGAGGCGCCGCAGCCTGCCAGGAAAATCGCGGGGCTGCTATCGCGAGCAAGCCCGTTCCCACAAGGGAATGAGTCAATCCAGAGTCGAACCCGTCACTGGCACAACGCGCTCCGGGAAAAACAGACGCTGCAGTTCATTGCCCGGGTTCTCGGCGCGCATAAAGGCTTCACCAACGAGGAACGAATACACCTCGCTGATCTCCATCAGCTCGACATCCGCACGGTTGAGAATGCCGCTCTCGGTAATCACCAGACGATCACGCGGTACACGAGGCAACAGATCCAGCGTGGTTTCCAGGCTGACTTCAAAAGTGTGCAGGTTGCGGTTGTTGATGCCCACCAACGGCGTATCAAGGGTTTTAAGTGCGCGCTCAAGCTCGTCGCCATCATGCACTTCAACCAACACATCAAGCCCGACGCTTTTGGCGACGGCTGCCAGCTCTGCCATCTTCACGTCGTCCAGGGCGGACACGATCAACAGCACGCAATCGGCCCCCAAGGCACGGGCTTCGACGATTTGATAAGGGTCGATCATGAAATCCTTGCGGATCACCGGCAAGGTACAGGCCGCACGGGCCTGCTGCAGGTACGCGTCGGCACCCTGGAAGTAATCGATATCGGTCAGCACGGATAAACACGTCGCACCGCCCGACTGATAGCTCTTGGCAATGTCGGCAGGCACGAAGTGCTCGCGAATCACGCCTTTGCTCGGTGAAGCCTTTTTGATTTCGGCAATCACTGCCGGCTGTTTTTTCTTGGCCTGCGCCAGCAACGCATTGGCAAAACCGCGAACAGGATCCGCCTGAGCGGCCATACGTTCAAGCTCGGCCAAGCTCACGCGCGCGCTGCGCTCGGCAACCTCTTGAACTTTACGCGCCAGAATATTTTCCAGAACGGTTGGCACACTCATGCTTCATTCTCCTGCTTGAAAATCGCGGTAAACGCGCCCAGCTCTTCGAGCTTCTCGCGGGCCAATCCGGTGTGCAGCGCATCATGGGCCAACTCCACACCCTCTTTGAGAGTGTAGGCAAGGTCCGCGGCGTATAGCGCTGCGCCAGCATTGAGCACAATCATTTCGGCGGCTTTCTGGCCCGCTTCGGTTTTGCGACGACCCAACGCATCGCGGATCAACTCCAACGATTGCTCGGGGCTGTCTACTACCAGGCCGAACAGGCTTTGGCTCTTGATACCAAAATCTTCAGGCTGAACCCAATACTCGGTGATCTCACCGTTTTTCAGCTCTGCCACAAAGGTCGGCGCTGCCAGGCTGAACTCATCGAGCCCGTCTTGCGAGTGCACCACCAGCACATGCTTGCTGCCCAGACGCTGCAGCACTTCAGCCAAGGGACGGCATAGCGCCTGGTTGAACACACCGACCACTTGATGCAACACACCAGCCGGATTCGTAAGCGGGCCAAGCATATTGAACAGGGTTCGCAAGCCAAGGTCGCGACGCGGAATCGCCGCATGCTTCATGGCGCCATGATGGCACTGAGCAAACATAAAGCCGATGCCCACGCTGTCGATGCATCGGGCGACTTGAACCGGGGTCAGGTTCAAATACACACCGGCCGCTTCCAGCAGGTCAGCACTGCCGCTTTTACCGGACACCGCGCGGTTGCCATGCTTGGCCACCGTGCAACCCGCCGCGGAAATCACCAGCGCCGAAGCGGTGGACACGTTGAAAATGTTCGCGCCATCGCCGCCGGTGCCAACGATATCGACCACGCCGTCCAGCGTCTTGAGCTCAACCTTGTCTGCCAGTTCGCGCATGACCGTCACGGCACCGACGATTTCGTCGATGCTTTCGCTTTTCATGCGCATGCCCATCATGAATGCGCCAATCTGCGCTTCGGTGCATTGACCGGTCATGATGTCGCGCATTACGTCGCGCATCTCATCGGTGGTCAGGTCGAGGTGGCCGACGATACGGCTCAGGGCTGTCTTGATATCCATATAAAGTCCTTAGCGCGTGCCGCCGGTTTGTTTTAGAAAATTCGCAAACAGCTCATGACCTTGCTCGGTCAGGATCGACTCAGGGTGAAATTGCACCCCTTCGATATTCAGCGTCTTGTGGCGCAGGCCCATGATCTCGTCCACCGAGCCATCTTCGAGCTGAGTCCAGGCGGTCAGTTCCAGACAGTCCGGCAGGGTTTCACGCTTGACCACCAGCGAGTGGTAACGGGTCACGGTCAGCGGATTGTTCAGGCCCTGAAATACCCCTGTATCGAGGTGATACACCGGGCTGGTCTTGCCATGCATCACTTGCCGGGCGCGGACCACATCGCCGCCAAATGCCTGGCCGATGGACTGATGGCCCAGGCACACGCCCAGGATCGGCAGCTTGCCGGCAAAGTGCTTGATGGCTTCGAGGGAAATACCCGCCTCGTTCGGCGTGCAAGGGCCGGGCGAGACCACAATGCGCTCGGGCTTGAGCGCTTCGATCTGGGCCACGGTCAATTCATCGTTGCGCACCACCTTGACCTCGGCACCCAGCTCGCCGAGGTATTGCACAACGTTGTAAGTAAAAGAGTCGTAATTATCGATCATCAGCAGCATGTTGCTAAACCTCTGAATTCACTGACATTCAAAACTGTTTTCAGAATTCATTACCCGCAGTTTCGATTGCTGGATTGAACACACCAACCGGGGGGCAGCCATTCATGAAAACGCAGGGGGCAGGTCCGGCGGGGCCGGCAGAGAAATATTAGGCGCGCCAACGCCAACGGCCGTGGGCCTTGAGAACTCGCATAAAGAGTTTGCTGATGATCAACACAGGAAGGGTCTCATTTCTACGTCAGGGCACAGTAACGTAGCCTCGCAGAAGGCGCAACACGGGGCAGCAAATACGGGGAAAAACATACGGACAATACTTTGTGTCTTTATTTTACATGAAACACTTAATACAAATTGTTTTGATAGTGTCCGCGCTCCCAACAATAAAAATAGACTTCCTCATGCGCAGACTTTCACTACTCATCCCCCTGGCGGGATGCATCCTGTCCTTCGTTAGCGAACGCGTACTCGCCGCCCCAACCCCCTACTCCACGATGATCGTGTTCGGCGACAGTTTGAGTGACTCGGGGCAGTACATCGACTTGAGTGGCGCGGTCGGCGACAGCACCCGCTTCACCAACCGTACCGGGCCTACTTACAAGGAGTTCAAGGGTGAAGCCTATGCGCCTGTTGCACCGATGCTGTTTGGAGCAAAGCTGGGCATCGCTTCCGGCGATCTTGCGCCGTCGACGTCGATGACCGGCGACACAGATGGAAACAACTGGGCAGTTGGCGGCTATCGGACTGACCAGATATTCAAATCCGTTACCAAAGTGTCAAAAGTAACCGTACCCAGAGACTGGTTCGGAGCAGGCTCGACATTGCGCAGCCGACGCGGCTACCTTGTGGAAAACGGTTTCAAAGCCGACCCCAAAGCGTTGTATTTCATCTCGGGCGGCGGCAACGACTTCCTCGATGAGAGAGTAAGAAACCCCGCCGAGGCAGCTAAAGCCGCGCAGAATCTGGCAGACAGCGCCTTCGCCCTGCAACAGGCCGGGGCGCGTTACATCATGGTCTGGCTGTTGCCTGACCTGGGCCTGACCCCGGCCATTTACGACACACCGGCACAAGCTGGCAGCAGCTACCTCAGCGCGGTGTTCAACACCGAACTGGCCCATCAACTCAGCCAGATAGACGCCGAAGTCATCCCCCTCAACGTCCCGCTCCTGTTCCGGGAAGCGGTCTCCGATCCCGCCCGTTTTGGCCTGGCCACTGGGCACAACCTCGTGGCCACCTGCTTCAGCGGTGACGAGTGCACAGAGAACCCGCAATACGGCATCAACAGCCCGACCCCCGACCCAGCCAGGCTGTTGTTCAACGACTCGGTCCACCCCACCGAAGCGGGACAACGCTTAATCGCCGACTATGCCTACTCATTGCTGGCCGCCCCGTGGGAGGTGACGCTGTTACCCGTGATAGCCCAAGGCACACTGAATGCCCACCAGGACCAACTGCGCACCCAGTGGGGCAGCGACAACCTTCAATGGCAAGCCACAGGGCAATGGCGAGCGTTCGTTGCGGGTGGCGGGCAACGTTTGAATATTGACGAGCAGCACACCTCAGTCAGTGCGGATGGCCGGGGCTATAACGTCAATATCGGCACCAGCTACCGGCTGGATGAACACTGGCGACTGGGCGTGGCATCCGGATTTTACCGACAACGCCTCGAAACGGGCACCAACGAATCGGACTACAAACTCAATAGCTACCTGGGCAGCGTCTTTGCTCAGTACCAACACAATCATTGGTGGGGTGACGCCGCCCTGACCTTGGGCAGGCTCGATTACGACAGCCTCAACCGAAAGTTCGCGCTAGGCGTGAGTGAGGGGGTGGAGAAAGGGCAAGCCGACGGCCACCTGCGGGCATTGAGCACACGCCTGGGTTATGACATCGCACAGGCCTCGGCTTCGTGGCACCTGTCGCCTTTTATCAGCGCCGACTACTCGCGAGTAGAGGTTAATCGTTATGAAGAAAAAGGCCGGCGTTCGACCGCATTGAACTACGAAGAGCAGACACTCGTTTCAAATCGACTTGGCGCGGGCGTACTCGCCAGCTACCAGTTCACCCCGCAGACTCGGGTGTTTGGCGAAGCCGTCCATGAGCACGAGTTCCAGAATGCGACCCAGCGCCTGAGCATCGCGCTGAACAGCCTGCCCAACAATAGCTTCACACTCGAAGGCTACACACCGCAAAGCAACCTTGACCGTATCAGCCTGGGGATCAGCCACAGGCTGACCGCCGACCTTATGCTGCAGGCGGCTTATAACGTGAGGAAGGGTGATGGGG
Source organism: Pseudomonas sp. MF06569 (assembly GCF_059862735.1). NCBI lineage: Bacteria > Pseudomonadati > Pseudomonadota > Gammaproteobacteria > Pseudomonadales > Pseudomonadaceae > Pseudomonas > Pseudomonas sp. MF06569. Next base: position 475,938 of record NZ_JCBCUZ010000001.1, on the reverse strand, counting down.
TGGCTCAACAGGGAGCCAACCTCGGGGTCAGCCTGAACTTCTGATAAACAGAAGCTCTTCGTAGCAGCTGCCACAGGCTGCGTCCGGCGGCGTAGCCGTCGTAAAGCCTGCCAACTCGGCCTTTCAGATGAACCGGGCTATCAGGATTTACGATCGCTTCGCAATCGGACGCAGCCTTCGGCAGCTGCTACGACGTAGGGTTGGCAATCAATCCCGTGGAGTCTGCTCGGCCAGTGCCACGGCCCGGAACATGGCGCGACGCTTGTTCAGCGTCTCTTCCCACTCAAGGGCCGGGACCGAGTCAGCGACAATGCCGCCGCCAGCCTGCACGTGCAGTTCACCGTTCTTGATCACAGCTGTGCGGATGGCGATTGCCGTGTCCATATTGCCGTTCCAGGCGAAATAACCGACCGCGCCGCCATACACACCACGCTTGACCGGTTCCAGCTCGTCGATGATTTCCATCGCACGGATTTTAGGCGCGCCGGACAACGTGCCCGCCGGCAGAATTGCACGCAGTGCATCCATCGCCGTCAGCCCGCTTTTCAGCTGGCCTGTCACGTTGGACACAATGTGCATCACGTTGGAGTAACGCTCGATCACCATTTTTTCGGTGAGCTTGACCGAGCCGATTTCAGAGACACGGCCCGTGTCGTTACGCCCCAGGTCGATCAGCATCAAGTGCTCGGCGATTTCCTTGTCATCACTGAGCAGGTCCTCTTCGAGCGCCAGATCGGCCTCTTCGGTGGCACCACGGGGGCGGGTTCCGGCAATCGGGCGCACGGTAATCAGGTTGTCTTCAACCCGCACCAGCACTTCTGGCGAGCTGCCCACGACGTGGAAGTCGCCAAAGTTGAAGAAGTACATGTAAGGCGTCGGGTTGAAACAACGCAGCGCGCGATACAAATCGATCGGCGCAGCCTTGAAGTCGATGGACATGCGCTGCGACGGCACCACTTGCATGCAATCGCCTGCGAGGATGTAGTCCTTGATCGTGTCGACGGCTTTCTCGTAGTCGTTCTGGGTGAAGCTGGAACGGAACACCGGATCAGCCGCTTGCTGTGCCGTGAAGTCCAGGCCACGACGCGGGGTAATCGGCTGACGCAGCTGTTCAAGCAGGGCCTCGAGCCGGGCCTGACCTTCTTCATAAGCGTCAGGCTGCGCCGGATCGACCAGCACGATCGCGTGCATCTTGCCGGCCAGGTTATCGAACACCACCACGGCGTCAGACACCATCAGCAGGATATCCGGCACACCCAGTGGATCAGGGTTCGGGCATTTGCCCAGACGCTTCTCAACATAACGCACGCAGTCATAACCGAAATAGCCCACCAGGCCACCGTTGAAGCGCGGCAAACCGGCAATGGTCGGCACGTTGTAACGGGCCTTGAATTCTTCAACGAACGTCAGCGGATCTTGCGCTTCGCAGGCTTCAATCTCGACACCGTCATGGGTCACGCTGATCTGGTGATCATGCACCCGCAGCACTGTGCGGCATGGCAAGCCAATGATCGAATAACGCCCCCACTTTTCGCCGCCCTGCACCGACTCCAGCAAATAGGAGTTGGGCTTATCGGCCAGCTTCAGGTAGATCGACAGCGGCGTGTCGAAATCAGCCAGGGTTTCGCGTGCAAGGGGGATACGGTTGTAGCCGGCAGCGGCCAAACGCAGGAATTCTTCGCGGATCATGAGGTGCCTCGTGGTCTGAGGGTAAAACGGTCAGGTATGCAAACGTGCCGACTATGCGGCCAGATTCAAGTCAGGCGCGCCAACGCCAACGGGCCAGGGCCTTGATAACTTTCATCCAGAGTTTGCGAGTGACCACCACGATAGAATCTCTTCGAGAGGGGGAAACAGAATTGCCCAACGTTATCTCAGGCGCAGAATCTAAGCAACCGGCTATCAGTTCTTGCAGGTTGCCAATCACCATATCCGGTGACTCTTCTTCAATCGGACGACCGTGGTTGTAGCCGTAGCTCAACGCGACGCAACGAACGCCGGCAGCCTTGGCCGCCAGTACGTCATTGCGTGAGTCGCCGACAAACATCGACTGGGCCGGGGTGGCGCCAGCCATTTTCATCACGAACAACAGCGCGGCCGGGTCAGGTTTTTTCTGTGGCAGGGTGTCGCCACCGATAATCCAGCGAAAAAACCGCCCCAGCTTCAGCTCATCGAGCAAGGGCGCGACAAAGCGCTCGGGCTTGTTGGTGATCAGGGCCATTTCAACGCCCTGCTTTTGCAGCCACTTGAGGCTTTCGCGTACACCGGGATAGACCTTGGTGTGTTCATGGCCGCCGTCGTAGGCCTCCATGAAAATTTCCAGTGCCTGCTCGGCCTGCGCGTCATCAACACCGCTGCCGTCCATATTGCCGGCCAGGGCACGGCGCACCAGCATCGGCGCACCATTACCGATCCACAACCGCACGTTTTCAATCCCGGCGGGTGGTCGACCCAGCTTGAGCAGCATGGTCTCCACGGCCTCTGCCAAATCCGGTACCGAGTCAATCAGGGTGCCATCCAGATCGAACATCACCAATTTTGGCAGCTGGCCCTGAAGTAGCTGCTCAAAGCGGCTCATGGGCGGGCCAACGCAAGCTCGGCACGCATTTTCTGAATGACTTCTTCGTAGTTTGGCGTGTTGAAAATGGCGGAACCGGCGACAAAGGTGTCGGCACCGGCTTCAGCGATTTCACGGATATTGCCAACGTTCACGCCGCCGTCGATTTCCAGGCGAATCTCGCGGCCGGATGCATCGATCAGCGCGCGGGCTTCACGCAGCTTGTTCAGGGTGCCGGGGATGAATTTTTGCCCGCCAAAGCCTGGGTTGACGCTCATCAGCAAGATCATGTCGACCTTGTCCATCACGTACTTGAGTACATCCAGCGGCGTTGCCGGGTTGAATACCAGACCTGCCTTGCAGCCGCCTTCGCGGATCAGTTGCAGGGAGCGGTCGATGTGCTGGGTCGCTTCGGGGTGGAACGTGATGTAAGTGGCGCCGGCTTCGATAAAGTCGCCGATGATCCGGTCAACCGGGCTGACCATCAGATGCGCATCGATAGGGGCAGTGACGCCGTACTTGCGCAGGGCGGAGCAGACCATCGGGCCGATGGTCAGGTTGGGTACGTAATGATTGTCCATGACATCGAAGTGAACGATATCAGCACCCGCGGCGAGTACGTTGTCCACTTCTTCGCCAAGGCGGGCGAAATCGGCGGAAAGAATCGATGGGGCAATAGCGAAGGGCTGCATGACGCACCTTTTAGTGGGCTAAACACGGTGGCGCGCATTGTATACCGCTGGCTATGTGCCGCACACCGTAGCAGCGATGATTGGCCCGGCAATACCACGCAACCTCCCGTAGCAGTTGCCGAAGGCGACGTCCGGCCGAAGGCCGTAAAATCTGGAACCCCTTTCTTCCAGGCATTACTGGGTGACCGATTTACGAGCGCTTCGCACTCGGACGCAGCCTTCGGCAGCTGCTACGGGTGCCATAATATTTGGTCAATAATTGCGTAAATGCCATGTCTGGGAGTGATCTAGGTTTAGGAAAACACAGCAATGGAGGGCAATGGATTGCCTACAACAAAGAACGCTTACCGCCTGCGTATCGGCCGCCACTCAGAATGCGGGCGCCTTTACCTTCTAACCACCATCACTCAGCAAAGACAGCCCATTTTCAAAGACTTCCATGTAGGTAGACTTGTTGTGGAACAGTTTAGACAGGCGCATGACGAAGGGATTGCGATCTCCAAGGCATGGGTCGTGATGCCTGACCATTTCCACTGGTTGGTCGAGCTAAAAGATAAAACACTTGGGGAGTTGATGTGCCGGGTGAAGTCGCGCAGCAGCGTTAGTATCAATAAACGAGCCAATACCAACGAACGCATTTGGCAAAAAGGCTATCACGATCGAGCATTGCGCCAGGAAGAGGACATAAAAAACATAGCCCGCTACATCATCAAAAACCCGATCCGCGCCCAATTGACCACGCGGATCGGTGATTACCCCTTGTGGGATGCTTGCTGGTTCTAGGCCTGTGCCGTGCGTAGCTTCTCGCTACGCCCGCGCAGCCATTCAAGCGTAAGCAACAACACCACCGAAAACGCAATCAGCAAGGTCGCAGCCGCTGCAATGGTAGGGCTGAGGTTTTCGCGGATGCCGCTGAACATCTGCCGTGGCAAGGTCGCCTGTTCAGGGCCAGCCAGAAACAGGGTGACCACTACTTCATCAAACGATGTCGCAAAGGCAAACAACGCCCCCGAAATCACCCCCGGGGCAATGAGTGGCAATGTCACTCGGCGAAAGGCCGTCAACGGTGAGGCTCCCAGGCTGGCAGCCGCCCGAACCAGATTGTGGTTGAAGCCCTGCAATGTCGCCGACACGGTAATGATCACAAACGGCACACCCAAGACCGCATGCACCACGATCAGCGAGATGTAGCTGTTACCCAGTCCCAGCGGCGCAAAAAACAGGTAACTGGCCACACCAATGATCACCACCGGCACCACCATCGGCGAAATCACCAGGGCCATCACCAGTGCCTTGCCCGGAAAGTCACTTCGAGTCAGGCCGATCGCCGCCAGCGTGCCGAATACCATCGCCAGTACAGTCGCCAACGGGGCCACGATCACGCTGTTTTTCAGGGCACGCATCCACTCCGCTGAGGCGAAGAAATCCTGATACCAGTGCAGCGAAAAACCCTGCAACGGATACACCAGGAAACTGCCCGAGTTGAACGACAACGGAATAATCACCAGCACCGGTAAAATCAGGAACAACAGAATCAGCCCGCAAAGAATGCGCAAGCTGTAGAACCAGACCCGCTCAACGGGTGACATGTAGGGGCTCAGCATGGCGCTCTCCTTAACTCAAACGCAGGCGGCTGGCGCCTACCAGCCAGTTGTACATCAGGTACAGCACGACGGTAGCCAGCAATAACAAGCCGCCCAATGCTGTCGCCATGCCCCAGTTGATGCTGGTGTTGGTGTAGAACGCCACGAAGTAACTGACCATCTGGTCGTTCGGGCTGCCGAGCAAGGCCGGGGTGATGTAGTAGCCAATAGCAATGATGAACACCAGCAAGCAACCTGCTCCTATACCGGCGTAGGTCTGTGGGAAGTACACCCGCCAGAAGCTCGCAAACGGATGGCAACCCAGCGAGATGGCTGCACGCATATAGGTAGGCGATATGCCTTTCATCACGCTGTAGATTGGCAGGATCATGAACGGCAACAGAATGTGCACCATCGCGATGTAAACCCCGGTGCGGTTAAACACCAGCTCCAGCGGCTTGTCGATCAGGCCCATGCTGAGCAACGCGCTGTTGATCAGACCGCCTGACTGCAGCAACACAATCCAGGACGCGACCCGCACCAGCACCGAGGTCCAGAACGGCAACAGCACCAAAATCATCAACAGGTTGCTTTGCCGTGTTGGCAGGTTGGCCAGCAAATACGCCAACGGGTAGGCCAGCACCAGGCAAATACAGGTGATCACAAAGCCCATCCAGAAGGTACGGGCGAAGATGTCCAGGTAGATCGACTGATCGGGAGTGGCCTGGGCGATTTCACCCAGATCATCGATGCGGTGATCGACCGCCGCCAGCAGATAAAACGCAGTCACACTGGAGCTGTTGCGCTTGATCGCCTGCCAGTACGCCGGGTCGCCCCAACGTTCATCAATCACTTCCATCGCATCTTTGTAAGACTCAGGGGCCGCCTTGAATGGCAGCGCCTTGGCGGTTTTCATCAACAGGCTACGATAGCCGGCCAATTCCATATTCAGACGCTTGGACAAATCGCCCAAGACTTGATTCTTGCGGGCTTCGGCCAAGTCTTCACTCAGGGCCTTGTACACAGGCTCGGCGGGCAAGCCCTTGCCATCCCAGCTCTCCACGGCAACCACCGTGCGCGGCAAACCTTCGACCACCTCCGGGTTACCGACACTTTTGTAGAGCAATGCCGCAATCGGTACCAGAAACACCAGCAGCAAAAAGATCACCAAGGGGGCAATCAGCGCCTGCGCCTTCCAGCGGTTGATCCGCTCGGCATGCGCCAGGCGCTTCTTCAAGGTGGGGCTGGAGACCTCGTTCAGGGGAACGGCGACGGCCATGGCGAACTCCGAAAAACTTTAAACGATGGCGGTGCGACCCAATGGATCGCACCGCATGTCAGCGCTGCTTACTTGGCAGCCCAGGCGTTGAAGCGCTGTTCCAGTTGCTCGCCGTTGTCAGCCCAGAAGCTGACATCGATCTGCACCTGGTTGGCGATGTTTTGCGGGGCTGTAGGCATGTCGGCCTGAACCTCTTTAGGCAGCAATGGCATCGCCTCCTTGTTGGCCGGGCCATAAGCGATGTTTTGCGAATAGACGCTTTGCTGTTGTGGCAGCAGGGTGAACGCCATGAACTTCTTCGCCGCGTCCGCCTTGGCTTTGCCCAGGCCTTTAGGGATGGCCCATGCATCAAAATCGTAGATGCCGCCGTTCCACACGATTTTCAGATTGCTTTCTTTTTGCACGGCAGCGATTCGACCGTTGTAGGCCGAGCTCATCACCACATCACCAGAGGCCAGGTATTGAGGCGGCTGTGCGCCCGCTTCCCACCACTGAATGCTCGGCTTGAGCTCATCGAGCTTTTTAAAGGCACGGTTCTGACCGTCCTTGCTCGCCAGCACGGTGTACACATCCTTGGGCGCGACGCCATCAGCCATCAACGCGAATTCCAGGGTGTATTTGGCGCCTTTGCGCAGCCCGCGTTTACCCGGGAAGGTCTTGGTGTCCCAGAAATCCGCCCAGCTGGTTGGCGCGGTTTTCAGTTTGTCGGCGTTGTACGCCAGAACGGTGGACCACACAAAGAAGCCTGCCCCACAGGACTGAATCGCGCCTTTGACGTATTGATCAGGATTGCCGAACAGCGCCGGGTCCAGGGGTTCGAACATGTCCTCGTCGCAACCGCGGGACAGCTCCGGAGATTCCACTTCTACCAGATCCCAGGAGATGCTTTTGGTGTCGACCATGGCCTTGATCTTGGCCATTTCACCGTTGTATTCCCCGGCAATGATCTTGCCGTCGCCCTTGGCTTCCCAAGGGGCGTAAAACGCTTTGACCTGGGCGGCCTTGTTTGCGCCGCCAAACGACACCACGGTCAGATCGGTTGCGGCCAGTGCATTGGCCGCAAACATCAGGCCCAGACTTAAGGCCGTGAACTTGAAGGATGTATGCATTGTTATTCTCCACTGTGCAGGGTTGGTGAAGCCGGGGCGATCAATTCGCCTCTAAGAGAGGGTCCAGCGCACGTACATGTTCGACCTGCCAGCCCAGCGGCACGACGTCGCCGACGGCCAGGGTGGGGTCCAGCTCGGCAATCGGCTGTTTCACAAAGAAATCGTTCATGCCGCAGACCTCCAGGCGCACCCGGACGTGGTCGCCCAGGTAGATAAACTCCTCAACCCGACCCGAGAACCGATTGGTGCACGACTCGCTGGAACCATTGAGGCTGATACGTTCAGGGCGAATCGACAGGGTGACCGGATCACCTGTACGACCGACATTCACCGCCAGTGCCTGGACTTTCTCGCCCCGGCTCAGCTCGACTACGCAGCGATCGCCGTCCTGGCTGAGCAGGCGGCCATTGAGGCGGTTGTTCTCGCCGATAAAGTTGGCAACAAAAGTGTTTTTTGGCTCTTCATAGAGCATGCGCGGCGGGGCGATTTGCTGGATTTCACCTTGGTGAAACACGGCAACGCGGTCGGACATGGTCAGCGCTTCACCCTGATCATGGGTCACGTAGACCACGGTCACGCCCAGGCGTTGGTGCAGGTGTTTGATTTCCATCTGCATGTGTTCGCGCAGTTGCTTGTCCAGAGCCCCCAAAGGTTCGTCCATCAGCACCAGCTGTGGCTCGAACACCAGCGCACGGGCCAGCGCCACACGCTGTTGCTGGCCGCCAGACAGCTGGGCCGGGTAACGCTGGGCGAAGGCGTCGAGCTGAACCATGCTCAGCACCCGCTTGACCCGCTCACTGATATCGGTTCGGTTCAGCCCGCGCACCGACAGGGGAAAGCCGAGGTTTTCGGCCACAGTCATGTGCGGGAACAGCGCATAGTTTTGAAACACCATGCCGATGTCGCGCTTGTGCGGCGGCACGTTATTGATCGAACGCCCGGCCAGCAAAATCTCACCGGCGGTTGGCGTTTCGAAACCGGCCAGCATCATCAGGCTGGTGGTTTTGCCCGAACCGGAAGGCCCGAGCAAGGTCAGGAACTCGCCTTTGCGAATCTCCAGATTGAGATCTTTGACGATCAGGTTTTCACCGTCGTAGCTCTTTTGCACGCCACGAAAGCTGACCAGAATCTCATCCGCCCCAGCGCTTGCACCGACCTCACTCATAACCACACCTTTTGTTTTGGACTGCCGTAGCCCAAGACTAAAGAAGCGGCTACCCCACAGAAATCGGGGGGCGAGAGAGATTCACATCAGGAGGCTGGAAGGCTTTGGGTAGGGATTGCCCTACAGAGATGTCGTAAACGGAACGGTTAGGCGCGGCAAACCCGGCAACGTGGCACAGGGCCGGCCAATCAGGGTCGTAAACAGACATGCTCGATAGTTGTGGGAGCGGGCTTGCTCGCGATTCAGGCGCTACGGTCTGTCAGGCAAATCGCGGTGAAGCCATCGCGAGCAAGCCCGCTCCCACAAGAGAATGTTGGCCGTCAGACCAGCTTGTGCTCCATCGCGTATTTCACCAGCTCGGCCAACGACGTGACGTTGAGCTTTTGCATCAGGCGCGCCTTGTGGGTGCTGATGGTCTTGCTGCTCAGCGCCAGCTGCTGGGCAATGTCATTGACGTTAACGCCCTGGGCCAGGCGCTTGAACACCGAAAATTCACGCTCGGACAGCAAGGCATGCAAAGGGCGCGAATCGGTCAGGCCCACTTCAAACACCATGCGGTCAGCCAGGTCCGGGTCGATATAGCGCCCCCCTGCCGCCACTTTGCGGATCGCCATCAGCAATAGCGCCGGGTCGCTGTCTTTGGTGGCATAACCCGCCGCCCCAAACTTCAGCGCCCGCGCCGCCATTTGCGCTTCATCGTGCATCGACAACACCAGGATTGCCGGTGGATTGTTCAAGGCCCGAATACGCGGTATCGCCTCAAGGCCATTGACCCCGGGCATGGAGATGTCCAGCAGCACGACTTCGCACGGCACATGACGCAAGGTTTCCAGCAACTGTTCCCCATTGCTGGCCTCACCCACCACCAGCAGGTCTTTGGCCAGGCCGATCAATTGCTTGATCCCTTCACGCACAATGGTGTGGTCTTCCGCTACCAGTACACGAATCACGGGCAATTCCTCATCAACTTTTATCAACCAAAGGCACGCGTACAATCAGGGTCGTCCCCTCCCCCGGAACACTGTGCAGAGACAAGGTTCCGCCCAGCATCAAGACCCGCTCACGCATCCCCACGACGCCGAAGGACGTCGGCCTGCCAGTATCAGGCACAAAGCCTTGCCCATCATCGCTGATGTTCAGGCACAGCTCCTTGCCTTCCACACTCAAGGTCAGCTCAACCGTGTGCGCGTGAGCATGGCGCATCACATTGGTCAGCGCTTCTTGCAAGATACGAAACAAGCCCACTTCCTTGGCCGCTCCAAGCGGCGGCAAGTGCTCCGGCACCTGCACCAGACACGGGATGTGCGTGCGCGCCTCGAAGCGCCTGGCCTGCCACTCGATGGCCGAACTGATACCTGCATCCAGAATCGGTGGGCGCAGTGACGTGGCCACATCGCGCACCAACTGAAAGAGCTGGGCAATCAGCTTTTTCATGCTGTTGAGCCGCTCATTCAACCCCGGATCAAGCTGCGCGTAAGCCAGCTCGCACATCGAGGTTTCCAGTTTGAGCACCGTCAACATCTGCCCCAGCTCATCATGAACCTCACGGGCGATGCGCGCTTTCTCTTCTTCGCGCACACTTTCGAGGTGCGCCGACAATTCACGCAACTGACCGCGGGAACTGTCCAGCTCAAGTTCAATGCGCTTGCTTTCGCTGATATCCCAGACAATGCCATCCCATACTACGGTGCCATCATCCAGGCGACGGGTTATCGCCTTGATTTCGGCCCAACGCTGCTGCCCCTGACGGGTCAATATCCGACCCTGCCATGACCAGTCACTGTCGCTGTCGAGCGCCATGTCCTGCACTCGATGGTAGTCAGCCCTGTCATCAGGATGCACCAGGCTGCGCAGGCCTACCTCGCGCAGGCGCAGTGTTGCCGGAGAAAAACCGGCAAGGCTTTCGCTGCCCTCACTGATATAGGGGAAATCCAGTTCACCCGTCAGCAACGAACGCTCCAGACGAAAGACCAGCCCCGGTACGTTGGCAGCAATGCCCTGCAAGCGCGCATCACTTTCTTGCAAGGCGGCCTGCACCCGGTGCCGCTCAGTGATGTCATTGAGGTACACGACCAAGTACTCCGACGTCTGAAAGCGCAGAAAACTTAAGGTCACATCGGCGGGAAACTCACTGCCATCGGCTCGCACGCAGAGGGTTTCACTGCGGTGAACACCCTCTTTGTGATTGCGCGCACGCCGCCACATATTCAGCCAACGGTCCATGTTCAGACCCGGTTCAAAATCGCTTAACGGTCGATCCAGCACGGCACCCGGCTGATAGCCGAGCATGTCTTCAGCCGCTCGATTGGCATAGCGCACGTGGCTGTCCCAATTGACCCACAAGATACCGACCGGGCTTTGGTCGATTGAGAACTGGCTCAAGCGCAGCGCCTGGGCGCTGGCTGTGCGCACGACAAGATCTTCGCGGGCGCTGAGTAACGCGCGCTCCAGGGCCGTTTGCTGGCGACGCTGCCACACCACAATCGCCATGCTGGCCAGCAACAACGCACCCATCAGTAAACTCAGGTTCTGCCAAAAGCCGGGCGATGGCCCAAGGTGCGGATACTTGGGCTGCAGCCAGCGGCTGTGCAGTTGCTCCATGTCCCGTGCCGGGATCGCATGCAGCCCGCGCTCAACGATACCGGCCAACTGGGGCCAGTCGCGGCGCGTCGCAACCCGCAACAGCTGGGGCAAGCCGACATCACCCACCACGGCCAGCTCCGCGAACTCCGGCTCGACCGACAAACGACTGAGCTGGGCTTCATCGATAACGGCATAAGTCGCTTGCTGACTGAGCAGCAGTTGCAGAGCCTGACGCTCCAGAGGCACACCTTGCAGGTTGAGGCCGGGGTAACTGCTGCGCAAAAAATCGGCCGTGGCGCTGGGCATGCGCACCGCGACCCGGGTCTGGCTGTCGACCCGCTCCAGGTCCACCGAACCGGTGCCATTACGTGTGCCCACCAACAACTGCGGCACACGCATGTAAGGATCGGAAAACTGCCACAAACGCAAACCGGCCGGGGTCTGGGTCAAGCCGGGCACAAGATCGATTTCTCCGGCGCGGGCAGCTTGCTCCAGTTGCGCCAGGTCCTGATAGTTACGCCATATCAGCTCAACATCCAGCGCCTGGGCCAGCCACTTCATCAGCTCGACGTTGGCGCCCGAAAGCTGCTGTAACCGTTGATCAAACTTGGCATAGGGCGCCTGCAAGACAAGCCCTACCCGAAGTTCCTTGTGCTGGGCCAGCCACTCGCGCTGATCCGCCGACAATTGGGCCGCAGGCACAGGCGCCGCATTGCCCATTAAGGGCAGCCATAACCAGCCGATAACCCACAGATAGCAAAAACGTCTCATCTAAACGCTCACACCCTGACAAATACTGATCAACCCATTACGCTGCCGGGACTACTTCTGGCCTGGAATCACTGATGTTTTCTTATCGTCTGGTACTACCGGCCTTGTACATGTCGCTGCTGTTGCCACTCGCCTCGCCAGTGTTTGCAACAGAAGCCGAGGCCGAGGCCCAGCCCAAACCTGCCGTGCGTGAACCGCTGCCCGAGCGCAGCCAGGAAGACGCAGCGGCCCTTGAGCGACAGGTTCCGCAACACGAACAGCAACAGCTTCAAGCCCCGGGCGACAGCTTTCTTGCCCTCTGGAAACCCGCCAACAGCACCGCCCCTCAAGGTGCGGTGATCATCATTCCCGGGGCCGGTGAAACCGCCGACTGGCCGCTGGTTGTCGGCCCTCTGCGCAACAAGCTGCCGGACGCCAACTGGGCCAGCCTGAGCCTGAGCTTGCCGGACATGCAAAGCGAAGCCAGTCAGGCGCGGGAAGTCGAACCAGAAAAAACTCCTACGACATTAGCGACAGACAGTAGCAGCAAAGCAGCCAGCACCACAGCCAAACCCATCGAGCAGGCGGCCAGTGCAGGCACCGAAAGCCCGGAGCCCGAGAGCATTGAAACCGTTGATGCTTTGAGTGAAACGGATGCCGAGCGCATCTTTGCCCGCATCGACGCGGCCATCTCCTTTGCCCAGAAACAAAACATGCGCAGTATTGTTTTGCTCGGCCACGGCTCAGGCGCCTACTGGGCATCGCGCTATATCAGCGCAAAGCACCCGGCCCAGATTCAGAAACTGGTCATGATTTCTGCGCACAAACCCGCCCAGGCAAAGTCAGAGTTGAGCCAACTGACACCCGCCCTTGACGTGGCGCTGCTGGATATTTTCTACAAGGACCAGCCACTTGCCCGCGAAGCCGCCTTGCAACGATTGCAGGCAAGCAAGCGAGCCAACGGTTCGAATTTCAAGCAGGTAGGATTGTTCGCCATCCCGGGGAATCGGGATGGCGAACAGGAGCAACTGTTTCGTCGTGTTCGCGGCTGGCTCAGCCCCCAGCCTGTGGACAAGTAAGCGCCGTTAAAAACCGTGCTGTTCACGGATAAAGGCGTAGGCCTGATGCAGCTCACGGGTTTTTTCCGTGGCCTCTCTTACCTGCAGCGTACTGGCACCTGTGCCAGCAACCTTGTCCGGATGGTGACGGCTGAGCAATCGTCGATAGGCACGTTTGATCTGCGCAGGATCACTGGTAGCCGTAACCCCAAGCAAGGTCAGCGATTGCTGATAAGTCCCGCCGCGAGTCGCCACCGGCTTTTTAGGGGCGTCATATTCGCCCCCCAATGCCAGAACCTGTTGCCGTGTCCAGCCCAGCCAGCTCCCCCAGCGCGTGATCAACTCACGCTCCTGGGGGGCAACGCGGCCATCAGCCAGTATCATCCGCCAGCAGGCGCGCAACACACCTTCTGCCGCATGGGGCTGAGCTTTAAGACGCCGCAGGTAGCCGCGCAACGAATCATTACCTGACTTGCCGCGATTGAACGCCGCAATGGCACGCTTCTGGGCTGCGGGCTCCATGTCGAGCTGACGCATTTCAAGCCGCGCCTGCTCGATGTGCCTGTCCACGACTCGCCCTCCACTTTTCGCCAGTCGACCGAGCAGCACAAATAACAGCTCATCGTTGCGCAACACCGGCCGGGCACCCAGGCGCTCAAGCAAATGCGCCCAACTGTGCAGCTGCAAGCGCCGGTCCAGCGCTTGCCCCAATAAAGCCCCGAGCATGGCCCCCGGAATGCTGGCTATAAAAAAACCCGCTCCGGCTCCAACGAGAGTCCCTGGCCACAGCATTTTAGCGGGAGCTCTCAATCAGCGACTCGACCTCGGCCAGACGTTCATGTGTGCCCACATCGACCCAGTGCCCGAGCAAACGCTCACCCGTTACTTGCCCTTCAACCATCGCCTTGCGCAACAGAGGTGCCAGCTTGAAAGCACCAGCCGTGCATTCCCTGAACAACTCCGGGTGGAGCACGGCAATACCGCTGTAGGTCAACGTATCGCTACCTGGCACACCATCTTCAACCTGCTTGCCGTTCAGGCAGAAATCACCGGTGGGGTGATGCGCCGGGTTATCCACCAATACCAGGTGGGCCAGCCCCGTCAGCGGTTGACGCAAGGCGCCAAAGTCGTAATCGGTCCAGATATCACCGTTCACCACCGCAAAAGGCTCAGCACCCAACAATGGCAACGCCTTGAAAATCCCGCCACCGGTTTCAAGTGGCTCGCCCTCAGGGGAGTAACGGATGCAGACGCCAAAGCGCGAACCGTCCCCCAGGTGATCTTCAATTTGCTGGCCCAGCCAAGCGTGATTGATCACGATCTCGGTAAACCCCGCCGCCGCCAGTGCCCGCAAGTGGTACTCGATAAGTGGCACACCGCCAGCGCAAATCAATGGCTTTGGTGTGTGCAGGGTCAGTGGCCGCAAGCGCTCGCCCTTGCCGGCAGCCAGAATCATCGCTTTCATGCATCGGCCTCGCTGACGAGTCCAAGGCTGGCGAACAGCTCACCCAACTCGGCCAACTCAGGACGCCGCGCCAACACGCCTTCTATATAAGAGAAGAAGCGCGGCACATCGGCCAGGTAGCGCGGTTTGCCATCACGGTGACAAATGCGGGCAAAAATGCCGATCACTTTCAAGTGCCGCTGCACACCCATCAGGTCGCTGGCGCGCAGGAACTCTTCAAAGTTCGATTGCACCGGGATGCCCAGGGGCAATGCCAGCTTCCAGTAATCCTGCAGCCAGGCACGCACGCGCTCTTCGGGCCAACTCAGAAAGGCGTCCTTGAACAGGCAGGTGATGTCATACGTCACCGGGCCATACACGGCGTCCTGAAAGTCCAGCACACCGGGATTGGGAATACTGAGCATCAGGTTGCGTGGCATAAAGTCGCGGTGCACCAGCACCTTGGGCTGTGCCAGCGCACTGTCGATCAGCAGTGTGCTGACCCGTTGCCAGGCAGCCAGCTGCTGTTCATTGAAGTCAACACCCAGGTGAGCCCGTACGTACCACTCGGGGAACAGCTCAAGCTCGCGGCGCAACAAGGCCACGTCATAGCTAGGCAACGGCTCGACCATCGGCAGTTGCTGAAACGCCAGCAAGGCTTCGATCGCATCCTTGAACAGCTCATCGGCATTGGTGCTGTTAATCACGTCAAGAAAGGTTTTATTGCCCAGATCGTTGAGCAAAAGAAAGCCGCGATCGAGGTCCTGGGCATAAACTTTCGGTACGTTTATCTGGCAAGTACGCAACAAATCGGCAATATCGACGAAAGGTTTGCAGTTTTCCTGGGGCGGCGGCGCATCCATGACGACAAAACTGCGACCCTCGCCTTCCCAGCGAAAATAGCGTCTGAAACTCGCATCGCTACTGGCAGCAGTCAGCGTGGCCGGGGGCACAGCACCCCACCCCTCATTCGCGAACAAGGTTGCCAACTGCTCATCCAGCCAAACTTTCAGGTGTTGCAAGCGTACATCTTGGTCAGGCATTACAAGGGTCTCCGACGGTGCTAGCCGTCAAGCGGGTCATGCTTTATTATCCAGAATCTTTTCCAGACCATCGATAGGCGTGCGGTCCCCCACCGCGGGCTGATGGCACGCAGGAAGCCCGGACTAATAAGATGGCATTGAAATCCCCCGCGTTTCGTAAAAAATTTCCGTTGCTGGTAACCGGCAGTTTGCTGGCCATGCAACCTCTAGCCACGCCGTTCGCGTTTGCCGAGGAGCAGTATGACTGTTCCGTGTCGGCTTCGGGTGGCTGGGATTGCGCACCAAAAAACAGCGTGGCGCAACTGCCACCGCGTCCGGCCCATGCCGACGGGTCTGTAGGTGCCAGCGGTGAAACCAGCGAGCAGGTCAAACAGGCCCCGCTGGTGACTGAGGCCAAAGGCCGTGCGCTAAAAGCGCGCAGTGACGACTACAGCCATCTCGACTGGGTGCCACGTGACAAACTGACCGCAGCGCAACTGGCCGAAACCGGTCCGTACTGCGCCGGTTCGTACGTAGAGCCCATCCGTCCGGGCATGAACGACACGACCAGCAAAAGCGATTCCCCGACCTTTATCGGCGCCAAGGCCTCCCGCTATCAGCAGGAAGAGCAGGTCGCGACCCTGGCCGGTGACGTCGTAATGCGTCAGGGCAGCATGCAGATCGAAGCCGACGAAGCCAGCCTGTATCAGGCTGAAAGCCGTGGCGAGCTCACTGGCAAGGTTCGCCTGCGCGACAACGGGGCCCTGATCGTCGGCGACCACGCCGATGTTCAACTGGACACGGGTGCGGCCAAGGTCGACAACGCCGAATACGTGCTGCACAAGTCGCGCATTCGCGGCAGTGCGCTGTACGCCAAGCGTGCCGAAGACTCGATCATCCGCCTCAAGGATGGTACGTACACCACGTGCGAACCCAGCAGCAACGCCTGGCAACTCAAGGGCAACAACATCACGTTGAACCCGGCTACCGGTTTCGGTACGGCGACCAACGTGACGCTGCGGGTCAAGGACATTCCGGTGTTCTACACCCCGTACATCTACTTCCCGATCGACGATCGCCGTCAGTCCGGTTTCCTGCCGCCGTCCTTCAGCAGCAGCTCCGACACCGGCTTCATGCTCGTGACCCCGTACTACTTCAACCTGGCACCCAACTACGATGCCACGTTGTACCCGCGCTACATGA
The DNA here is from genome assembly GCF_059862735.1 of Pseudomonas sp. MF06569. NCBI lineage: Bacteria > Pseudomonadati > Pseudomonadota > Gammaproteobacteria > Pseudomonadales > Pseudomonadaceae > Pseudomonas > Pseudomonas sp. MF06569. Next base: position 459,493 of record NZ_JCBCUZ010000001.1, on the reverse strand, counting down.
CCAAGCGCGGCTTGTTGATGGAAGGCGAGTTCCGTTACCTGACCGAGTCCAGCGAAGGCCAGTTCGGTGCCGCGTACCTCAACGACGATAACGACGACCGCAAGCGCCAGACCGACTACACCGACAAGCGCTACATGCTCAACTGGCAGCACAAGGGTGGCCTCGATTCCCGCGTACTGACCGAAGTCGACTACACCAAGATCAGCGACCCGTATTACTTCCAGGACCTGGAAAGTGATCAGATCGGCGTTGAAAGCCGTGACTACCTGAACCAGCAAGGTGCCGTCAGCTACCGTGGCGACAGCTATACCGCCAGGCTGAACGCACAGGCCTATCAACTGGCTACTGTTACTCAGATCACGCCTTACAACATGCTGCCGCAGCTGACCCTCAATGGTGCACTGCCACAGCAACCGGGCGGCCTGAACATCGCCTACAACACCGAGCTGGTTCGATTCGATCGCAGCCTCGAAAACGGCAGCTTTACCAACGAAGACGGCACTACAGCTAAACGTCTGGATACCAACGTGCAAGGCCTGGCCCGTGCCAACGGTACGCGCATGAACCTGGCCCCGAGTGTCAGCCTGCCGCTGAACTGGAGCTACGGCTACCTCACGCCGTCCCTCAAGTACATGTACACCCAGTACGATCTGGATCTGGATGGCACCGGCAAGAGCGACATTGTTAATGCGCAAGCCTTAGCTGCGATAAATGGAACAACTTACAACGGCGGCGTTTACAAAGGTTCTCAGAACCGCAGCGTGCCAATTACAAGCGTCGACAGCGGCCTATACTTCGACCGCAACACCAACTGGTTCGGCACCAACTACCGCCAGACCCTGGAGCCGCGTGCGTTCTATCTGTATGTCCCTGAGCGCAATCAGGACAACATCCCGATTTTCGACACCAGCGAAAGTACCTTCAGCTATTCCTCGCTGTGGCGTGACAACCGCTTCACCGGTACAGACCGCGTCGGTGACGAGAACAAGCTGTCGCTGGGTCTGACCAGCCGCCTGATCGAAGACAACGGCTTTGAACGTCAACGCATCAGCGTGGGCCAGGCCTACTACTTCAAGGACCGCAAGGTTCAGTTGCCAGGCATCGATGCAGACCGTGCCGATGCAACCTCCAATGTGTCACCGTATGCACTGGAGTACGCCTATCGCTTCAACCGCGACTGGCGCGCTACGGCCGACTACAACTGGGATCCGGAAAGCCACAGCCCGCGTTCAGGCAGTGCGATGATGCACTACCAGCCTGAAGACAACCCGAACAAGGTGGTCAACATCGGCTATCGCTATCGCAACGACCAGGTTCGCTACGACCAGTACACCGGTAAGTGGACTGTGGGCGGCGGCGATTTCGGCACCAAGGGTGATCCCGGTTACATCAAGGATTACTACAAGATCCAGCAGCACGATTTCTCGGTTATCTGGCCGATCGTGCCGCAATGGAACGCCATCAGCCGCTGGCAGTACGACTACAACCGCAACCGTACCCTGGAAGCCTTCGGTGGTTTCGAGTACGACAACTGCTGCTGGAAGCTTCGTCTGATCAGCCGTTATTGGGTATCCAACGACGAGTACACCCAAGAAGCCCCTCAAAACGAGAAGGGCGACCATGGTCTCTTCCTCCAAGTTGTGCTGAAAGGTCTCGGTGGCGTAGTTGGCACCAAAGTAGAGAGCTTCCTCGACAAAGGCATCCAAGGTTATCGTGAACGTGAAGATCAAGCTTTCTGAGTGTCTGCGCCCGCTAATGCTGGGCGCGTTGTTCCTGGGTACTGCAGCCAGCGCTGCGGTACAACCCCTGGATAAAGTGGTGGCCATTGTCGATAACGACGTGATCATGCAGAGCCAACTGGATCAGCGCGTCCACGAAGTTCAGCAAACCATCGCCAAGCGTGGGCAGGGTGTTCCCCCTGCCAGCGTTCTGGACCAGCAGGTGCTTGAACGCCTGATCGTCGAAAACCTGCAACTGCAGATCGGCGAGCGTTCAGGCATCCGTATCACGGATGAGGAACTGAACCAGGCCATCGGCACCATTGCCCAGCGCAATAACATGACCATCGAACAGTTCCGTCAGGCTCTGGCCCGCGACGGCCTGTCTTATGAAGATGCCCGCGAGCAGGTACGTCGCGAGATGATCATCAGCCGTGTGCGTCAACGTCGTGTGGCTGAGCGCATCCAGGTAACGGATCAGGAAGTGAAAAACTTCCTGGCTTCGGATCTGGGCAAAATGCAGATGTCCGAAGAGTACAACCTGGCCAACATCCTGATTCCAACGCCTGAAAGCGCGAGTTCAGATGCCATCCAGAACGCCGCCAAGCAAGCCGAAGATGTCTACAACAAGCTCAAGCAAGGCGCGGACTTCGGGCAAATGGCTATCGCTCGCTCCGGCAGCGACACGGCACTGGAAGGCGGCGACATGGGCTGGCGTAAAGCAGCTCAACTGCCACCTCCTTTTGACCGCATGCTCAGCGAGATGCCTGTGGGTGACGTTACACCGCCAGTGCGTACGCCTGGCGGCTTCATCATTCTCAAGCTGAATGCAAAACGCGGCGGCGAAACAGTGGTTGTGGACGAAGTGCATGTTCGCCACATCCTGATCAAGCCAAGCGAAATTCGCAGCGAAGCGGCCACCAAGGCGCTGGCTGAGAAACTTTACGAGCGCATCAGCGCCGGCGAAGACTTTGCAGAATTGGCTAAAAACTACTCCGAAGACCCGGGTTCCGCTCTTAACGGCGGCGATCTGAACTGGGTTGATCCCAACTCGCTGGTACCCGAGTTCCGCGAAGCAATGGCCGACACACCACAAGGCGTGCTGTCCAAACCCTTCAAAAGCCAATACGGCTGGCATGTACTGGAAGTCCTTGGCCGTCGCGCCACTGACAGCACCACCCAGGCACGCGAGCAACAGGCAATGAACGCTTTGCGTAACCGCAAGTACGACGAAGAGCTGCAATCCTGGCTGCGTCAGATCCGCGACGAAGCCTACGTTGAAATCAAGCTGCCAGGCGCAACCGGAACTGACAGCGCAGATCAGGCCGCGCAGTGAAAGCACAGCGCTTTGCCCTGACACCCGGTGAACCGGCAGGCATAGGTCCAGACCTGTGCCTGCTGCTCGCCTCGCAGCAACAGCCACACCCCCTGATTGCCATCACCAGCCGCGACCTGCTCCTTGAGCGGGCCGCGCAGCTCGGTGTGGCTGTCAGCCTGCTGCCTGTAGGGCCTGGCAACTGGCCCGAACAACCTGCGCCTGCAGGCAGTTTGTACGTGTGGGATACCCCCCTGAATGCCACCGTCACCGCTGGCACGCTGGACAAGGCCAACGCAGCCTTTGTACTGCAAACCCTGACCCGCGCCGCCCAAGGCTGCCTGAGTGGCGACTTTGCAGGAATGATCACCGCCCCCGTGCACAAAGGCGTGATCAACGAAGCGGGCATTCCGTTTTCTGGCCACACCGAATTCCTCGCTGACCTGACTCATACCGAGCAAGTGGTAATGATGCTTGCCACTCGCGGACTGCGCGTAGCTCTGGTCACGACTCACCTGCCACTTCGTCAGGTCAGCGATGCAATCACCCCCGAGCGACTGATGCGGGTTACCCGTATCCTGCACGCCGACCTGCAACAAAAATTCGGCATTGCCCAACCGCGTATCCTGGTCTGCGGGCTAAACCCCCATGCCGGTGAAGGCGGGCACTTGGGCCATGAAGAAATCGACATCATCGAACCAACCCTGGAGCGCCTGCGCAGCGAGGGCATGGACCTGCGTGGCCCGCTGCCTGCCGACACTCTGTTTACCCCCAAATATCTGGAACACTGCGACGCAGTGCTGGCGATGTACCACGACCAAGGCCTGCCCGTACTCAAGTACAAAGGGTTTGGTGCCGCAGTCAACATCACCCTGGGCTTACCGATTATCCGCACCTCTGTCGACCACGGTACCGCCCTGGATCTGGCAGGTAGCGGCAAAATCGACACCGGCAGCCTGCAAGTCGCCCTGGAAACCGCCTACCAGATGGCCGAGACCCGTATATGAACGAGCAATACCAACACAAGGCGCGCAAGCGCTTTGGCCAGAACTTCCTGCACGATGCAGGCGTTATTGACCGTATCCTGCGCGCCATCCACGCCAAGGCTGACGATCGCCTGCTGGAAATCGGCCCGGGCCAGGGCGCCCTGACCGAAGGCATTCTCAACAGCGGTGGTCAACTTGACGTCGTGGAACTCGACAAAGACCTGATCCCGATCCTCAATCGGCAGTTCGCAGGGATGAGCAACTTCACCCTGCACCAGGGTGACGCGCTGAAGTTCGACTTCAAAAGCCTCAACGCTGCACCCCGTACTCTGCGAGTGGTCGGCAACCTGCCGTACAACATCTCCACACCGCTGATTTTTCACCTGCTGAAAAATGCCGACCTGATCCGCGACATGCACTTCATGCTGCAAAAAGAAGTGGTTGAACGCATGGCCGCCGGTCCTGGTGGTGGCGACTGGGGTCGTCTTTCGATCATGGTCCAGTACCACTGCCGCGTCGAACACCTGTTCAACGTAGGCCCGGGTGCATTCAATCCGCCGCCAAAAGTTGATTCGGCAATTGTCCGACTGGTGCCGCACGAAGTGCTGCCACATCCAGCCAAGGACCATCGACTGCTTGAACGCGTGGTTCGTGAAGCGTTCAACCAGCGTCGTAAAACCCTGCGCAACACCCTCAAAGCCTTGCTCAGCAACGATGAAATCGAAGCCGCTGGCGTTGATGGCAGCAAACGTCCGGAGCAACTCGACCTTGCCGCCTTTGTGCGTCTGGCCGACAAGCTCAGCGAACAGCCTGTCGTAGCGCCCTCTGCCGACTGATTGCCGAGAAAAACGGGTACTGGGCCGGACGCAACGTCTGGCCTAGTACACGTTGTTTGGCCTAGACTCAGGCATCAGTTTTATCCCGAACTGTGTCTTCGCTTTCACGTAAGGCCTCTCGCATGCACGATCCCCGCTACCTGGTCGACGTCAGTGTCGTCACGCGTTACCTGCCAGAACAATCGCAGCCTGAACATCAGCGTTTTGCCTTTGCCTATACCATCACGGTGCGCAACAACGGCTCAATACCCGCAAAACTGCTGTCCCGGCATTGGGTAATCACCGACGGCGATGGCCATGTAGAAGAAGTTCGTGGCGCTGGCGTTGTGGGCTTGCAGCCTACAATCGCCCCCGGTAGCGAGCATTCCTACAGCAGCGGTTCGGTCATCACGACCAAAGTCGGCACCATGCAAGGCAGCTACCTGATGCATGCCGACGACGGTCATGAGTTCAAAGCCGTCATTGCGCCCTTCCGCCTTGCGGTCCCCGGGGCCCTGCACTGATGGCGGTATATGCCGTTGGCGATCTGCAAGGCTGCTTGAAGCCTCTTAAACGCCTGCTCGAACGCGTAGCCTTCGCCCCTGACAAAGACAAGCTCTGGCTGGTGGGCGACCTAGTCAACCGTGGCCCGGAATCGCTGGAAACCCTGCGCTTTTTGTACCGCATGCGAGAATCACTGGTGTGCGTGCTGGGCAACCATGACCTGCACCTGCTGGCCGTGGGCCATAACGCCGAGCGCCTGAAAAAAGGCGATACCCTGCGTGAAATCCTCCAGGCTCCCGATTGTGATGAACTGCTGAGCTGGTTACGCCAGCAACCTCTTCTGCATCACGATGCCGAGCGCAATATTGCACTGGTGCATGCAGGAATACCGCCGCAGTGGACACTGAAGAAAGCCCTCAAGTGTGCCAGTGAAGTTGAACATGCGTTGCGTGATGACAACCTCATCGGGCCTTACCTGGACGGCATGTACGGCAACGACCCTGCCAAGTGGGACAACGAGCTGACGGGCGTCACCCGTTTACGGGTTATCACCAACTATTTCACCCGGATGCGTTTTTGTACCCGAGAAGGCAAGCTCGACCTCAAAAGCAAAGAAGGCATCGGTAGCGCACCGCCAGGCTATGCGCCTTGGTTCAGTTATAAAGAACGCAAAACCCAAGGGCTCAAGATCATCTTTGGGCATTGGGCAGCGCTGGAAGGCAACTGCAAGGAGCCTGGCATCTTCGCTCTCGATACTGGCTGTGTCTGGGGAGGCGCCATGACTCTGCTCAACGTCGATACCGGTCAGCGCCTGATCTGCGATTGCGACGACCCGGCCCTTGCGGCGCCCTCCATCGCCCTGCAAACCGCCCCACCTTCCCAACCCTTGGGCGCCAGCTAACCGCGCCCGCTGTCAGGCCACAGGAATCTCCCCATGACCGAATTCAAACGTATCCCGCCAGAGCAGGCCCAGGCCTTGCGCGAACAAGGCGCCGTCGTAGTTGATGTGCGTGATCCACAGGCCTTTGCCGCCAGTCATATCAGCGGCGCGAAGCACCTGGACAACCACTCACTGCATGACTTCATCGCCAACGCCGACCTCGACGCCCCTCTGATCGTTGCTTGTTACCACGGCAACTCCAGCCAAAGCGCCGCGGCGTATTTGGTGAGCCAGGGTTTTAGCGAGGTCTACAGCCTTGATGGCGGCTTCGAACTGTGGCGTGCAACTTATCCGAACGAAACCGCCCAAAGCACTGCCGAATAATATTTTTTTCAGCGCCAGCCCCCGTGATCAGAGGGCTGGCGCCCTTCCTGACCAACGGTCAGGCGCAACAATTCATGCATCTCGCCTTGACCTCCCGGATTACCAACTATCCTTTACCTCAGGCCATCCAAATCTGGGGAGAGCCGGTACACCGGCGAATGGATCATCGGTAGTAACTTCAAGGGCTTAGCCACCTTGATGGTGTCCTGGGGGGTACACAGCAGCTGAAATGCTGCTGCATGCCAGCACTCGAACTGACCGATCTATCGCCGACTCCACGTATCGAGCGAGGTGACGTCATGAGTATTTTTAGCCACTTCCAACAACGCTTTGAATCCACACGCCAGGAAGAGCTCACGCTCCAGGAGTATCTGGAGCTGTGCAAGCAAGACAAAAGCACTTATGCCTCTGCTGCTGAAAGGCTACTGCTGGCCATTGGTGAACCGGAACTGCTGGACACCTCAAACGACTCTCGTCTGTCACGAATCTTCTCCAACAAGGTGATTCGTCGTTATCCGGCCTTTGAAGACTTCCATGGGATGGAAGAATGCATTGACCAGATCGTCTCCTACTTCCGCCATGCTGCGCAGGGCCTGGAAGAGAAGAAACAAATCCTCTACCTGCTGGGCCCGGTCGGGGGCGGCAAGTCATCCCTTGCCGAAAAGCTAAAGCAACTGATCGAAAAGGTGCCCTTCTATGCAATCAAGGGCTCGCCGGTCTTCGAATCGCCTTTGGGGCTGTTCAACGCCACAGAAGATGGCGCGATCCTCGAAGAAGATTTCGGCATCCCGAAACGCTACTTGAGCACCATCATGTCGCCGTGGGCCACCAAGCGACTGGCCGAATTTGGTGGTGACATCAGCCAGTTCCGCGTAGTGAAACTCTATCCCTCGATTCTCAACCAGATCGGTGTCGCCAAAACCGAACCCGGCGATGAAAACAACCAGGACATTTCAGCCCTGGTCGGCAAGGTTGATATTCGAAAACTGGAAGAATTCCCGCAGAACGACGCCGATGCCTACAGCTATTCGGGCGCGCTGTGCCGGTCCAACCAGGGCCTGATGGAATTCGTGGAGATGTTCAAGGCGCCGATCAAGGTGCTGCACCCACTGCTGACTGCCACTCAAGAGGGCAACTACAACAGTACCGAAGGTCTGGGGGCCATTCCGTTTACCGGCATCCTGTTGGCCCACTCAAACGAATCGGAGTGGCACACCTTCCGCAACAACAAGAACAACGAAGCGTTTATCGACCGGATCTACATCGTCAAAGTGCCGTACTGCCTGCGCGTCAGTGACGAAGTAAAAATCTACGACAAACTGCTGTTCAACAGCTCACTGGCCAAAGCCCATTGCGCACCCGACACCCTGAAAATGCTGGCCCAGTTCACTGTTCTTTCGCGCCTCAAAGAGCCGGAAAACTCCAACATCTACTCCAAGATGCGGGTATATGACGGTGAGAACCTCAAGGACACTGATCCGAAAGCCAAATCCATTCAGGAATACCGAGACAACGCGGGCGTCGACGAAGGCATGAACGGGCTTTCGACCCGATTCGCGTTCAAGATCCTGTCCAAGGTATTCAACTTCGATCCCCACGAAATTGCAGCAAACCCCGTTCACCTGCTCTATGTACTTGAACAGCAGATCGAGCAGGAACAGTTCCAGGCAGAAACCCGTGAGCGCTACCTGCGCTTCCTCAAGGAATACCTGGCGCCGCGCTACATCGAGTTTATCGGCAAGGAAATCCAGACGGCTTACCTGGAGTCCTACAGCGAATACGGGCAAAACATCTTCGATCGCTACGTGCTGTACGCCGACTTCTGGATTCAGGACCAGGAATACCGCGATCCGGAAACCGGTGAGATCCTCAACCGCGTAGCACTGAACGAAGAACTGGAAAAAATCGAAAAACCGGCCGGCATCAGCAACCCGAAAGATTTCCGCAACGAAATCGTCAATTTCGTTCTGCGTGCCCGTGCCAACAACAACGGCAAGAACCCTACCTGGCTCAGCTACGAGAAGTTGCGCGTGGTGATCGAGAAGAAAATGTTCTCCAACACCGAGGACCTGCTGCCGGTTATCAGTTTCAACGCCAAGGCGAGCAAAGAGGACCAACAGAAACACAACGACTTCGTCACTCGAATGGTCGAACGCGGCTATACCGACAAACAAGTACGACTGCTCTCCGAGTGGTACCTGCGGGTCCGCAAGTCGCAGTGAGGCAGCTGTAAGCCTCAAGCCTCAAGTTGCAAGGACCAGGCACGCGCAATTGCCTGGACTTGCAGCTTGCAGCTCACAACTTGAAGCTGCCCGGAGGGCCTAATGAGCTATGTGATCGACCGACGCCTCAATGGCAAGAACAAGAGCACGGTAAACCGTCAGCGCTTTCTGCGGCGCTACCGTGACCACATCAAAAAGGCCGTAGAAGAGGCCGTGGGCCGCCGCTCCATAACGGATATGGAACATGGCGAGCAAATCAGCATTCCTGGCCGCGATATCGATGAGCCGGTGCTTCACCATGGGCGCGGTGGCAAGCAAACCGTAGTTCACCCAGGCAACAAGGAGTTCACCAGCGGCGAACACATTCCACGGCCTCAAGGCGGAGCGGGCGGCGGCGGTGGACCCGGAAAAGCTGGCAATTCCGGCGAAGGCATGGATGAGTTCGTATTCCAGATTACCCAGGAAGAGTTCCTCGAATTCATGTTCGAAGACCTTGAACTCCCCAATCTGGTCAAACGCAACCTGACCGGAACTGACACCTTTAAAACCGTACGCGCCGGTATCAGCAACGAGGGCAATCCGTCTCGCATCAATATCATTCGTACCTTGCGCTCAGCTCACGCCCGGCGCATTGCCCTTTCAGGCAGCAGTCGGGCAAAACTCAGGGAGGCCAAGGCTGAGCTGGAACGATTAAAGCGCGAAGAGCCCGATAACTTCGGCGATATCAAAGCCGTAGAGGCCGAAATCGAGAAACTTAGCGCACGAATTCACCGCGTACCTTTCCTCGATACCTTTGACCTCAAGTACAACCTGCTGGTCAAGCAACCCAACCCCAGCTCCAAGGCCGTCATGTTCTGCCTGATGGACGTTTCTGGCTCCATGACCCAAGCCACGAAAGACATTGCCAAACGATTTTTCATCTTGCTGTACCTGTTCCTGAAGCGGAACTACGACAAGATCGACGTCGTGTTTATTCGCCACCACACCAGTGCACGCGAAGTGGATGAAGAGGAGTTTTTCTATTCAAGAGAAACCGGCGGCACCATCGTCTCAAGCGCACTCAAACTGATGCAGGAGATCATGGCCGAGCGCTACCCCACCAACGAGTGGAATATCTACGCAGCGCAAGCCTCTGATGGGGATAACTGGAACGATGACTCACCCATTTGCCGCGACATTCTGATCAACCAGATCATGCCATTCGTGCAGTACTACACTTATGTAGAGATTACACCGCGCGAACATCAGGCCCTCTGGTACGAATACGAACGCATCAGCGAGGCGTTTTCCGACACCTTCGCGCAGCAACAACTGGTCTCGGCCGGCGATATATATCCGGTCTTCCGTGAACTCTTCCAGCGCAGGTTAGTGACATGACCGCCAAAGAGAATAAACGCCAACCCATCTCCACTGGCTCAGAGTGGACCTTTGACCTGATCCAGGCTTACGACCGTGAAATTGGTCGCCTGGCCGAACGCTATGCGCTGGATACCTATCCCAACCAGATCGAAGTGATTACTGCCGAACAGATGATGGATGCCTACGCTTCAGTGGGCATGCCGCTGGGGTATCACCACTGGTCCTATGGCAAACACTTTTTGAGCACCGAAAAGTCATACACCCGTGGGCAGATGGGGCTGGCCTACGAAATCGTCATCAACTCTGACCCGTGCATTGCTTACCTGATGGAAGAAAACACCATCTGCATGCAAGCACTGGTGGTGGCCCATGCGTGCTATGGGCATAACAGCTTCTTCAAGGGTAACTATCTGTTTCGCACCTGGACGGACGCCAGTTCGATCATCGACTACCTGGTGTTCGCCAAGCAGTACATCATGCAATGTGAGGAGCGCCACGGCATCGATGCGGTTGAAGACCTGCTCGACTCCTGCCATGCCTTGATGAACTACGGTGTAGACCGCTACAAACGACCCGATCCGATTTCAGCTGAAGAGGAACGCCGTCGCCAAAAAGAGCGCGAAGAGCATCTGCAAAAGCAGATTAACGATTTGTGGCGCACCATCCCTAAAAGCGCAGACAAACTAAGCGAGAAAGATAACGCCCGCTTCCCCGACGAACCTCAGGAAAACATCCTTTATTTCATAGAAAAACACGCGCCGCTGCTGGAGCCCTGGCAACGCGAAGTTGTGCGTATCGTGCGCAAGATTGCACAGTACTTTTACCCACAACGGCAAACGCAAGTGATGAACGAGGGCTGGGCCACTTTCTGGCACTACACCTTGATGAACGACCTCTACGACGAAGGCCTGGTGACTGAAGGCTTCATGATGGAGTTCCTCATTTCCCACACCAGCGTGGTGTTCCAACCCGGCTTTGACAGCCCTTACTACAGCGGCATCAACCCCTACGCACTGGGGTTTGCAATGTATTGCGACATCCGGCGCATTTGCGAACACCCAACCGACGAGGACCGTTACTGGTTCCCTGACCTGGCAGGCAGCGACTGGCTATCAAGCATCAAGTTCGCCATGAGCAGCTTCAAGGACGAGAGTTTTATCCTGCAATACCTGTCACCCAAAGTAATCCGCGATCTGAAATTGTTCAGCATCATGGACGACGATCAAAAAGACGACTTGCTGGTACCCGCCATTCACGACGAGAACGGTTACCGCATCATTCGTGAAACCCTGGCTGCCCAGTACAACCTGGGCAATCGTGAACCCAACATACAAATCTGGAGTATCGACCGCCGTGGCGACCGCTCCCTGACCCTGCGCCACCAGCAACATGACCGCAAACCCTTGGGCGAATCAACCGACGAGGTCTTGAAACACCTGCACCGCTTGTGGGGCTTCGATATCCATCTTGAAACACTGCAAGGCGACCAGGTCGTGAAAGTCCATCATGTCCCACCAAAAGGCGATCACGGCGACAATGATCGCGGCCGACTGGATATGGGCGCCATTCACCTGTAATGCACACAAGCCTCCGTTAACACGGCACACGCGCTATCCTGTCGTGCTAACGGAGGTTTTTTATGCAGATCTATAAAGTTGGCGGCGCTGTACGTGATCGCCTGCTGGGCAAGCCTGTCACCGATATTGACTGGGTAGTCGTTGGCGCAACAGCCGAACAAATGCAAGCCTTGGGGTATCGCCCTGTAGGTTCAGACTTCCCGGTATTTCTTCACCCCAAAACCGGCGACGAATACGCTCTGGCACGTACGGAGCGCAAAAGCGGTCATGGTTATGGCGGCTTTATTTTTCATGCCAGCCCCGACGTCACCCTGGAAGAAGACCTGATACGCCGCGACCTGACCATCAACGCAATGGCTGAGGACGATGCTGGCAATATAACTGACCCTTACGATGGTCAGCGCGATCTTGAAGACCGTGTTTTACGCCACGTTTCCCCCGCATTCGCCGAAGATCCTCTCAGAGTCCTGCGCGTGGCCCGCTTCGCAGCACGCTACGCGAGCCTTGGTTTCAACATCGCACCAGAAACGCTGGAATTGATGCGCCAGCTGTCCAGATCCGGCGAGCTGCAAGCCTTGACCCCCGAGCGCTGCTGGAAAGAAATTTCCCGCGCCCTGATGGAAGACCAACCTCAGGTATTTATTGAAGTGCTGCGCAGCTGTGACGCACTGGAGGTGCTGCTGCCAGAGGTGAATGCACTGTTTGGTGTGCCACAGCCCCCTGCCCACCACCCGGAAATCGACAGCGGCGTGCATACCCTGAGCGTGCTGGAGCAATCGGCGCGGCACAAGCAACCGCTGACCGTTCGCTGGGCGTGCCTTCTGCACGACCTTGGCAAGGGGCTTACGCCGGAGAAAGACTGGCCCAGACACATTGCCCACGAGCACAAAGGACTACGCCTGATCAAAGCCGTAAATGATCGCTACAAAGTGCCAAGGGATTGCCAGGAATTGGCATTGCTGGTGGGCGAGTATCACACCCACGGCCATCGTGCTCTTGAGCTCAAGGCTTCGACGCTACTCGAGTTACTGCAGCGCTTTGACGTGTACCGCCGCCCGCAGCGATTCGAGGAGTTTATCGTGGCATGCGAGATGGACGCCAAAGGGCGTCTTGGCCTGGAAAACCGGCCGTATCCGCAAGCTGACTACCTGCGCGGCGCTGCACGGGCCGCACTGGCCGTGGCCGTGCAACCACTGCTGGAGCAGGGCTTCAAAGGCCCAGAGCTGGGTGAGGCCCTGAAGCACGAGCGGCTCAAGGCACTGCAAGCCTACAAGGATGCCGCGTAGCGCAAATCTTGTGGGAGCGGGCTTGCTCGCGATGGTATCGATGCGGTCTGACGCAAAGACCGCAGCGCCAGTATCGCGAGCAAGCCCGCTCCCACAAAAAAGCAGCACCCTGCTGCACATTCAAACGACCTTCAGCCTGCCAGCATCTCCAGCGGCGTCAACTGCTCATCCCGCCATTCAAACGCCGCAGGTGCGAGCACTTGATCGATCTGTGCCTCTGCCCACAGCTGAGCAAGGGTCTTGCCCACACCTGGATGCACTTTGTCTGGCGCTATCAACGATAGCGGCCACAACACAAAAGCATTCTTGAGAATCTCGGCACGGGGCAAGGTCAATCCGTCAAAACTCCCCACCAGATCACCGTAAAACAGCACGTCGATATCCAGTGGCAATCCTTTACGATCTTGAGCATAACGTCCGTTATCAGCTTCGATCAGCTTCAATCGTCGACTCAACTCAATCAGTGGCAAATCGGTTTTCGCCGCCACCACCAGATTGAAAAAAGGCCCGCTTTTGATACCCACAGGCTGACTTTCGAAAACCGCAGAGCAACACATATCGCGCAAAAAACCGGTCAGTGCATCAAGCCCCGCCAGCAAATGCTTTTCGCGCTCGACATTACTGCCCAGCCCGAGATAAACCTGAGTTAGCGACATCCGCGCTCAATCTCCACGCCAACCCCTGTGGCCGCCGCAACGGCGCCGGGCTTGGTCAGCTTGAGGTGCAGCCAGGGAATGTTGAACTCACTCATCAACACCTCTGCCAGACGCTCCGCAAAGGTTTCCACCAGTTGAAATTGAGCGTGCTCGGCAAATGCCTGAATACGCGTGGAAACGCTCGCATAATCGAGAGCCAGCGTCAGGTCATCGCCAGCGGCAGCCGGACGGTTATCCCACGCAAAACTCAGGTCAAGACGCAGGCACTGACGGATGCCGCGCTCCCAGTCATAAGCACCAATTACGGTGTCGACTTCCAGGCCTTCGATAAACACTCTGTCCAAGCACTCTTCTCCGCAGCACGACAAGGGCGCAATGCGCCGTTAGAATCAGGGCGTCCTCGCCCGGAATAGTTAGCATGTTTTGGTTACTGGCGATCCTCGCCTACCTGCTTGGCTCTCTGTCCTTTGCCATTTTGCTCAGCCGCCTGACGGGAACTCCCGATCCGCGAATGAGTGGCTCCGGCAATGCCGGCGCAACCAACATGTTGCGTCTGGCTGGCAAAAAACTTGCCGTCCTGACCTTGCTCGGCGACCTGTGCAAGGGGCTTTTACCCGTCCTTCTGGCCTGCCAACTGGATTTCTCGCTCCAGGACCAAGCCTGGATCGGTAGCTGCGCCGTCGTAGGACACATGTACCCTGCGTACTTCCGCTTTCGCGGCGGCAAAGGTGTCGCCACGGCTGCCGGCATGCTGCTGGGGCTATACCCTCCCGCGGCATTGCTGGCTGTCGCAGCATGGCTGCTAACCTTTCAGCTGACCCGTACCAGCTCACTGGCGGCGTTGATCGCCACACCCCTGACCCTGCCATTGCTGGCCTGGCAAGAGCCTGCCGCCCTGCTGCCCATGAGCGTCCTGACGGCACTGATTGTCTGGCGCCACCGCGGCAATTTACGCGACCTGATGGCTGGGCGCGAACGCCATTTCTGAATCTTGCCCGTGAAAAAACCTCACGCTCGATCCAACCCCGGCTCTCACAGGGGCTTCAACTGCTCCATCGGCCAGCGTGCCTGCACGCTGATTGCCAATGTTTCGTGCTGGCCAGCCTGCAAACGCTGACAACCCGCAAACGCAATCATCGCGCCATTATCCGTGCAAAATTCCGGGCGAGCGTAGTAAACGTTACCCTTCATCTCGCCGAGCATTTTTTCCAGGGATACACGCAACGCCTTGTTGGCGCTCACACCACCAGCAATCACCAGGCGCTTCATGCCCGCGTGCTTCAAGGCGCGCTTGCACTTGATCGTCAGCGTCTCGACCACAGCCTGCTGGAACGCCAGAGAAATATCGCAACGGGTTTGCTCGGTATCGTCGCCCGCGGCCACACAGCGCTGCCACGTGTTCAGGGCGAAGGTTTTAAGGCCGCTGAAGCTGAACTGCAGCCCAGGACGATCAGTCATGGGGCGGGGGAATACAAAACGCCCCGCAACGCCCTGAGCGGCCAGTCGCGCGATCTCAGGACCACCTGGATAGTTGAGCCCCATCATCTTCGCGGTCTTGTCGAACGCCTCACCCGCAGCATCGTCCAGCGTCTCGCCCAGCAACTCGTACTGGCCGATACCATCAACGCGAACCAGCTGCGTGTGACCGCCCGATACCAACAAAGCGACGAACGGAAATTCCGGAGGCTGTTCTTCCAGCATCGGAGCCAATAAATGGCCTTCCATGTGATGGACACCGAGAGCCGGAATACCCCAGGCAAAAGCCAGCGACTGAGCGCAAGAAGCCCCAACCAGAAGGGCTCCGACCAATCCTGGACCCGCCGTGTAGGCTATGGCGTCGATCTCGGTCGGCACACAATCGGCCTCGGCCAGCACCTGACGAATCAAGGGCAGCATGCGCTTGACGTGATCCCTTGAAGCCAGCTCCGGCACCACACCGCCATAGGCGCGGTGAAGGTCGATCTGACTGAACAGTGCATCGGCCAAAAGCCCGCGTTCACTGTCGTATAGCGCGACGCCGGTTTCGTCGCAGGAGGTTTCTAATCCCAGTACTAGCATGGGTTTACGCCTTGTAGAGGCTAAATTCGAAGGCGCGCATAATAGTCGCCACTCCCGCCCCCGGCCAGCGGTTTTCGATCAGAGGCTTTGCATTCCGGGCGATGAGGGGTTAACATCCGCAACCCTTAAAAACCGACGTCTTTCAACGCGATTTTTGCCTTGAGACGTTGACCCCGGTAATGAATGAAGGTAGCTCTGGATGCCAGCCGTCAAAGTAAAAGAGAACGAACCCTTCGACGTAGCTCTGCGTCGTTTCAAGCGCTCCTGCGAAAAAGCCGGTGTTCTGGCTGAAGTTCGCAGCCGCGAATTTTACGAGAAGCCGACTTCCGAGCGTAAACGCAAAGCAGCAGCTGCTGTTAAGCGTCACGCGAAGAAAGTTCAGCGCGAGCAGCGCCGCGCCGTACGTCTGTACTAATACACAGACGTTCGTAGCACGCTTCTGCCAAGCCCGGCCTAAAGCCGGGCCGTAGGCAGTTGTTGAAGGTTACATGCTTTATCGTCAAGGCCGCAGATGCGACCGCGACAAGCGTTACATCACGTCAGACCTGGTCTAATAGCCAGCGGTGCACGTCTTTACTGACGAGCCTTCCAAGGCTACCGACGAGCACACCTCTCTGATTTTCCCTAAAGACGATCAGCCCAAGGCACCTCTCCAGTGCCTGCTTATGAGCTATCCGAGACCAGCCATTGGTCAGTGCCGGACTCAGAGCGTGAAAATTACCGATCCCATTCACTCTGATTAAAATGAGCAGACCGGGTTTCGACAGATACACTTCCCCGAAATAATTGAGCTGACGCCCCACGATCGAGCAGAGCATTCGCCTGCACGCGCGATGTCCAAGCCCTTTATACGGACCCATTTCTGCGCAGTGATGACGAGAACGCCATGGCCGGGTTAATCCCCCAGAGCTTTATTGACGACCTTCTGAACCGTACCGATATCGTCGATGTCGTCAGCTCTCGCGTGCAAATGAAGAAAGCCGGCAAAAATTACACGGCCTGCTGCCCCTTCCACAAAGAAAAAACGCCGTCTTTCAGCGTCAGCCCCGACAAACAGTTCTATTACTGCTTTGGCTGCGGCGCGGGCGGCAACGCCCTCGGCTTCATCATGGACCACGACAACCTGGATTTCCCCCAGGCCGTCGAAGAACTGGCCAAAGCCGCCGGCATGGAGATCCCGCGAGAAGAAAGTGGCCGCCCACACAAGCCGCGGCAGGCGACTGACTCTCCGCTCTATCCACTTCTGACCGCGGCTGCCGATTTTTATCGCCAGGCATTAAAAACCCATCCTGCACGCAAAGCTGCCGTGGACTACCTGAAGGGCCGCGGCCTGACCGGCGAAATCGCCCGCGACTTCGGTCTCGGATTCGCACCGCCAGGCTGGGACAATCTGTACAAACACCTAAGCAGCGACACACTGCAGCAAAAAGCCATGATCGATGCGGGCTTGCTGGTGGAAAACGCCGAGACCGGCAAGCGCTATGACCGCTTTCGTGATCGCGTCATGTTTCCGATCCGCGACAGTCGTGGCCGCATCATCGCCTTTGGTGGCCGGGTGCTGGGCGATGACAAACCCAAATACCTGAACTCCCCGGAAACGCCGGTCTTTCATAAAGGCCAGGAACTGTACGGGCTGTTCGAAGCACGCAAATTCAATCGCAGCCTCGACGAAATCATCGTGGTTGAAGGCTACATGGACGTCATTGCCCTGGCCCAGCAAGGCCTGCGCAATGCCGTCGCAACACTGGGCACCGCCACCAGCGAAGAACACATGAAGCGCTTGTTCCGCGTGGTACCCAGTGTTTTGTTCTGCTTTGACGGCGACCAGGCAGGCCGCAATGCTGCCTGGCGCGCACTGGAGGCCACACTCCCTTGCCTGCAGGATGGACGGCGCGCGCGCTTTTTGTTTCTGCCTGAAGGCGAGGACCCGGACACACTGGTGCGCTCCGAAGGTACCGACGCCTTCAAGGCACGCATCAACCAGCACGCACAACCACTGGCCGATTACTTCTTCCAGCAGTTAACCGAAGAAGCAGACCCGCGCTCGCTTGAAGGCAAAGCCCATATGGCCACGCTGGCAGCACCGCTGATCGACAAAGTCCCGGGCGCCAACCTGCGGACCTTGATGCGCCAGCGCCTGAGCGAAATTACCGGCCTGACCAGCGAGACCGTCAGTCAGCTGGCGCAAAACGCACCTGCGAAGCCCCAGGCTCAACCGACCTACGACCCCGGCATTGATTACGATGCAATGCCCGACTACAGCGACTTCCAGCAACCGGACATGTACATCCCGCAACAGGAATGGACGCCGAAAAAGCCTGGCGCTGGCGGTAAAAAGTGGGAAAACAAACCCTGGGACAAAAAAGGCAAGCGTGGCGGCGAACGCGAGCAGGCCTGGATCCCCGTAGGCGTTGAACCGCCTACACTGACAGCCTTGCGCACCCTGCTGCACCATCCGCAACTGGCCAAAAAAGTTGAGGATGCCGGGCACTTTGCTGCAGAAGACCAGACTAACAATCAGTTACTGATTGCGCTGGTAGAGGCCGTACAGAAAAATCCTAAGCTAAGCTCTATACAGCTACTGTCCCGCTGGCACGGCACTGAACAGGGCCGCTTGCTGCAAAGACTGCTGGAAAAGGAATGGCTAATTGATGCCGATAACCTTGAACAACAGTTTTTCGACACCATAACTAGCTTGTCAGCTCGTCAACGCGAGCGAAATCTAGAGCAACTTCTTCGAAAAGCACGTCAAGGCGAGCTAAGTAGCGAGGAAAAAAATCAGTTACGCGACCTTCTAAGTCGCAATAATCCCGCATCAAACCCGACCTCAACTGGCGCGTGAGGTCATAGCTAAGGTATAATCCTCGGCTTGTTTTTTGCCCGCCAAGACCTTCAGTGGATAGGGTGTTATGTCCGGAAAAGCGCAACAGCAGTCTCGTATCAAAGAGTTGATCACCCTCGGCCGTGAGCAGAAGTATCTGACTTACGCAGAGGTCAACGACCACCTGCCCGAAGATATTTCAGATCCGGAGCAAGTGGAAGACATCATCCGCATGATTAATGACATGGGGATCCCCGTACACGAGAGTGCTCCGGATGCGGACGCCCTTATGTTGGCCGATGCCGACACCGACGAAGCAGCTGCTGAAGAAGCAGCTGCCGCGTTGGCGGCAGTAGAGACCGACATTGGTCGTACTACCGACCCTGTGCGCATGTATATGCGTGAAATGGGCACGGTAGAACTGCTGACACGTGAAGGCGAAATCGAAATCGCCAAGCGTATCGAAGAAGGCATCCGTGAAGTGATGGGCGCAATTGCGCACTTCCCTGGCACGGTTGACCATATTCTCTCCGAGTACACTCGCGTCACCACCGAAGGTGGTCGCCTGTCCGACGTTCTGAGCGGTTATATCGACCCGGACGATGGTATTGCGCCGCCTGCAGCCGAAGTGCCGCCTCCTGTCGACCCAAAGGTGAAAGCCGAAGGTGATGACGAAGAGGACGATAAGGAAGAGTCCACCGAGGAAGAGGAAGAGGTCGAAAGCGGCCCCGATCCGATCATCGCGGCTCAGCGCTTTGGCGCCGTTTCCGATCAGATGGAACTCGCTCGCAAGGCACTGAAAAAGCACGGTCGTGGCAGCAAGCAGGCAATTGCCGAGCTGGTTGCACTGGCAGAGCTGTTCATGCCGATCAAACTGGTCCCGAAGCAATTCGAAGGCCTGGTTGAGCGTGTTCGCAGCGCCCTGGAGCGTCTGCGTGCACAAGAGCGCGCCATCATGCAGCTGTGTGTACGTGATGCACGCATGCCGCGTACCGATTTCCTGCGCCTGTTCCCGGGCAACGAAGTCGACGAAAGCTGGAGCGACGCGCTGGCCAAAGGCAAAAGCAAATATGCTGAAGCCATTGGTCGCCTGCAACCGGACATCATCCGTTGCCAGCAAAAGCTGTCTGCCCTGGAAGCAGAAACCGGCCTGAAGATTGCCGAGATCAAGGACATCAACCGTCGTATGTCGATCGGTGAGGCCAAGGCCCGCCGCGCGAAGAAAGAAATGGTTGAAGCCAACTTGCGTCTGGTTATCTCCATCGCCAAGAAGTACACCAACCGTGGCTTGCAGTTCCTCGACCTGATCCAGGAAGGCAACATCGGCTTGATGAAAGCGGTAGACAAGTTTGAATACCGCCGCGGCTACAAATTCTCGACTTATGCCACCTGGTGGATCCGTCAGGCGATCACTCGCTCGATCGCCGACCAGGCCCGCACCATCCGTATTCCGGTGCACATGATCGAGACGATCAACAAGCTCAACCGTATTTCCCGCCAGATGTTGCAGGAAATGGGTCGCGAACCGACCCCGGAAGAGCTGGGCGAACGCATGGAAATGCCTGAGGATAAAATCCGTAAGGTATTGAAGATCGCTAAAGAGCCGATCTCCATGGAAACCCCGATCGGTGATGACGAAGACTCCCATCTGGGTGACTTCATCGAAGACTCGACCATGCAGTCGCCAATCGATGTAGCCACTGTTGAGAGCCTTAAAGAAGCGACACGCGATGTACTCGGCGGCCTCACAGCCCGTGAAGCCAAGGTACTGCGCATGCGTTTCGGTATCGACATGAATACCGACCACACCCTCGAGGAGGTTGGTAAACAGTTCGACGTTACCCGTGAACGGATTCGTCAGATCGAAGCCAAAGCGTTGCGCAAGCTGCGCCACCCGACGAGAAGCGAGCATTTGCGCTCCTTCCTCGACGAGTGATAACAAAACCCCCGGCCCTGCCGGGGGTTTTGCTTTATAGCTAACACCCTTCCTGCTCCCTCCCCCTGCCACAGCCCGACTACACTGGATGCATCCAGGCGTTTTGAAGAGACGCGCATGTCACGATTGCTGGCCATCCTGCTACTGTCGCTTGTCGTTTGGACTACGGGTTCCCATGCCCTGACGTTCACCGATGATGAACAACAGTGGCTCAAAGACCATCCTGAGCTGCTCCTTGGTATCGACACCACGTGGCCGCCCTTTGAGTTCCGCGATCAGGAAGGCAACTACAAGGGCCTTGCCGCCGATTACATACAGCTGATCAGCGACCGGCTGGGTATAACCTTCAAACCGGTGGCAGCCCCAAGCTGGAGCGAAGTGCTGGAGCAGACCAAAGAAGGCAAGATCGACTTGCTGCCCGGCATCATGTCGACTCCTGAACGTCAAAAGTACCTGGCATTTACCCGGCCCTATCTGGACTTCCCCATCGTCATCCTCGCCCATAAGGGTGGCGCGTCTCCGAAAAACATCGAAGACCTCTACGGCCTCAGGGTCGGCGTCATTGAAAACTACGCCCCCCATGAGCTTCTGCGCGCGCAATACCCGGACCTGAACATCGCCGCACTGCCCAACGTCAGTTCGGCCCTGCAGGCGCTGGCCACGGACCAGGTCGATGCGATGGTCGGTGACCTGGCTTCCAGCGTATGGAGCCTGCGCCAGCTCAAACTCGATGGTCTTTACGTCAGTGGCGAAACGCCTTTTCGCTTTCAACTGGCAATGGCCGTTCCCAAAAGTCAGACCGTGCTGCTCGAACTGCTGGACAAAGTGCTGGCTGACATAAGCCCCAGTGAAACCGAAAGCATTCAGCAGCACTGGGTCGGCAACATCAGTGACTACCGGGCCTTGTGGCGCACCTTGCTGGTGTATGTCCTTCCCGGCGCGCTGCTATTGATCACCGTGCTGCTCATCGTCGTGCGCATCAATCGGCGCCTGAGCTCTGAAATTTCCCGGCGAACGGCCCTGGAACAAGAACTGCGCAGCAGCGAGCATCACTACAGGGGAATGATTGAAAGCCTTTCAGCTATCGCCTGGGAGGCACCACTGAACGGCGGCACCTATACCTATGTCTCGCCCCAGGCCGAAGCGTTGCTGGGCTACCCGATTGCAGACTGGCTAAGTATGGGCTTCTGGAATCGAATCCTGCATCCCGACGACCTGGCCCGAGCCCGGGACTTCCGCGAAAAGGAAGTCAACGCCAACTGCGACCACAGCCTGGACTATCGCGTGATCACCGCTGACGGCAACACGCTGTGGCTGCGCGACATCGCCAGCATCACAACCCATAACCTGCAGGTCGTACTGCGCGGCCTGATGATCAATATCAGCGAAACCAAGCAGACCGAAGAGGCCTTGCGCTTATCCGAAGAGAAGTTCGCCAAAGTATTCCATGCCTCACCCAATGGCCTGTTAGTGAGCCGAAAAAGTGACGGCCTGCTGATAGAGATAAACGAAGGCTTCAGCCGTCTCAGTGGTTATGACAGTACCAGCGCCTTGCACCACTCAACGTTTGACCTGCATCTATGGGTAGATTTCCAGCAGCGGCGCGAAGTGCTGCGACTACTGGAACAGGACGGCTTTGTACGGGACTTCAGCTGTAACTTCCGTCATAAAGACGGGCACATTCGCCTCTGTGAGATCTCCAGCTACCCACTGATGATCGGAGCTGAACACTGCATTCTGACCATCATTCACGACATCACCGAACGTCACCAGATGCAGGAAAAACTCCTGCAAACGGCCACCGTCTTTGAAAGCACGGCCGAAGGCATCATCTTTACGGACCCCCAGCAAAAAATCACTGCAGTGAACCGGGCCTTCACCGAAATCACCGGCTACAGCGAGAGTGAAGCACTGGGTCAGACCCCGAGAATCCTGGCGTCAGGCCAACACGACCGGGTATTTTTTGCAGCCATGTGGCATCAACTGTCGAACGCCGACAACTGGCAGGGCGAAATCAGCAACAAACGCAAAAATGGCGAAATCTACCCCAACTGGTTGACCATTAGCGCCGTGCGCAACAGCGACAACCTGATCACCCACTTTGTGGCCGTATTTTCTGATATTTCCAGCCTCAAACATGCTCAGGCACGCCTTGACCACCAGGCCCACCACGACCCGCTGACCAACCTTCCCAACCGTTTACTGTTTGAAAACCGGTTGTGCGAGGTACTGGCCGATCAGAGGCGAAACGGCCAGCGCAGTGCCGTGCTGTTTCTGGACCTTGATCGATTCAAAAACATCAACGACAGCCTCGGGCATCCAGTGGGCGACCTTCTGCTGAAAGGCATCGCAACCCGCCTCAAGGAACAGCTGCGCGACATCGACACAGTGGCCCGCCTGGGCGGGGATGAGTTCATCATTTTGCTGCCCGGGCTCAAACAAGCCAACGATGCGCAAATGATTGCCAACAAGTTGCTGGCGTGTTTCAACGCGCCCTTCCTGGCAGGCGAGCACGAGCTTTTCATCAGTGCCAGCATCGGCACCAGCGTATTCCCGGACGATGGCGACGACGTCGCCACACTCGTCAAAAATGCCGACCTGGCGATGTACCACTCCAAACTCAAAGGGCGCAACCGCGTCGAACGCTACAGCCACGACCTTGGTTCACAAGCCAGTGCGCGGGTCGTCCTGAGCCATGAGCTGCGCCGAGCCCTGGAACGCGGCCAGGTATCACTGTTGTACCTACCCAAAATCAGCCTGGATGACTGCAGCGTGGTCGGGGCCGAAGCTCTGCTGCACTGGATCCACCCCATACTCGGAGAAATCCCCCACGAGCGCTTGATTCATCTGGCCGAAGAAAACGGCATGATCATACAAATAGGGGATTGGATGCTTGAACGCGCCTGCCAGCAACTGCACTCATGGAACCAGGTGTACGTCCCCTTTGGAGCGATCTCAGTCAACCTCGCAAGCGCTCAACTGCACCAACCCGGGTTGCTGGAGCACGTACAGCACCTGCTCAAGACTTGCATGCTCAAGCCCGGCTACCTGCAACTTAAAATCACTGAAAGCTTTATTACGTGCCAGGCCGAAGAAGCCTGTGAAGCCCTGCATCGACTCAAACAACTGGGGGTAAGACTGTCCATAGACGATTTCGGCACCGGCAACTCGTCCCTCAGCTACCTCAAGCGCTTGCCGCTGGACACGCTGAAAATCGACTCGTCTTTTATCAAGGGCCTGCCCGATGACGCACATGATGCCGCTATTGTTCGCGCCATCATTACACTGGGGCACAGCCTGCAATTGACCATCATCGCGGACGGCGTAGAAACCGGGGCTCAGCGTGCATTCCTGGCCCAAGCCGGTTGCGAACAAATCCAGGGCGCCATCGTCAGCCCCCCTCTGTCTGCTGAAAAATTCGCAGCAACCTTCCTTCGTATGCCTATTTCAGATTTTTCGGATAGCACTACCGAGAAACCGTCGTTATAATCCGCGGCCTACTGAGGGCCTATAGCTCAGTTGGTTAGAGCAGGGGACTCATAATCCCTTGGTCGTAGGTTCGAGTCCTACTGGGCCCACCAAACTCAAAGCCGCGCACTGCGCGGCTTTTGTGTTTCCGGGGTTTGAGATTTTGCTTTTCAAAACACCCTAAAAACCGCTTTCCGTCCACAAACCGTCCACACCCTTGATTCGCGGCATCAGAACGTTGGCGTGTATTTCACGCTGAACATTACGTTACGCGGATCACCGTAGTTGTTGTTGCCATTGAGCTGGTTATAGCCCGCAGTGAAGTAGGTTTTGTCGAACAGGTTGTTGGCGTTCATCGCCAGTTCGATCTCCGGCGTCATCTGGTAGCCGACACGGGCATTCCACACGGCGTAACCCGGCACGTTCACGGAGCTGTCATAGCCAATCGTATGGGTTTGAGCGGTGAAGCCAAGGCCCGTGCTCACGCGGCTCCAGTCACCGCTGAACTGGTAGTTGCTCCACACCCGCAGCATGTGTTTGGGCGTCCACCAACTGAAGATTTTGCCTTCGCTTTCCGGGTCTTTGAGGTATTTGGTGGTGTTGTAGGTGTAGCCCGCAAACAGTTGCAGGCTGTCGGTCACTTCACCGCTGATTTCAGCCTCGATCCCCTGGCTGCGCACTTTCCCTGACGCGATTGAGCAGTACCAACCGTCGCAGAGCTGGGGCGATTGCATGTCAGGGACGGCACGGTTTTCCTGGTCATAACGGAACACCGCCAGGGAGGTGTTGACCCGGCCGTCCATTAACTCACCCTTGATGCCGACTTCGTAGTTGCTGCCGATCACCGGCTTGAGCACAGGGCCCGTTACGGTGCGGGCAGTCTGTGGTTCGAAAACGTCGGTGTAGCTGGCGTAGACGGCCCACTCGCGGCTCAGGTCATAGACGATGCCTGCGTAAGGGGTGACTTGCCCGGTTTCGTTGGTGGTGCTGTCCGGGTTGGCGGTAATGCCGGACGCTTTCTGGGTCCAGTACTTGTAGCTGTAGTCGTACCAACTGACCCGGGAACCCAGCACCAGGGTCAGGGAGTCGACCGGCTTGACTCGCCAACTGCCATAGAGCCCTTTTTGGCGAATGTCATAGTTGCTCGGAGTGCCCTGCCCCCCTGGGGAATTAATCAGGCCTTCGTAGCTGATGTCAGGACGGTCATGGTCGATACCGAAAATAGTGTCAGTGCTGTCATTGAAGGTACGGGCGTATTGGTCGTCCGTGGTCAGCTTCGAGTAATTGCCGCCGACCATGATTTCCTGCTGCATGGACCAGGCTTCGAATTTGCCGGTGAGGTTCATGTCCAGGCCGACTTTGGTGGAGTCGAAGTCCGAGTAAAAATCGGCGTACTGCACGCCGCTGCCATCCGCGGCCAAGCCCTTGAGGGTGGATTGCACCCGCTGGTTCTTGGCTATATTGCTCTCGGTCTGGCGCACGGCGCCGACCTTGAAAGCCCAGTCGTCGTTGAATCTGTGCTCCAGATCGGCATAAAGGGTGGTCACATCGATCTGAGAGTGGTTCCACTTCGCGCCGGTGTAGGTGCTGCGCGGCAGATCGATTGCCTTGCTGTCAGCGTAACGCGGGAAGCCGCGAACCATCGGCCGTGATTCGCCGCTGGAGTGGCTGACCGCCAGGCCCAGGGTGGTGTCGTCACGCAAATCGAAGTCCAGGGCACCGTACAGCGAGGTGGTTTTACTCCAGGCGGAATCGACGAACGAGTGACTGTCGTCCTGGTCGGCCACGAAGCGTCCACGGACCGTGCCGGTCTGGTTCAGCGGTCCGCCGGCGTCCAGTTGCAAGCCGTAATGATCCCAGGAGCCCGCCTTGCCGGTGAGGGTCACAGTGGGTGCGATCTGCCCGCGTTTGCGCACCAGATTCACCGCGCCACCAGGGCTGCCAGTGCCTTGCAGCAGACCGGATGCGCCACGCAACACTTCCATGCGATCGAAGAAGATCAGGTCCTGGGTTGCCCAGTTGCCCAGTGCATAGGTGTTGCGCGGGATCGGTACACCGTCGTATTGCCAGTCGTCGATCTGGAACCCGCGCGAACTGAGGATCATGCCTTTGCCCACGCCCTGTGCGCCGACCAGTCCGGTGGTCTTGTTGGCCGCGTCCTTGAGGTCTGTCAGACCTTGATCGTCCAGCTGCTTGCGGGTCACTACCGTGATCGACTGCGGGATTTCCTTGAGGGTGTGGGTGCCCTTGCCGATGGTCACCGCCCGCGAGGTGTAGGAGCCAGAACCTTCAGTGGTGGCGTCGGTGCTGAGTTCAACGATGTTGGTAGCCCCCAGTTGCAGCGCGGCAGTGCTGTCCATGACCGGCTCGACGCTGAAGTTGCCCTGGCCCGTCACTCGCAATTGCAAGCCGCTGCCCGACAATGCCTGTTGCATCGCCTGCTCGGCGGGCATCTTGCCGACCACCGCAGGCGCCTGCTTGCCCTTTACCAGCGACGGCTCCAGCGAAACGATGTGTCCACTCTGGCTGGCAATGGCATTCAGGGTGCTGGCGAGCGGGCCGGACGGCAGATTGAAGGTCAGATCCTGCGCTTGCGCCAGAGTGGAACTGGCCAGCGCAGCCAGGGTGACGGCAACGCAAAGGGGATGGGGCCACGGGTTGAACACAGCGTTCTCCTGAAAATTTGAAAGTGTCAGGAGATAGGTGGGGCGAGAAATGAAAACCAGACACGAATGAGAGCGATTTTCAAAAATAACGCTTCAGCCGTGCTATTTCCCACGAATCAATGTCAACCAGGGGCTGTAGCGATCAACACGAATCGGCAGGGTTTCTGCCAGTGCCGCAAACACCCGATCCGGATTGTCTAGCGGGAATACCCCCTGGACACGAAGGTTGCGAACTTCGGGAGCCACCCGCACAAAGCCGCGACTGTAAGGGCGCAGTGCGTTGACGACCGCCTCCAGCGGGTCGTCCAGCACGTTCAAGCGCCCGATCATCCAGTCAGCCCGATGATGTTGATCACCGGCGAGCGGAGCAATGTTGCCGGCTTGCATGACGGCTGACTGGCCTTCCTGCAAATCAATGCTGGTGCCGTCGAACAGCCGGACGTTGACCGAGTGCTGCAACACCACTACCCGCGTGGCGCCGTGTTCCTGGGCCACGAGGAATCGAGTCCCCAGAGCGCGAATTTCACCTTCTGCGGTGCGCACGCTCAGCGGACGAAGAGGATCGGCAGCGACCTGAATTACCAGCTCGCCGTGTCGCAAAATCACCAGGCGGCGCTGGGTATCGAAGCGCAGGTCTACCGAACTCTCGGCATTCAGGCTCAGGCGACTGCCGTCGGCCAGAGTGAAG
Source organism: Pseudomonas sp. MF06569 (assembly GCF_059862735.1). Lineage (NCBI taxonomy): Bacteria > Pseudomonadati > Pseudomonadota > Gammaproteobacteria > Pseudomonadales > Pseudomonadaceae > Pseudomonas > Pseudomonas sp. MF06569. Next base: position 432,154 of record NZ_JCBCUZ010000001.1, on the reverse strand, counting down.
TCCTGACGCTGGCCGCGCCCGGTGTGCAGGTCAGCCAGCAGCGAGTCACCCCACGGGCTGCGCGCACCGACCCATGTAGCCCCGCCGAGCAAGCCAAGCCCTGCAATTACCCTGAGCGCATCGCGGCGCGAAGCCTTGGGTTGGAGCAATAGTTGGCGCGCTTCTGCGGCCTGGCCGGGCACCCGTCGATCCAGTGTGCGAACGGCACCGAAGGAAGCACCCAGTCGCTCCTGCAAAGTGGCCCAGGCCTGGGCGTGGGCGGGATCGAGTACCAGCCAGGCATTGAAACGCTTCTGCAGCGACACATCCGGTTCGCCCGCACGCAGGCGCACCATCCAGTCGATCGCCTGCTCGCTGACGGGGTCAAGACGCCGCTTGCTCATGATGCACCTTCGCTCAGATAGCACTGACGCAAAGCCTGCTTCATGTAGCGGCTCACCGTGCGCTCGGACAGCTCCAGCTTTCGGGCAATCTCCACGTAGCTCAGGCCATCCAGCTGGCTGTAGAGGAAGGCCGCCTTGACCAGCATCGGCAGGCCGTCAATCGCCCGATCGATGGCCACCAGGGCTTCGATCAACAGCAATTGTTCTTCCGGGGACGGCGCCAGCGCTTCGGGCAACATGGACAGGCGTTCGAGGTAGGCCAACTCCAGCTTGCGCCGACGATGACGATCGAAGATCAGGCGTCGGGCAATGGTCGACAGGTAGGCACGGGGCTGCTCGATGGCGTCCGGGTCTACCCGTGCCACCAGTAACTGGCAAAACGTATCGGCAACCGTGTCCTCGGCATCGGCGTGATTGCGCAAATGCCGCTGGATATGGGACAGCAGCCAACGATGATGATCGCTGAAAAAAAAGCCCAACTTGCTGGTCGAAGGAGGTTGCACCGAGCGGCCCACCAGATGTAAGTGCGAATTATTCTCAATCTTACCCGCAGGACGTTCGCCACTTCAATACTTGGTTACAACTCCCTGCCCCCTTAGATACGAGCTTTGGCAGGCTCGTTGAGGCAGGGGATCAGCGGCCCGTAGCCTCTGCGCACAGAGATACAACTGAGAAATGCTAGTAGTATCATTGCCATCTGTTTCTCCCGGTGTTTCTACCCGCCATGACCCCCCTTCCCCCGAACACGGCGCCCTGCGTACTCATCGTCGACGACAGCCGCAAAATTCGCGAACCGCTGGCTGCGTACCTGCGCCGCCACACGTTTGATGTGCGCACGGCAGCGGACGCCGCGGGCATGTGGCAATTGCTCAAGCAACACGCCTTTGACGTGATCATTCTCGATGTGTCGTTACCCGATGGCGATGGCTTTGACTTGTGCAGCAGGCTGCATCGGCGCGCCGACACGCCGGTGATTCTGCTGACCGCCCGGGACACTTCGGCAGATCGGGTACGTGGCCTCGACCTGGGAGCAGACGACTATGTGACCAAACCCTTTGAACCGAGGGAGCTGGTTGCGCGGATCAACAGTGTGTTGCGTCGCCACCGTCCTGGCGCCGCGAAGCAGGTTGCATCGGCAAGCGCCCTGAAGATGAGCCCCTGTTATCGGTTCGCTGGCTGGCTGTATAACCCCAGTCACGCCACGCTGACCCGTGATCAAGGGGCGCAGATTGTGCTCAGCACGGTGGAGAGCAAACTGCTGCAGGTGTTTCTCGACCAACCCAATACGCTGCTGCCTCGCGAACGCCTGATTGATCTCACGACCGCCACCGACAGCGATGTCAGCGACCGCGCCATCGACCGCCAGGTCAGTCGCCTGCGCCGCAAGCTGGCGTACAGCGCCGGGGAGCCCGAGTTACTGCGCACGGTCTGGGGCGGCGGTTATCTGTTTGCGGCCGATGTCACGTTGCAAGCGCCATGAATCGTCTGCGCGCCCTGTGGCCCCGCAAGATGCTGCATCAACTCAGTGCCTTGTTGTTGCTCGCGCTGCTCGCCTCCAATGTCATCGCCATTGTGTTTGTGCAACACACCGGCGCGTTGATCCATCCCCTGTCGCGCACCATGAGCCTTGAGCGATTGGTGACCGCCCATCATGTGGCCATGGAAGCCCAGGACGAGGTCTTCGACCGGCTGCTGGGGGCGATCACCAGCGCAGATGCACGTTTCTGGATCTCCACCCAGGCCGACGTCGAACCCTTTGCCATGCGTGCCGAAGAACAGCGAATGGCCAGCGCCCTGCGCGAGCAACTGCAACTGCCCCAGGACGTGCGCGTGGCCATGCAACTGGAACGGGTCAGTGGCGACCATGCCCGGGGGCGCGTGTTCAGCCCCGACGGCTGGGCCCCCCTGCGGCTGCGCAGCAGTATCGAATTGCCCGACGGCCGCTACCTCAACGCCCTGCAACATCCGGCAGGCGCCTACGAATGGGGAAATATGCTGGCGTACAGTCTGCCGGTGACGACCGTTCCGGTGCTGTTGATCGTGATGTTCTGCATCAGCCGCGTAGTGCGTCCGGTCAAGACCCTGGCCCAGGCCACCGAACGCGTCAGCCGCGGGGAATGGATTGCGCCACTGCCTCTGACCGGCCCACAAGAAGCACGTGACCTGACGGCGGCCTTTAACACCATGCAAGCCAATATCGCCCGCCATGTAGAAGGCCGTACCCGAATGCTCGCGGCGCTCAGCCACGACCTGAACACGCCCATCACTGAACTGCGGCTGCTGCTGGAACTGCTGGAAGAGAGCCCGGCCCGCGAGGACATGCTCGAAAGCCTGGATGAGTTGAGTGCGATGGTGGGTGCAACCCTCAACTTCGTTCGTGACGATGCCGTGCAGGAGCCCACGCTGACAATCGTGCTGAATGACATGCTGGAGGATCTGGCCAAGCGCTACCGACTCATGAAGCAGCCGGTCACCTGGTCAGGCGCGGCGCCGATCATGCTCACCTGCCGTCCCCTGGCGTTGAAGCGGGCCTTGACCAACCTGATCGACAACGCACTGCGTCACGCCGCAGATGCCACGTTGACGCTGTACCAGGAGGACCCCGGCACCCTGCGACTGGAAATTCTCGATCACGGCCAGGGCCTGCCGCAAGAATGGCTCAGCAAAGTGTTCGAGCCCTTCGTACAGTTTGGCGCCGCCGACGGCTCTCACAATGGCGGCATCGGCCTGGGCCTGGCCATCGCCCGCGCCTGCGTGCAAGCCCACGGCGGTGAACTGCTGCTGGAAAATCGACCGCCCGCCGGGTTGTGCGCCGTGGTCAGACTGCCGATGGCCCTGGTCAGAAGTTCAGCGTAGCCCCCATCCACAAGGTGCGACCGTAGTTCACCGTGCCGTAGGTTTCGTCGTCCAGACGCTTGTCCGTCAGGTTGTTCAGTGAGCTGTTCAACGTGATCGAGTCTGTGAGTTCGTAAGAGCCGCCGATATCGGCCGTGGTGTAACCCGGTGCCGGCACGTCAGCCAGGGTGTTGCCGGTTTCTTCACCGTAATAGCTGACGGACGCCCAGGCCTGGGCACGGTCCGTCACCACCCACTCGCCGCGCACGTTGGCTTTCTGTTTGGGGGTCAACGCCAGCGGGGCACCGGCGTTGGCGCCGCTTTTCTGTTCAGAGTCGGTGTAGGTGTAGTTGGCCTTGAGCAAGACGCTGTCGCTGACATCCCATTGACCGGTCAGCTCAACGCCCTGGATCACGGCCTTGTCGACATTGACGCGATCCATGACGATGTAGCCATTCCATCGCTCATCAGTGGTGACGGTAGAGAGTTTGTCTTTGAAGTCGTTATAGAACACCGTCGCGCCTGCCGACAAATTGTCGCGATTGGACCACAGCGCGGACATTTCGTAGTTGGTGCTCGACTCGGGCTTGAGGTCCGGGTTGCCAAACATCACGAAGCGATTGCGGCGCAGGTAGGCGTAGTCCTTGACCACGGCACGCAGCTCCGGCGCCTTGAAGCCACGGGCGATGCCGCCCTTGAGGGTCCAGTTGTCGGTTGCGCGCCACACCCCGTAGATTCGCGGATTGGCGTGGGTGCCGTACTGTTCGTGGTGGTCCAGGCGCAATCCGGTGGTCAGGGCAAAGGTATCGGTCATCGCCCATTCGTTTTCGGCAAACACGGCCTTCTGTACCACTGAGAACTCGTAATCGACGCGATCACCCAGGCCCTGGTTCCAGTCGGTCAGCTGGCTTTCATTCCACTGCACACCGACGGTGCTGACATTGTGCGCGGTCGGCACCACCAGTTTGGCGTCAAACACCGTGCTCTTGATCTCGGGCTTGCGGCCGTAGATATCCGTTTGCGCAGGTGTCGCCTTGCCCTCACGGCTGGACGTTTCCTGGAACAACGCCATGTCCGACGTCGCCCAGCCCCAGCGCCCCTGGTGTGACAGCGACCAGTGATCGCGATTGTTCTCTTGTTCGCGGGTGGCCCAGTTTGCGCTCACGCCATCGCCGTTCTTGAGGCGCGTGGCGCCCGCTTCCAGCAGGATGTCGTGGTCGACTGTCGGGGTGAATGCCAGCCGCGCGGTCAGGTCACGATGATCGGCATTGCTGAAACCATTGGTTTGCTCGATGTCGTCGTCCGCCTGACGGTCCAGATAACGGCCCCAGACCTGCAAACCGAGAAAATCCTCGCGCAGCGGACCACTGAGGTAGAACTGGGTCTGGCGGGCATTCCCCTGGTCGCTGTGCTGGCGCGCCGAGTAGTCGTAGCCCACAGAGCCGCCCCACTGGGGCGACACTTTGCGGGTGATCACGTTAATCACCCCGCCAATGGCATCCGAGCCATACAGCGATGACATCGGCCCTCGAACCACCTCGATGCGCTCAATGGCCGCGGCTGGCGGCACGAAGCTCTGCTCATAACCGCTGTTGCCGTTGACCCGCGACTCACGGGCGCTCTGGCGTTTGCCATCGACCAGAATCAGGGTGTAATCGGCTGGCATGCCACGAATGGAGATATCCGTCTCATTGGCCCCGCCGTTGACCACTACACCTTCAACGTCACGCACGGCGTCGCCCAGGTCCCGATAGGATTTGCGGCGAAGCGTCTCCCCATCAATCACCGTGATCGAGGCGGGCGCATCCTCGATGCTCTGCTCGTAACCGGAAGCCGTAACGACCATTTCATCAAGGGTCAGTGCTTGCGGATCTGCCGCCTGGACAGAAGTCCCCAGCGTGCCGGATGCGCCTGCAGCCAAGGCCAGACGAACCCACAGGGGCAATGGGTGAAAGCGAAGAGACGAATGCATGAAGCGTCCTTATGATTCAACTTAAAAGAGAATCGTAATCATCTACACCCCTGTAGATTGGACAAAGTGTGACAACCCCGGGCGCTCACTCTTAAAATCCGCCCACCAGCAAAGTGGTGCCGCAGCCCTGTACCATGACCGCCCACCACGCCCATGCCTTTGGAGCTTCACGTGCCTGATACCCGCCCTCCCGCGCTGGATGAAATCGACCGCCAATTGATTGCGGCCTTGCAGCTCAATGCACGGGAAAGCGTTGCGATGCTGGCTCGCCAGTTGGGAATTGCGCGCACCACCGTGACATCTCGGCTGGCACGACTGGAGAAAACGTCGGTGATCACCGGTTACGGGGTTCGCCTGGGGCAGCGCTTGATTGATGGCGGCTTGCAGGCTTATGTCGGGATTACCGTACAGCCACGCTCAGGCAAAGAGGTGGTCCGGCGCTTGAGCGCAATGGCCCAGGTGCAGCAACTGTGCGCGGTCAGTGGCGAGTTCGATTACGTGGCCTGGCTGCGCAGTGATTCTCCCGAGCAACTGGACCAATTGCTCGACCAGATCGGCAGCGTCGAGGGCGTCGAGAAAACCACCACCTCCATCATCCTCAGCAGCAAAGTTGATCGCGGATAAGTCACTTCGACTTCCAGCTTCGTCACATTGACTAAACAAAAGCCATAACGACGACAGTTTGCGTCTTATTACCGTGTTCCACGCTCCCTATCATGGTGCCTGTCTTTTCCTATACTCAACGTTATGCGTGAGTCGCCAGCAAGGTCAGCCATGAACAAGAATAATCGCCACCCTAACGACGGCAAAAAACCCATCACCATCTTCGGCCCGGACTTTCCGTTTGCCTTTGATGACTGGATCGAACACCCGGCGGGCCTGGGCAGCATCCCGGCACACAAGCTGGGGGCTGAGGTGGCGATTGTCGGCGCCGGGATGGCCGGGATGGTGGCGGCTTATGAGCTGATGAAACTGGGCCTCAAACCCGTGGTATATGAAGCGTCGAAGATGGGCGGACGTCTGCGCTCGCAAGCCTTTGAGGGCAGCGAAGGGGTTATCGCCGAACTCGGCGGCATGCGTTTCCCGGTGTCTTCCACGGCGTTTTATCACTACGTCGACAAGCTGGGCCTGGAGACCAAACCCTTCCCCAACCCGCTGACGCCCGCGTCGGGCAGCACCGTGATTGACCTTGAAGGCCAGACTTTCTACGCACAAAAACTGGCGGACCTGCCTGCGCTGTTTCAGGAAGTGGCCGATGCCTGGGCGGACGCGCTGGAAGCGGGCTCACGCTTTGGCGATATTCAGCAGGCCATCCGCGACCGAGACGTGCCTCGCCTGAAAGAGCTGTGGAACACCCTGGTTCCCCTGTGGGACGACCGCACGTTCTACGACTTCGTCGCCACGTCCAAGGCCTTCGCCAAGCTGTCGTTCCAGCACCGCGAAGTGTTTGGCCAGGTGGGGTTCGGCACCGGTGGCTGGGACTCCGACTTCCCCAACTCGATGCTCGAGATTTTCCGTGTGGTGATGACCAACTGCGACGATCACCAACACCTGGTGGTTGGCGGTGTTGAGCAAGTACCCCTGGGGATCTGGCGTCACGCGCCCGAGCGCTGCGCCCATTGGCCTGCTGGCACCAGTCTGAGTTCGCTCCACCACGGCGCACCACGTACCGGGGTCAAGGCCATCTCTCGTTCAGAGGACGGGATGTTTTCCGTCACCGACATACTCGGGGTGACTCGTCCATATGAAGCGGTGCTGGTGACCTGTCAAAGCTGGCTGCTGACCACCCAGATCGAATGTGAAGAGTCGCTGTTCTCCCAAAAAGTGTGGATGGCACTGGACCGTACACGCTACATGCAATCCTCCAAAACCTTTGTCATGGTCGACCGCCCGTTCTGGAAAGACAAAGACCCCGAGACTGGCCGTGACCTGATGAGCATGACCCTCACTGATCGCCTGACCCGCGGCACTTACCTGTTCGACAACGGTGACGACAAGCCGGGGGTGATTTGCCTGTCGTACTCGTGGATGAGCGATGCGCTGAAAATGCTCCCGCACCCAGTGGAAAAGCGCGTGAAGCTGGCCCTCGATTCGTTGAAAAAGATTTACCCCAAAGTGGACATCGCCAGCCGCATCATCGGCGATCCGATCACGGTGTCGTGGGAAGCCGACCCGCACTTTCTGGGCGCCTTCAAGGGCGCACTGCCGGGGCATTACCGTTACAACCAGCGCATGTACGCACACTTCATGCAGCAGGACATGCCCGGCGAACAGCGGGGGATCTTTATCGCTGGCGACGACGTGTCGTGGACCCCGGCCTGGGTGGAAGGTGCGGTACAGACTTCATTGAACGCGGTGTGGGGCATCATGACCCACTTTGGCGGCAGCACCCACGCGGCCAACCCCGGACCGGGCGATGTGTTCCACGAAATCGGCCCGATTGCATTGCCGGATTGATCCCTGTGGGAGACCTCAAACCGCTTTCGTAGCAGTTGCCAAAGGCTACGTCCGATTGCGTAGCAATCGTAAAATCCAAGTCCCAAATCCATCTGTCACACCGCAGTACCTGGATTTACGACGACTGCGTCACCGGACGCAGCCTTCGGCAGCTGCTACGAAATTTGTCAGCGCCAGTTTCAACGGGAAATTTGACCACCAGGAGAACCCCATGCGCGTCGCCCTTTACCAATGCACGCCTCTGCCCCTGGATGTGGCGGGCAATCTGCAGCGCTTGAATGACATTGCACGGCAAGCCGAAAACATCGACCTGCTGGTCCTGCCCGAAATGTTCCTCACGGGCTACAACATCGGCGCCCAGGCCGTGGCCAGACTCGCGCAAACCCACGACGGCGACGCCGCGAGACAGATTGGCGAACTGGCAAAAGCCACTGGCATGGCCATTGCCTACGGCTACCCCGAACGCGGTGCAGACGGGCAGATCTACAACAGCGTGCAGTTGATCGACGCCCACGGCAAAAGCCTGTGCAACTACCGTAAAACCCACCTGTTCGGCGAACTCGATCACTCGATGTTCAGCAAAGGCCCTGATTCATTCCCGGTCATCGAACTCAATGGCTGGAAGCTTGGCCTGCTGATTTGCTACGACCTTGAATTCCCGGAGAACACCCGCCGCCTGGCGCTGGCCGGTGCCGAGTTGATTGTGGTGCCCACCGCCAATATGGCGCCCTACGACTTCATCGCCGATGTCACGGTGCGGTGCCGCGCCTTCGAGAACCAGTGCTATGTGGCCTACGCCAACTATTGCGGGCATGAAGGCGAGATCCATTACTGCGGCCAAAGCAGTATCGCCGCGCCCGACGGCAAGCAAATAGCGCTGGCCGGGCATGAGCAAAGCCTGCTGATTGCGACCCTGCAACGTCAGCAACTGGCGGATGCCAAAACCGGGAATTTTTACCTGGCGGACCGTCGCCCCGAACTTTATCGCGAGCTGAGCAAGCGCTAAATCCGCTAGCATGAGCGCATCTCTGTTCCGGAAGTGCCCATGCCTGCGCTGAATCACCCTCACCCCCAACGTCTGACACTTGAAAACGGTCTGACCCTCTGCGTGCGCCATGAGCTGCGCCTCAAGCGCTGTGCGGCCGTTGTACGGGTTGCCGCAGGCAGCCACGATGTGCCCGCCGCGTGGCCCGGCCTCGCGCATTTCCTGGAGCACTTGCTGTTTCTGGGCACCGCGCGCTTCCCGGCGGCAGACAACCTGATGGCTTACGTGCAGCGCCACGGCGGCCAGGTCAATGCCAAAACCTGCGAGCGACATACCGACTTCTTTTTCGAGCTGCCACCGGCCGCCTTTGACGGCGGGCTTGAGCGCTTGTGCGACATGCTCGCCCATCCGCGCATGGCTCTGGATGACCAGCTTCGCGAACGTGAAGTACTGCACGCCGAATTTATCGCCTGGGCCCGCGAAACGTCTGCCCAGCGGGAGATGAAGTTTTTTCAGCCACTGAACCCTGCTCATCCGCTGCGGGCATTCCATGCAGGCAACCGTTACAGCCTGCCCGTGCCGCGCGCAAGCTTTCAGCAAGCCCTGGAAGACTTTTACCAAGGGTTCTATCAGACCGGGCAAATGACCTTGAGTCTGAGCGGTCCGCAATCAACCCATGACTTGATCGTCCTGGCTGAACGTTGCAGCGCCGTGTTGCGCCCAGGCGACACCCTGCTGCAGGCTTGCCCGCCAGCGCTGCTGACCGGCGTTGAACCCCAGTATCAACACATGGACGGCCCGTCCCTGAGCCTGATGTTCGCCTTGGAACAGTTGCCGCCAGAGTCCGCCCAGGCCCTGGATTTTCTGTGCCACTGGATCAACGCAGACAAGCCCGACGGCCTGCTCGCACAATTACGCGAACAGGGATTGATCGACACCCTGAAAGCCACACCGCTCTATCACTTCAAGAGCCAGGCACTGCTGCAGATCGAGTTCAAAGCCACCATCGATATTGCCCCGCAGGCCATGCAGATTCGCGACACGTTCCATGACTGGCTGGCGTTTTTCAGCGCACAGCAGGACTGGCCCACGCTGCGTGAGGAGTTCCGCCTTCTGCAGCAGCGTCAGCAAGACGTCAGTGGCGCGCTGGAACTGGCCCGCCGTGATTGCGAGCAACGTACCCCCGGCCTGTCGGATCAGGGCGTAATAACCCTCAAGGCTGTGCTCGAACAGATGCAGCCTGCGCCCATGCCGTCATCGCAACAGGCCTGGCATTTGCCTGCACCCAATCCGTATCTTCACGCGGCGAAAGAGCCGGTCAGCGCCGGCCTGATTCGTGGGCAAACCAGCGCTCACCGTGGCTTGCGCACCTTTGCCCAGGACCGCTTGCGCACTCGCCGCGACGTGTCTGCCATGAGTTTCAGCACCGCAGTGCCCAGTCACAGCGGCGAAGCGGCGATTTATCTGCGCTGGCGTCTGCCCGCAAAGCCAGCTGACGATCTGCTGGCGTCACTGGAAAACAGCCTGCGCTCGCTGATACTCGATGCCAGACAGGCTGGGGTTGAAGTGTCGCTCAATGGGTCAGGCAATGACTGGCTGCTGAAAATGTCCGGTTTCCACGAGCCAATGCCCGCCATTCTCGAGCACGCGCTGCGCGTGCTCAGCGCACCATCGGCCAAGCCGCCGGGCAACCTGTCCCCTGGCGCCACCTTGATGCCGATTCGCCAACTGATCAAACGCCTGCCCGAGCTGTGCCAGCCAGCCAGCGAGTCTGCACTCAACGATCAGCAACACGACTGGTCCAAGGCGCACTGGGACGGCTTGGCTGTCGGCCTGCCCGCCACCACGCAGGCCTTGATCACACCTGTACTGCACAAGGTTCCCGGCACCCCGGATGCGCATCTGGCGCAGCATCGCGAGCAGCCAGCCCATCGCCATTGGCACACCGAAGCCTGTGATTCCAGCGAACACGCGCTCATCCTGTTTTGCCCGACCCCCGAGGCAACGCTGGCTGACGAAGCCCCCTGGCGCATGCTCGCCCATGTGATGCAAACCCCGTTTTATCAACGTCTGCGGGTCGAGTTGCAATTGGGTTATGCCGTGTTCAGCGGCCTGCGCCAAATCAATGGTCAAACCGGGCTGCTGTTCGGGGTGCAATCGCCTCACGCCTCAACGACGCAGATCTTTGAGCACATCCAGAATTTCCTCGTGGAGTTGCCGAAATTGATCTCGACGCTGGATGAAATATCTTTCACCCAAGCCCGTACTGCCTTGGCACAACAATTCTCGACCGAGGCCCTGGGCGTGCTCCAGGCCGGTGAGTTGTTATGGCAAGCCAAACTGGCGGGCCACCCGTCGGATTACCTGACAGCCCTCTACACAGCACTTATGACGCTGGATCAAGGCACTACACTGAAGGCGGCCGAGCACATTAACTCGCCGCAAAGCCGTTGGTTATGCTTGGCTACAAGCCCGGAGACTGAAACGTTTTATCAAGGGAGAAGCTGATCGTTACCAACCACGTAACGGGCTTTCTTCGACATTGAGCGTTCAAAAACCGTCAAATTTAGTAACATAGTCACCTAAGCGTTTGAACAACTCCCTCGGGAGCTGGACTAATCAAGAGACACCCATTCACCCACTCACTGAAGGAGTCACCTCATGGCTTGGACTAAACCTGCTTACACCGATCTGCGCATTGGCTTTGAAGTCACCATGTACTTCGCAAGCCGTTGATCTGCCCGGCCTCTTGAGTAAAAGAGCCCAGCAGAGCAGCCCAACGCCTCGGTTCGCCGGGGCGTTTTTATTTTCAGCATCGCAAGAGAACACGCCATGTTCGTCCAGATTCTAGGCTCCGCCGCTGGCGGTGGATTCCCGCAGTGGAACTGCAACTGCGTCAACTGCGCGGGTTTTCGTGATGGCACCCTGCGTGCCACCGCCCGCACTCAGTCCTCCATTGCGATTTCCGATGACGGTGTGAACTGGGTACTGTGCAATACCTCGCCCGATATTCGTGCGCAACTGCAAAGCTTCGCCCCGATGCAGCCGGGCCGCGCCCTGCGTGATACCGGGATCAGCGCGATCATCCTGATGGACAGCCAGATCGATCACACCACCGGCCTGCTCAGCCTGCGCGAAGGTTGCCCCCATGATGTGTGGTGCACCGACATGGTCCACGAGGACCTGAGCACAGGCTTCCCGCTGTTCACCATGCTCAAGCACTGGAACGGTGGCCTGAACTGGAACCGTATCGAGCTTGAAGGCTCGTTCACCATACCGGCCTGCCCCAACCTGCGTTTCAGCCCGCTGCCGTTGCGCAGTGCGGCGCCGCCGTATTCGCCGCACCGTTTCGACCCGCACCCGGGCGACAACATTGGCCTGATCGTCGAAGACCTGCGCACTGGCGGCAAACTGTTCTACGCCCCGGGGCTGGGCAAGGTTGATGCACCGTTGCTGGACATCATGGCGGGCAGCGATTGCCTGCTGGTGGACGGCACGATGTGGGACGACGACGAGATGCAGCGTCGTGGCGTCGGTACCCGCACCGGCCGCGAGATGGGCCACCTGGCGCAAAATGGCCCCGGCGGCATGCTCGAAGTGCTGGAGCAACTGCCCGGCCAACGCAAAGTCCTTATCCACATCAACAACACCAATCCGATCCTCGACGAAGACTCCGCCGAGCGTGCCGAACTGGCCCGCCGGGGCGTTGAAGTCGCCTTTGATGGCATGAGTATCGAGTTGTAATAATTCACCCATCCCCTGTGGGAGCGGGCTTGCTCGCGATACAAACGACGCGGTGTGACTGACAAACCGCAGTGATGCCATCGCGAGTAAACCCGCTCCCACATGACTGGAGAACACACGTGACCCAAGCCCCACTCTCCACCGCCGAATTCGAGGCCGCGCTGCGTGCCAAAGGCGCTTATTACCACATCTACCACCCCTATCAGGTGGCGATGTACGAAGGCCGCGCGACCCGCGAGCAGATTCAGGGCTGGGTCGCCAACCGCTTCTACTATCAGGTCAACATTCCGCTCAAGGACGCCGCCATCCTGGCCAACTGCCCGGACCGCGAAGTGCGCCGCGAGTGGATTCAGCGCCTGCTCGACCACGACGGAGCCCCCGGCGAAGACGGCGGCATCGAGGCCTGGCTGCGTTTGGGCCAGGCCGTCGGCCTGGACCCGGACCAACTGCGGTCCCAGGAACTGGTACTGCCCGGCGTGCGCTTCGCGGTGGACGCCTATGTCAACTTCGCCCGCCGCGCCAGTTGGGAGGAAGCCGCCAGCAGCTCGCTGACCGAGATGTTCGCGCCGCAGATCCATCAGTCGCGCCTGGACAGTTGGCCCCAGCACTATCCGTGGATCGACCCGGCCGGCTACGAGTACTTCCGCACCCGCCTGGGCCAGGCTCGGCGCGACGTGGAGCACGGGCTGGCGATTACCCTGCAGCACTACACCACCTACGAAGGCCAGCAGCGCATGCTGGAAATTCTGCAGTTCAAACTCGACATTCTTTGGAGCATGCTCGATGCCATGACCATGGCCTACGAGCTTGACCGCCCGCCGTACCACAGCGTGACCCGCGAACGTGTCTGGCATAAAGGAATCACCCTATGAGCTTTGATCGCAGCAAAGTCCCGACCTGGCGCACCGGCTACCGTTTTCAATACGAACCGGCGCAAAAAGGCCACGTACTGCTGTACCCCGAAGGCATGATCAAACTCAATGACAGTGCCGCACTGATTGGCGGCCTGATCGACGGCCAGCGCGATGTCGCGGCCATCATTGGCGAACTGGACAAACAGTTCCCCGGCGTACCCGAGCTCGGTGCAGACATCGAGCAATTTATGGAGGTCGCTCGTGCAGAGCACTGGATCGAACTCGCCTGACAGCCCGATGGCGTTGCCACCCAAGCCCGAAGTGGGCTTGCCGCTGTGGTTGCTGGCCGAACTGACCTATCGCTGCCCGCTGCAATGCCCGTACTGCTCCAACCCGCTGGACTTTGCCCAGCAAGGCAAAGAGCTGAGCACCGAGCAGTGGATCAAGGTTTTTCGTGAGGCACGGGAGATGGGGGCTGCCCAACTGGGCTTCTCCGGGGGCGAGCCACTGGTACGTCAGGACCTGGCCGAGCTGATCGGCGAAGCCCGCAAGCTGGGTTTCTACACAAACCTGATCACCTCGGGCATTGGCTTGACCGAGCAAAAGATCAGCGACTTCAAAAAAGCCGGGCTGGACCACATCCAGATCAGTTTCCAGGCCAGTGACGAGCAAGTGAACAACCTGCTGGCCGGCTCGAAAAAAGCCTTCGCGCAAAAGCTCGAAATGGCCCGCGCCGTGAAGGCACACGGCTATCCGATGGTGCTGAACTTCGTCACCCATCGGCACAATATCGACAAAATCGACCGCATCATCGAGCTGTGCATCGCCCTTGAGGCCGACTTTGTTGAGCTTGCCACCTGTCAGTTTTACGGCTGGGCCCAGCTCAACCGCGTCGGCTTGCTGCCGACCAAAGAGCAGCTTGTCCGTGCTGAGCGCATCACCAATGAATACCGCGCCAAACTTGAAGCCCAGGGCCACCCCTGCAAGCTGATTTTCGTCACCCCGGATTATTACGAAGAACGCCCAAAAGCCTGCATGAACGGCTGGGGCAGCATCTTTTTGACCGTGACGCCTGACGGCACGGCCCTGCCGTGTCATGGTGCACGGCAAATGCCGGTCGAGTTTCCCAATGTGCGCGACCACACCATGCAGCACATCTGGTACGACTCGTTTGGCTTCAACCGTTTTCGCGGTTATGACTGGATGCCCGAGCCTTGCCGCTCGTGCGACGAGAAAGAAAAGGACTTCGGCGGCTGCCGTTGCCAGGCCTTTATGCTCACCGGGGACGCCAGCAACGCCGACCCGGTCTGCAGTAAATCGCCCCAACACGACCTGATTCTCAAGGCGCGCGAAGAAGCAGAGCACGCCACCCAGACCATTGAACAATTGGCCTTCCGAAATGAACGAAACTCACGTCTCATCGCTAAAGGCTGAACCGTTCAGCGCCGCGCTCGCTGTGGCCGCCGGGGTCGATTTCGCAGAATTGCGCGTCGGCCCACAGGGCCTGTTCTGGAACGAATACCGACCACAGGACGCTGCCTGTCGCATCTGGCATTGGCGCGACGGCCAGGCTTGTTGCCTGACGCCCGACGGTTTCAGCGTACGCAGCCGGGTCTACGAGTACGGCGGCGGCGCGTTTTGCCTGAGTGATGACGCCGTGGTGTTCGTCAACGAGGCCGACCAGCAGCTGTACCGGCAACCCCTGGACGGCACTGCCCCGCAGCCCCTGACCCAGGGCGCCTGCCGTTATGGCGACGTGCAGTTTGCTGCGGGCCAGGTGCTGGCTGTCGAAGAACACCTCGATCAACATCGACTGGTCAGCATCGACCTGAGCACCCTGGAGCGCCAGGTTCTGGCCGAAGGTGCCGACTTCTACGCAGCGCCCACACCGAGCCCCGACGGCCAGCGCCTGGCCTGGATCGAATGGAGCCGTCCCCATCAGCCGTGGACCTCGACCCGCTTGATGCTGGCTGAAGGCCAAACCGCTGGGCGCTGGAACCCCGCGCATTGCCTGGCGGGCGATCTCGCAGAAGAATCGCTGCAACAACCGCGCTTCGACGAACACAATCGCCTGCATTGCCTGACCGACCGCGCGGGGTTCTGGCAGCCGTGGGCCGAGTCGGGTGAGGGCCTGATGCCTGCACCCAGCGCCCACGCCGACCATGCCCCTGCACCTTGGCAATTGGGCGCCAGCACCTGGCTGCCGATGGGCGAGCAGGCCTACCTCGCCAGTTGGACCGAGGCTGGTTTCGGGCATTTGGGTATCCGCACGGCTGACGGCACCATTGACGACTTCACCGGCGAATACAGTCGCTTTCGCAGCCTGGCACTGGATGATGAGTTCATCTATTGCATTGCCGCGTCGCCTGTCTATCCATCGGCAGTGGTGCGCATCAGTCGCACCGACCACTGCGTCGACGTGCTGGCCGGTGGCGTTGCGCCGCTGCCTCCCGAGCACATCAGCCGTCCGCAGACCCTGTGCTATCCCTCAGGCGGGGGCCAGGCACACGGTTTTTTCTACCCCTCGATGCAGGGCGAAATCAAACCGCCCGTGGTGGTGTTTATCCACGGCGGCCCGACGTCTGCCTGCTACCCGATGCTCGACCCGCGTATCCAATACTGGACCCAGCGCGGCTTTGCCGTGGCCGACCTCAACTATCGCGGCAGCAGCGGCTATGGCCGTGCCTATAGGCAAGCCCTGCATCTGAAATGGGGAGACGTGGATGTGGAAGACGCCTGCGCGGTGGTCAGCTATCTCGCCGAACAAGGACTGATTGACCCCGGCAAGGCATTTATTCGCGGTGGCAGTGCAGGTGGCTACACCACGCTGTGCGCGTTGGCGTTCAACAACGTATTTCGGGCAGGTGCCAGCCTGTATGGCGTCAGCGACCCGATTGCCCTGGCCCGTGCCACCCACAAGTTTGAAGGTGATTACCTGGACTGGCTGATCGGCGATCCGGAGCGCGATGCCCAGCGCTACGCGGCTCGCACCCCACTGTTACACGCCAGCCAGATCAGGGTGCCGGTGATTTTCTTCCAGGGTGAACTGGACGCTGTCGTGGTGCCGCAACAAACCCGGGACATGCTTCTGGCCTTGCAAGCCAACGGCATCCCGGCCAAGGCCCATTACTACCCCGACGAGCGCCACGGTTTTCGCAAGGCCAGCAACCAGGCCCACGCACTGGAACAGGAATGGTTGTTTTACAGCCAATTATTGACGCACTGATCCCGTGGGAGCGGGCTTGCTCGCGATAGCATCAACTCAACCGGCCTGATGGACCGAGTTGCCTGAATCGCGAGCAAGCCCGCTCCCACGCGAATCAGTTGCCGCACTAGCGCTTGGCGATAATCCACACCGCGTGCACGATCCCCGGAATGTAACCGCACAACGTCAGCAGAATATTCAGCCAAAATGCCCCTGCAAAACCCACTTGCATAAATACGCCCAACGGCGGAAGCAGGATGGCGAAGATGATTTTGATAAGGTCCATATTCACAGCTCCCAATGATTGGCGGGCTCAATCAAGCCCTACCGACAATCGACTGCGAGCTCAGGCCAAAGGTTCAGTCAGCACTTATCCACAGACAAAAAAACGCCCCGTGCCGAAGAAATCAGGCACAGGGCGACGCGTTATACCGCGAGACGGTTCTTTAAATTCTGTGTGGCCGATGCAGTCAGACCGCAACACCGCGACGGCACTGCAACTGGGCCGTGCGAACACGGGCAAAGGCCCGGGCCAGACGCAGCAGCATTTCATCTATGTTGCCCTTGCTGACGCACAGTGCCGGGGTAAACCGGAGGCAATCAGGTTGCGGCGCGCTGATCAGCAACCCCTCGTACAGCGCCGCCTTGACCACCGCCTGGGCCGAGTCGTCCGATAAGGTCAGCCCCCACAGCAGACCCTGCCCACGCAATTCACCCTGTGCATAACTATTGGCCAAACGGCCCAGGCCTTCGCGCAAGTGCTGCCCCGCGTCACGGACCTGCTGCAAAAAGCCCTTCTCCAGCATCGTGTCGAGCACTGCCAAGCCTGCTGCGGTCATCAAGGCATTGCCATGATGGGTGCCGCCCAGTTCGCCTGGCGCCAGGCAGCACGCCTTGCCGCGAGCCAGCAGCGCAGCCAGTGGCACTCCCCCGCCCAGGCCCTTGCCCAGGGTGATGATGTCGGCGCGAATGCCGTAATTCTGCTCCGCCAGCAGCGTGCCGCAACGGCCCATGCCGGTCTGGACTTCATCCAGAATCAGCAAAATCCCCAACTCGCGGCACAAACGCTCCACACCCTTGAGGTAATGCTCGGTTGCCGGGATCACGCCGGCTTCGCTTTGCACCGGTTCCAGCATGATGGCCACGGTCTGTGCATCGACGGCCGCATGCAACGCGGGCAAGTCGTTGAACGGCACATTGATAAAGCCCGGCAGTTGCGGCTCGAAACGGTTATCCAGCGTCGCGCTGCCCGAGGCCGACATCGCACCAAAACTGCGGCCATGACAACTGCGGCTGGCCGTGATAATCCGGTGTGCGCCCCCGCGATGCAGTTGCCCCCATTTGCGCGCCAGCTTGATTGCGCCCTCGTTGGCCTCAGCGCCGGTATTGAGCAAATGCACTTGATCGCTGCCAGTGCTTTCACACAAGCGATGCGCCAAATCCAGCATCCCCCGGTTTAAAAAACCCGCACCTGGGTTCATCAAGGATTGCGCTTGGTCGGCCATCGCCTTGACCAGCACCGCCGGGCTGTGGCCCAGGCTGTTGGCCGCCCCGCCCTGGGTGAAATCCAGGTACGCACGGCTGTCGCTGTCCCACATCCACGAACCTTGTCCGCGCACAAACACATGGGCTTCGCGCTCAACGCAAGGCATAAGGTACTCACGGGAAGGGTGGTTGCCAGATATCGAGGGTGCCGAATGCGCAGCCATCTCTTCAAGACTGGGGGAATGGCGACGCAGGTTAAACAGGTTCATGCACGCGGACCTTGTGACCATAAACAGATTCGATTTGCAACCTGCGGCTTTTCATATAGAAGGTAAACCTCTCGATGGGTTTATTGCCCTGCCTATGTAAAACGCCGCTGCACATCAGCCTCTCTGGCTCGATGAGCCTTGTGGAATGGGCGTAGACTAGGCGCCTCAAGGCCAATGGGCCATTTCGTTTTTTAAGCATTTTCGATAAGTATTACTTATGGATTTCAAGCAACTGCGTTATTTCGTCGCGGTCTATGAAGAAGGCCATGTGGGCCGTGCTGCCGAGCGTCTTTCTATCTCGCAGCCAGCCCTTTCGCAGCAGATCCGCCAGCTCGAACACAACCTCGATGTCAGCCTTTTTGAGCGCAGCAGCAAACGCCTGCTGCCCACGCTTGCAGCGCACACGCTGTACAACCACGCCTTGCCACTGCTCGATGGTTTGCAGCGGGCCAAGGAGGCCTTGCACCATTTCCAGGGCCAGGCCCTGCGCACGATTGCCATCGGCGTGTTGCAAACCGTGCACACCAGCCTCGTCCCGCACATGCTGGAGCGTGTGCGCCAGGCCCAACCCCATTTGGTGGTACAGATTTACGAGTTGACCGGCATCGAGATCGAAAGGCGCCTGCTCAATGGTTCACTCGATATTGGTATCAGCTACCTGCCGCCACGCCAGCCAGGCCTGCACGGCATGATGCTGTACGAAGACGAGCTTCAACTGGTCATCCCGGCTGATCATCCGCTGCGTGAGTTCAAGAAGGTTTCACTGAGCCAGGCCGCAGAGCTGCCGATGCTGTTGCTGGGGGAAGAGTTCCAGGTGCGCCAGATCTGGCAAACCCAGCTCGCCAACCTCGGCCGTCGACCGCAGGTCCAGGCCGAGTTGAATACCATGGCCGGGATCCTCGACAGCCTGCCCCACAGCAAACTGGCCACCGTATTGCCGGGGCGCTCGCGCCATCAACATGACGACCAGACATTGCTGTGGAAACCCCTGAGTGAGCCTCGCGTACCGCTGAAGGTCGGGCTGGTGTGCCGTGATGTGCAGCGTCAGCAAGCCACATTGGGGCTATTACGCACGCTGCTTGAGGATGTGATGCAGAGCAATGAACAAACGTTGTAGCCGCCTAGCAGCTGCTACGGAGGGATCTAACGTCAAAGTAAAAATTCTGACGCACAAAAAAGAAAACCCCGCCGAGGCGGGGTTTTACAGACTGTTTCCCTGACATCCTTTTCACTCCGCCATCCTGGCAGAATCCTACGTGTCCCTGTTGTTGCTTTGAGCTTCCTGCTCTACGTCCATGGAAAGTAGATTACCTCTGGATCCAATCTGGCGATATGGGAGATTGTCAGCATGCAATGTAAGCAAATGCTTACAAATTAATAAACCCTTTAAAAATGTGCCTCGTCCAGCAGATAAAGGGAATCGCTGCCCGCCTTCACCGACGCGCTCAATGAATGGATCCGCGGCAGCAAACGTGCGAAGTAGAAGCGTGCAGTGCCCAGTTTGCTGGCATAAAAGGCTTCATCGGCCTCTTTGCCCAACGCGGCCCTGGCCATCAACGCCCACATGTACGCATACGTCGTGTAACCAAAAACTTGAAGGTACTCGACCGATGCGGCTCCGATCTCGTTCGGGTTGTTTTGCGAGCGGTCCAGCACCCAGGCTGTCAACTGATCAAGTGTGTCCAAAGCCGACGCCAATGGCTGGGTGAACTCATTCAGATCGCTGTTGGCCGAGGCGATGAACTGACGAATCTCGTCAGCGAACTGGCGATAGTAAACACCCTGGTTACCCACGATCTTGCGCCCCACCAGATCCAGCGCCTGGATACCGTTGGTGCCTTCGTAGATCTGGGTAATACGCACATCACGCACCAGTTGCTCCTGGCCCCACTCACGAATGTAGCCGTGACCGCCGAACACTTGCTGACCGTGCACCGTGGTTTCAAGCCCAAGATCCGTTAGGAAGGCTTTGGCCACAGGCGTCAGCAAGGCAACCAGACCATCAGCCCGCTCACGCGCCGATGGGTCTTCGCTGAACTTGGCAATGTCCAACTGATTGGCAACATACGTCGAAAAGGCTCGCCCCCCTTCGTTCGAAGCCTTCATGGTCAGCAGCATGCGGCGCACGTCCGCGTGCACGATGATCGGATCCGCCACTTTGCCCGGGGCTTGAGCGCCGGTTGCAGCACGCCCTTGAAGGCGGTCGCGGGCATATTCAACCGCGTTCTGGTATGAGCGCTCGCCACAGGCAAGACCCTGAATGCCAACCCCCAGGCGTTCATAATTCATCATGGTGAACATCGCAGCCAGGCCACGGTTGGGCTCGCCCACCAGGTAGCCGACAGCTTCATCGAAGTTCATCACGCAGGTGGCAGACGCCTGAATGCCCATTTTGTGCTCAATCGAGCCGCAGGTAACCGGGTTGCGATCACC
This sequence comes from Pseudomonas sp. MF06569, assembly GCF_059862735.1. NCBI lineage: Bacteria > Pseudomonadati > Pseudomonadota > Gammaproteobacteria > Pseudomonadales > Pseudomonadaceae > Pseudomonas > Pseudomonas sp. MF06569. Next base: position 411,532 of record NZ_JCBCUZ010000001.1, on the reverse strand, counting down.
CAGGCTGCCATCGGCATTGACCATGAACTTCGGCACCAGGAACAGCGAAATGCCTTTGGGCCCGGCAGGCGCATCCGGCAATTTGGCCAGCACCAGGTGGATGATATTTTCCGTCAGGTCGTGTTCGCCGCCAGTGATGAAGATTTTGGTACCACTGACTTTATAAGAGCCATCCACTTGAGGTTCGGCTTTGGTGCGAATGATCCCCAGATCCGTCCCGGCATGGGGTTCGGTCAAGCACATGGAACCGGCCCACACGCCCGAATACATATTGGGCAAATAGGTGGTTTTCAGTTCTTCGCTGGCGTGGGCGTTGATCGACACACAGGCGCCGGCGGTCAACATCGGATACAGGCCGAAGGACAGGCCGGAGGAGTTAATCATTTCTTCGACCTGGGCCGACACCGCCTTGGGCATCCCCATGCCGCCGAACTGTGGATCACCGCCAACGCCGACCCAGCCGCCTTCGGCGTAGGTGCGATAGGCATCGACGAAACCTGCGGGGGTGGTCACCGCACCGTTGTCCCAGTGACACCCTTCTTCATCACCGCTTCGGCTCAGCGGCGCGATGCTTTTAGCGGTGACCTTGCCCGCCTCTTCAAGAATGGCTTCTACCGTTTCAGCATCTACGGTGTCTGCCAACGCAGGCAATTGCGCCCAAAGTGTAGCGACCTCGAACACTTCATTGAGGACGAAGCGCATATCGCGCAGGGGCGCTTTGTAGTCAGCCATGGCAAACCTCGTAATCTGTAAACGGCGATTAATGTAGGACCCAGTCTAGCTTAACGACAATGGCGATACATAGGGTCATGCTGTGACCATATAGGCATATATGGTCATGTATTTTTTTGTGGGAGCGGGCTTGCTCGCGATTCAGGCGACGCGGTGTTTCAGGAAGACCGTGGTGATGCCATCGCGAGCAAGCCCGCTCCCACATGAGGCCAACCAAAAAAAAACCGCTCCCCCCGAAGGAGAAGCGGCTTTTGGAAGATGACCCGCCAGGACTTAGTAGCCCAGGTCGAAGTCTTCTTCTTTCATGTCCATCAGGTTGGCAGCGCCCGACAGCATGGTGGCAACGTGTGCGCGTGTGCGCGGCAGGATGCGCTGGAAGTAGAAGCGCGCAGTTTGCAACTTGGCTTTGTAGAACGCTTCTTCGGACGTGCCGGCCGCCAGCTTTTCAGCCGCCAGACGGGCCATGTCAGCCCAGAAGTACGCCAGGCATGCATAACCGGAATACATCAGGTAATCGACCGAAGCCGCACCCACTTCTTCACGGTCCTTCATGGCTGCCATACCGACCTTCATGGTCAGCTCGCCCCATTCCTTGTTCAGTGCAGCCAGTGGCGTGACGAATTCATTCAGCGCTTCATTGCCTTCGTTGCTCTGGCAGAACTTGTGGACGATTTTGGTGAAACCCTTGAGGGCTTCGCCTTGGGTCATCAACACTTTACGGCCCAGCAGGTCGAGTGCCTGGATACCGGTGGTGCCTTCGTACAGCATCGAAATGCGGCTGTCGCGAACGTTCTGCTCCATGCCCCACTCAGCGATAAAGCCGTGGCCGCCGTAGATTTGAACGCCGTGGTTGGCGGACTCAAAACCGACTTCAGTCATGAACGCTTTGGCGATCGGAGTCATGAAGGCCAGCAGTGCGTCGGCTTTCTTTTTCTCTGCTTCATCAACGCCGTATTTCACGATGTCGACTTGCTTGGCGGTGAAGTAAACCATCGCACGGTTGCCTTCGGCGAATGCCTTCATGGTCAACAGCATGCGACGTACGTCCGGGTGAACGATGATCGGGTCAGCCGCTTTTTCAGGAGCTTTTGGTCCGGTCAGCGAACGCATTTGCAGACGGTCACGGGCGTATTTCAGGCCGCCCTGGAAACCGATTTCGGCGTGGGACAAGCCCTGCAAAGCGGTGCCCAGACGTGCGGTGTTCATAAAGGTGAACATGCAGTTCAGGCCTTTGTTCGGCGGGCCGATCAGGAAACCTGTCGCGCCGTCGAAGTTCATCACGCAGGTCGCGTTACCGTGGATGCCCATTTTGTGCTCAAGCGAGCCACAGGACACGGCGTTGCGCTCACCCAGGCTGCCATCGGCGTTGGCGTTGAACTTGGGAACGATGAACAGCGAAATGCCTTTGGTGCCAGCCGGTGCATCCGGCAGGCGGGCCAGAACGATATGGACGATGTTGTCGGCCATGTCGTGCTCGCCAGCCGAGATGAAGATCTTGGTGCCCGAAATCTTGTATGAACCGTCAGCCTGAGGTTCCGCCTTGGTGCGCAACAGGCCCAGGTCAGTACCGCAATGGGATTCGGTCAGGCACATGGTGCCGGTCCACTCGCCAGTCACCAGCTTGCTCAGGTAAGTGGCTTGCTGCTCGGGAGTACCGTGCTCGGAGATGGTGTTCATCGCACCGTGGGACAGGCCCGGGTACATGCCCCACGACCAGTTGGCAGCGCCAACCATTTCACTGACTGCCAGACCCAGCGACTCCGGCAGGCCCTGGCCGCCGTGTTCGACGTCATGGGCCAGGCTCGGCCAGCCGCCTTCAACGAATTGTTTGTAGGCTTCTTTAAAACCGGTAGGGGTTTTAACCCCGGATTCACTCCAGGTGCAGCCTTCGATGTCACCCACGCGGTTCAGAGGTGCCAGCACCTGCTCACAAAACTTGGCGCCTTCTTCAAGAATGGCGTCAACCATATCTGGAGTAGCGTCCTGGCAAGCCGGCAGGCTCTGATAATGCGCTTCGTAACCGAGCAGTTCGTCACGAACGAAGCGAATATCACGCAAGGGGGCCTTGTAGTCAGGCATAGCGATAAACCTCTGCTGATGAATCCGGGGATGAACGACCGCGTGGATTTGTTATGGCGGTCAAACAGGTGTTTGAAACATACGTTTACGCCTATTTATTGTCAAGCAGCGCGAAGCCGCCGTTCGTCTTAGGTCGGCTCGTAGGCAAAGGAGGATTGATTTGTGGGAACTGCTGTTAGTCCAGCAGATCCAGTTGCAGATATTCAGCCACGGACTGCGCCGATGCCGATTTCAGCTTTGGCACACGACCCAGGCAGGGTGCGGGCAAACGCTCGGCCAACGTGGCGAGGTTCTCTTCCAGGCGTGAAGTTTTGGGACCAATGATATTGGCCACCCAGCCAGCCAGTTGCAGGCCATCCCGTGCAATCGCTTCGGCGGTCAGTAACGCATGGCTGATACACCCCAAACGCACGCCCACCACCAGAATCACCGGCAGATCCAGCGCTTGAGCCAAATCCGACAAGCTGTCTTGCCCTGAAAGCGGCACGCGCCAGCCACCCGCGCCTTCGATCAGGGTGAAATCTGCCTGCCTGGCCAAAATGTGCTGCATGGGTTCCAGCAGCGAACGAACCGTCAACACCACCCCGGCTTCGCGCGCAGCGATATGCGGAGCGATAGCCGGTTCGAAGGCTATCGGATTGACCTCGTCATAATTGAGCTTGATCGAGCTTTCGGCCATCAGCGCCAGCGCGTCTGCATTGCGCAGGCCCTGTGGCGTGATTTCACACCCGGACGCCACCGGCTTGCCCGCTGCCGTGCTCAACCCAGAGATGCGGGCGGCATACAGAAGACCTGCCGCCACCGTGGTTTTACCCACATCGGTATCAGTACCGGTAATGAAGTACGCAGGGCTCATCGCGCTTTCTCCAAAATGCCGTAGACCACTTGATACGTCGCCGGCAACCCGAGCGGCTGACGAAATTGCTCATAGGCGCCAACCATCCCCTGAAGCCGCGCCCGGCCGCTCAATCCTTCAGGACGACCGGGGTTCAGATTGTGCGCACCCAGCGCTTTAAGCTCATGGGTCAACTGGCGAACCTGAGCGTAGTGCAGCACATGGGGCTGTTTGTGCAAGCCGAGTACCTGCATTCCACTGTTGGCACACAACTGCTCATAGGTCTGGAACTCACGGAAACGATTGACGTGAACCTGACCATCGACCGCTCGCCAACTGTCGCGCAACTCACTCAAGGTGCCCGCACACAAACTGGCAAACGCCAGCACCCCGCCAGGCTTGAGTACACGATGGGCCTCGTTCAGTACCGCCTTGAAGTCCGCACACCATTGCAGCGCGAGGCTGGAGAAAATCACATCGCAGCTATTGGATTGCAGCGGCAGGCTTTCGGCATCGCCAGCAATGAAGTGTTGCGCACCACCCAGTGGGCGGGCGTACGCCAGCATGCCCTGGGCAATGTCTACCGCCAGCCCCTGGCTATCGACAAAACGCTGACCCAGCACGCGACTGAAATAGCCCGTGCCACTGCCCAGGTCCAGCCAGCGTTGCGGGCTAAGACCGGCCGGCAGCCGGGCGATCAATTCATGGCCAACGGCCCGTTGCAGCTCGGCAACACTGTCGTAACTGGCAGCCGCACGGGAAAACGAGACCGCTACCTGACGCTTGTCCGGCAAACTGGCCGGAAGCATCGCAATACTTAAATCATTCATCGCCCGACTCGTGTAAAAACGCCTGGATTGCCGCCGCCAATTCGTGGGGAGCTTCCAGTAAAAAAGCATGACAGGCCTGTTCAATCAGACCCACTTCGACATCGGGTAATAACGCCAGCACATCGGTCGCTGCCTGCACCGGCACCAGCGCATCAAGCCCGGCAAACAGGTGCAGTTGCGGCCCGCTAAAACGTTGCAAGGCATCACGGGCATCCAGCTTGCCCAACAGTTCAAGACCGGCCAGCAGGGTGTCGGGTTGAGCATGGGGCGCTGCGCCCAACAGCAGCCCGGCCAGTGCCCGAGACTCAGGCGAGCCCTGGCTGCACAACAGGCAAAAGCGTTTGAGGGTGGTGTTGGGTGCATCGCGAAAACCGCTGAGGAACGGTTCGAACGTCGACACGGGCATGGCGCTCGGCCAGTCCTCGCGACTGACAAAACTCGGGTTGCTGGCCAATGTCACCAGACCACAGCAACGGTCGCCCCGGCGTGCCGCCAACTCACTGGCGAGCATCCCGCCCAGTGACCAGCCGCCCAGCCATACGTTGTCGGGCAGGGTCGAATCGAGCTCGTCGAGCCAGTCTTCAAGATCGGCAGACAGCAGCACCGGCAGCGGTTCGATCTCGACCCGCAAGTGCTCGTCCAGAGCGCGCAATGCCTGGGCCAGAGGTTCCAGGGGTGACACCCCCAGGCCCCAGCCCGGCAATAAAACCAAACGATCACGCATGATCTGGCTCCAACGTCTGCCAACAGTCTTCGAGTGCACTTAACAATAGCTGCACCTGTGCCTCTGTGTGAGCGGCCGACAAGGTCACGCGCAAGCGTGCGCTGCCTGCAGGCACGGTTGGCGGACGAATGGCCGTCACCAGCAAACCGCGCTCGCGCAACCTCTGCGACAGGCGAATGGCCCGGCCACTGTCGCCCACCATGATCGGCTGGATCGGGGTAAAGCTGTCCATCAACTGCAAGCCGATTTGCTCGGCGCCACGACGAAACTGGCCTATCAAGGTGTTCAGGTGCTCACGTCGCCAATACTCGGTACGCAGCAGTTCAAGGCTTTTCAATGTTGCGCAGGCCAGGGCAGGGGGCTGGCTGGTGGTGTAGATGTAAGGCCGGGCGAACTGGATCAGGCTTTCGATCAGCTCTTCGCTGCCCGCGACAAATGCACCGCTGGTGCCAAATGCCTTGCCGAGCGTCCCGACCAGCACCGGCACATCGTCCGCACTCAAGCCGAAGTGCTCGACAATCCCGCCGCCATTGGCACCCAAGGGGCCAAAGCCGTGGGCATCGTCCACCATCAACCAGGCGCCTTTGGCCCTGGCTTCACGGGCCAGCGCAGGCAAGTCGGCCAGATCGCCGTCCATGCTGAATACGCCATCCGTCACCACCAGCGTATTGCCGCAGGCTTTCTCAAGGCGCTTGGCCAGGCTGACCGCGTCGTTATGCAAATAGCGATTGAAGCGCGCGCCGCTCAGCAAACCGGCATCCAGCAACGAGGCATGGTTCAGCCGGTCTTCCAGCACCGTATCGCCCTGCCCCACCAACGCCGTGACGGCGCCCATATTGGCCATATAGCCGTTGCTGAACAGCAGTGCCCGCTCACGGCCGGTGAACTCGGCAAGGGCTTCTTCCAGTGCGTGATGCGGGGTGCTGTGGCCGATGACCAGATGGGACGCCCCTCCCCCCACCCCCCAGCGTGAAGCACCGGCCTGCCAGGCTTCGATGACCTGCGGATGATTGGCCAGCCCCAGATAGTCGTTGTTGCAGAAGGCGAGCAAAGGCTGCCCGTCGACCACCACTTGCGGCCCTTGAGGGCTTTCAAGCAGCGGGCGTTGGCGGTACAGATTATCGGCACGGCGAACGGCCAGGCGGGCGTTTAGATCAAATGACATGCTGGCTGTAATCCCTTGTAGCCGCTGCCGCAGGCTGCGATGGGCAGCGAAGCGGCCCCGGCTTCGGTATTGAAAGCGAAGGTCCTGCGGCAGCGGCTACGGGAGTGTGTGGGTTAAACCACAGCGTTATAAAACTGCTCGCTGGATTTCTGATCCCTGAGCGCATGCTCGATCACGGCCTGATGCACATCGTCCGCATGGTCTTCACCCGCCTCGGGCAAGATGCCCAGACGGCTGAACAGCTGCATGTCCTTGTCCGCCTGAGGGTTGGCCGTGGTCAGCAATTTGTCGCCGTAGAAAATCGAGTTGGCCCCGGCAAAGAACGCCAGTGCCTGCATTTGCTCGTTCATTGCCTCACGGCCCGCCGACAGGCGTACATGGCTGTGCGGCATCATGATCCGCGCCACCGCCAGCATGCGGATGAAGTCAAACGGGTCGATGTCTTCTGCGTTTTCCATCGGCGTGCCGGCCACTTTCACCAGCATGTTGATCGGCACCGACTCGGGGTGCTCAGGCAGATTGGCCAACTGGATCAGCAGGTTGGCGCGGTCGTCCAGCGACTCGCCCATGCCCAGAATCCCGCCGGAGCAGATTTTCATCCCGCTATCACGCACGTAACTCAAGGTTTGCAGGCGTTCGCTGTAAGTACGGGTGGTGATGATGCTGGTGTAGAACTCGGGCGAGGTGTCGAGGTTGTGGTTGTAGTAATCCAGACCTGCGTGGGCCAACGCTGCGGTTTGCTCCTGATCGAGCTTGCCCAGGGTCATGCAGGTTTCCAGCCCCATGGCCTTCACCCCTTTGACCATTTCCAGTACGTAGGGCATGTCTTTGGCCGACGGGTGCTTCCACGCGGCGCCCATGCAGAAACGGGTGGCGCCGATGGACTTGGCCCGCTGTGCTTCTTCCAGCACCTTCTGCACCTGCATCAACTTCTCTTTAGCCAGGCCAGTGTTGTAGTGGCCCGACTGCGGACAATATTTGCAATCTTCCGGGCAGGCGCCGGTCTTGATCGACAGCAGCGTCGAAACCTGTACCCGGTTGGCATTGAAGTGCTTGCGGTGAACGGTCTGCGCTTCGAAAAGCAGGTCATTGAAGGGCTGGGTGAACATCGCCCGGACTTCGGCTAAAGACCAATCATGTCGCACGTTGGCAAGGCTGCTGGCGCTCATCGGCGTTTCTCTTGTTTATGCTTTGACTAGAACCCGGGGGGAAAACCCACGGGCACGGCACGGATCTCGGCATGTTTAAGGATGTGACATGAACTGTCAACCACAATGGATAAAGATGGTTTACATCTGGTTATTAAATAACCAATTCTGTTTGTTGTGTGATGAGCGCTGCTGCACACCCCATGTCCTGTGTGTCGCCTGCGAACTGGAATTGCCCTGGCTGGTTGATCGCTGCAAGCGCTGCGCATTGCCATTACCGATGGCCGGGCTGGTATGCGCCCAATGCATCAAGCAGCCGCCAGCCTTTGAGCAAGTGCATGCACCCTGGGTGTACGGCTTTCCGATCGACAGTCTGATCATCCGCTTCAAACATCACAGCAAGTGGCCTTATGGACGACTTTTAGCCGAACTTCTCGGCCAATCGCTGCTCGATAGCTTCAACTCAGGCAGCCCGCGACCCGACTTCCTGCTACCGGTGCCCTTGTCCAGCAAACGTCTGCGCCAGCGCGGCTATAACCAGGCCGCGCTGCTCGCCCAGTGGCTAAGTGCTGCGCTGAACATCCCTCGACACGAGCACTGGCTGCTGCGTACCCAGGACACGGACGCGCAACAAGTCCTGGACGCCAAAAACCGCAAGCGCAACGTGTTACAAGCCTTCAGGCTGGCACCGGGCGTGCAGGTCACCGGGTTGCATCTGGCGCTGGTGGATGACGTGCTGACCACCGGCGCCACGGCGCAGAGCCTGGCCCGGCTGCTGGTCAAGGCCGGGGCCAGGCGAGTCGATGTGTATTGCCTGGCCCGCACGCCAAAACCCGACGGGCCTCCTTGACGCCACCCGGTTGAGCAGGCACTTTCCGGGCACGTCCTGCCTTGTGAATTCTCCGTCATGCACCTGCCCGCCCTCCTCGCCCAACACATGGTCCGTCGCCCGCAACGCATCGCGCTGCTGCAGCACATTGTTGACCAAGGCTCGATCACGGCCGCCGCCAAAAGCGCCGGTATCAGCTACAAAGCCGCGTGGGATGCCATTGATGAACTGAATAACCTGGCGCAAACCCCTCTGGTTGAGCGCAGCATTGGTGGCAAAGGGGGCGGCGGCGCTCGACTGTCCGTGGCCGGTGAGCGGGTGTTGCGGCTTTATCAGCGTTTGCAGGCGCTGCAAACCCAGGTGCTGGACGCCGCCGAAGACATTCAGGACCTCGACCTGCTGGGACGCCTGATGCTGCGCACCAGCGCCCGCAACCAGTTGCACGGCACCGTCACTGCCATCCACCGCCACGGCCATAACGATCTGGTTCAGCTGGAACTGCCCGGTGGCCTGACCCTTCACGCACAAATCACCCGCGACAGCACCCTGCGCCTGGAACTGGCAATCGGCAGCCAGGCAGTGGCGTTGATCAAGGCAGGCTGGCTGCAACTGCTCGATCCCGCATCCCCTTCCAACGCCGAGCACAATCACCTGCACGGACGCATCGAGCAGATCCTGCACACCGACAACGGCCCCAGCGAAGTCCGTATCACCCTGCCCAGCGGCCAGACCCTGTGTGCCCTGACCGAACCGCAACACCTCGAAACACTTGGGCTGACCGAGGGTAGCGAGGCCCAGGTGCACTTTGCGCCATCGCTGGTATTGCTGGGCACCGCGCTGTAAGTGCCGCCAGCTCCCGCATCCGCTCCTGACTGAAACATCTCTGTCATACCCGCTGCTTATGGTGTTTGCCAAAACCGTCAAGAGCCAAGCCAGCCATGAGCCTATTAGAAGAAAACCAATCCACCGACCTGGAGCAGATCATTGGCCTGAGTCGTCGCGGCTTTATCAGTGCCGGCGCCCTGTGCGGCGCAGCGATGTTTCTAGGCGGTGGCCTGCTCAGTCGCAGTGCCCTGGCAGCCGGTGTCAGCGCCGCCAACAGCAACCTGCTGGGCTTCGACAGCATCAATGCGGCCACCACTGACACCATCAGCCTGCCACCCGGCTATCGCTCCTCGGTGCTCATCAGTTGGGGGCAGCCGCTGCAAGCCGACGGCCCGGTGTTTGATCCTTCCGGCAACGGCACTGCCAGCGCCCAGGAAGTACAGTTTGGCGACAACAACGACGGCATGAGCCTGTTCGCCTTCGCGGATGATCCGAACCGCGCCCTGATGGCGATCAACAACGAATACACCAACTACCGCTACCTCTTCCCCCATGGCGGTTCACCTGTTTCTGCAGAAGAAGTGCACAAGGCCCAGGCCACTGAAGGCGTGTCGGTGATAGAGATCCAGCGCAAGGGCGACGGCTGGCAGTTTGTCCAGGGCTCTCCCTTCAACCGACGCATTCACGCCAACACACCCATTCGCCTGAGCGGCCCCGCTGCCGGTCATGAGTTGCTGCGCACCCAGGCCGACGCGACCGGCACCCGCGCACTGGGCACCTTCCAGAACTGCGCCAATGGCAAAACCCCGTGGGGCACCTACCTGACCTGCGAAGAAAACTTCACCGATTGCTTCGGCAGCTCCGAGCCGAAGCAAGCGTTCGATGCCGCGCAAAAGCGCTATGGCGTGGTCGCGGCCAGCAAAGACATCAACTGGCACCAGCACGACCCGCGCTTCGATATGGCCCTCAACCCCAACGAACTCAATCGCCACGGCTGGGTCGTTGAAATCGATCCGTTCGACCCGCTTTCAACACCGGTCAAACGCACCGCACTGGGCCGTTTCAAACACGAAAACGCCGCCCTGGCCGAAACCGGCGACGGCCGTGCCGTGGTGTACATGGGCGACGACGAGCGCGGCGAGTTCATCTACAAATTCATCAGCCGCGACAAGATCGACCACCAGAACCCCAAGGCCAATCGCGACCTGCTGGACCACGGCACGCTGTATGTGGCGCGCTTTGACGGTGGCGACAGCAACCCTGATCGCCCCAAGGGTCACGGCCAGTGGATTGAGCTGACCCACGGCAAAAACGGCGTTGATGCCGCGAACGGGTTTGCCAGCCAGGCCGACGTGTTGATCCATGCACGCATGGCCGCCAGCGCCGTCGGCGCCACCCGCATGGACCGCCCGGAATGGATCGTGGTCAGCCCCAAGGACGGCCAGGTCTATTGCACCCTGACCAACAACGTCAAGCGCGGCGAAGACGGGCAACCGGTCGGCGGCCCCAATCCCCGGGAGAAAAACGTCTACGGGCAGATCCTGCGCTGGAAAGCGCGCAATGCCGATCACGGCGCAGACACCTTCGACTGGGACCTGTTCGTCGTGGCGGGCAACCCGGCCGTTCACGGCAAACAACCCAAGGGCGGCTCCGCCAATATCAACCCGCAGAACATGTTCAACAGCCCCGACGGCCTGGGATTTGATGACGCAGGTCGCCTGTGGATCCTGACCGACGGTGATGCCAGCAACAGCGGCGACTTTGCAGGCATGGGCAACAACCAGATGCTGTGCGCCGACCCGGTCAGCGGTGAAATCCGCCGTTTCATGGTTGGCCCGGTGGGCTGCGAAGTCACCGGCATCAGCTTCTCGCCCGACCACAAAACCTTGTTCGTGGGCATTCAGCACCCTGGCGAGAACGGCGGTTCCACCTTCCCCGAGCACCTGCCCAACGGCAAACCGCGCTCATCGGTCATGGCCATCAGCCGGGAAGACGGCGGTATCGTCGGCGCGTAAAAGCTTGAACCCGCTTTTGTGGGAGCGGGCTTGCCCGCGACAGTGTCGACGCGGTTTGCCTGATACACCGCAGGGACTGCATCGCGAGCAAGCCCGCTCCCACAGGCCGGTGCATTAACCTGCCCTTCCATACCCCGGTCTGCGCTAACATGCATGGCCGGACGCGGCAGCCTGCTGCGCGCAGGAGTCAGCATGTCTCATCCGTTTGCAACACTTACCCCTGATCTGGTGCTCGACGCCGTCGAGAGCATCGGTTTCCTGAGCGACGCCCGCGTGCTCGCGCTCAACAGCTACGAAAATCGCGTGTACCAGGTAGGTATCGAAGACTCGGAACCGCTGATCGCCAAATTCTATCGCCCGCAGCGCTGGACCAACGAAGCCATCCTCGAAGAACATCGCTTCACCTTCGAACTGGCCGAGCTTGATGTCCCGGTGGTCGCACCGATGATTCACAACGGTGAAAGCCTGTTCGAACACGCAGGTTTCCGCTTCACCCTGTTTCCACGCCGAGGTGGCCGCGCGCCAGAACCGGGCAATCTCGACCAGCTGTATCGCCTCGGGCAACTGCTCGGTCGCCTGCATGCCGTAGGCGCGACCAAGCCGTTCGAGCACCGCGAAGCACTGGGGGTGAAAAACTTCGGTCACGACTCGCTGACCACCCTGCTTGAAGGCAACTTCATTCCACGCAGCCTGCTCCCGGCCTACGAGTCTGTCGCCCGTGACCTGCTCAAGCGGGTCGAAGACGTCTACGCCGCCACCCCACACACCAACATCCGCATGCACGGCGATTGCCACCCCGGCAACATGATGTGCCGCGACGAAGTGTTCCATATCGTCGACCTCGACGATTGCCGCATGGGCCCTGCTGTGCAGGACCTGTGGATGATGCTGGCCGGGGATCGCCAGGAATGCCTGGGCCAGCTGTCAGAGCTGATGGACGGCTACAGCGAGTTCCATGACTTCAACCCCCGCGAACTGGCGCTGATCGAGCCGCTGCGCGCCTTGCGCCTGATGCACTACAGCGCCTGGCTGGCTCGGCGCTGGGACGACCCGGCCTTCCCCCACAGCTTCCCGTGGTTTGGCAGCGAGCGTTATTGGGGCGACCAGATCCTGGCATTGCGCGAGCAGCTTTCGGCATTGAATGAAGAGCCGCTGAAGCTGTTTTAAGAAAGCCGGGTGAACACTGTAGTCGCTGCCGAAGGCTGCGAAGGGTTGCGAAGCAACCCGTTTTCCCGGGAGCGCCGGCCACCCCTCGCAGCCTTCGGCAGCGACTACAGAAAACGTCCCGCCTCACACAGGACACGCCTGCAAAACCTGCTTACACTCACAGCTTCTTCCGTGTCTGTTAGTTGCCTAAGCAAGGATTCTGCATGCAAGCCGCAAACCCGCGTCGCGGGTATATTTTAGGCCTCACGGCCTATGTCATCTGGGGCCTTTTCCCGCTCTACTTCAAACTGCTGGCCAGCGTTCCGGCTGCCGAAATCATCGTGAACCGGGTGCTCTGGTCCGCGTTGTTCGGTTCACTGTTGCTACTGGTGTGGAAACACCCCGGCTGGTGGCAGGAACTACGCGACAACCCCAAGCGCATTGGCGTTTTGACCTTCAGCGGCCTGCTGATTGCCGCCAACTGGCTGACGTATGTGTGGGCCGTGAACAACGACCGTATGCTCGAAGCCAGCCTGGGGTACTACATCAACCCACTGGTCAACGTATTGCTCGGTATGTTGTTGCTGGGGGAACGCCTGCGCCGCCTGCAGTGGATTGCAGTGGGCCTGGCCGTTGTCGGTGTGGCACAACAGGTATGGCAAGTGGGCAGCCTGCCCTGGGTGTCCCTGGCGCTGGCACTGAGCTTTGGCTTTTACGGGCTGATCCGCAAACAGGCCCCGGTCAAGGCATTGCCGGGGCTCGTGGTCGAAACATGGATTCTGGTCCCGGTGGCCATCGTCTGGTTGCTGCTGCACCCCGAGGCCAACAGCGCCCATGCCGACTTCTGGAGCACCTCAGAGGCCTGGTTGCTGGTCGCCGCAGGCCCGGCCACGCTGATACCCCTGGTGTGTTTCAACGCCGCCGCACGGCATCTGCCCTACACAACCCTGGGCTTTATGCAGTACATCGCGCCGACGCTGGTCTTGATTCTGGCGGTATCGGTTTACGGCGAACACTTGTCCGAAAGCACCTTGATCGCCTTTGCATTTATCTGGGCCGGCCTGGTGGTGTACAGCCTCGATGCCTGGTTCAGCCTGCGCAAGCGCAGCTGAACCGACGACATTACTCCTCGGTGCTGAACTTCAAATCCACCAGCAGTTCATCCGCCAGGGTTTCCAGACGTTTTTGCAGCACATCCAGGGACAAGGTCAGGGGCACCGCCAAAATGGCCTCGGCATGAAACAGCGGCTCGTTGCTCATTGGCGCGGGCCGCACGTCTGTCACCAGCCGCTCCAGGCTCACGCCCTGCTCCGTCAGCACCCGGGTGATGTCGCGCACAATGCCGGGGCGGTCGTTGCCCACCAGTTCCATGGCGATGGGCTTCCAGGTGCAGGACTGCTCGATGCCGCTTTCGGCAATCAACACCCGAATCCCTTCCTTGCCCAGATGCTGCAACGCATCGACCAGCTCATCGTGAGCTTCGGCGGGCACACCCACGCGCAGGATTCCGGCAAATTGCCCGGCCATGCGCGACATTCGACTCTCCAGCCAGTTACCGCCATGCTCGGCGATGCATTGAGCAATGCGCTCGACCTGCCCGGCCTTGTCCTGGGCAAACACCGTAATCACAAGATGGTTCATGGCGGGGGTCTCTCTTATTAGGGGGTCGAGTGAGTATAGGCACTCCCGCAAAAGGGATTCAAAATCACAAATTGTGTACTGTTTTTATAATTATCTGGAACAACCTGCATGTTTCTTGAGAACATCCTGTTCTTCTGTGTGACCGATAGCGTAAAAACGGTCGCAGAACGACGTGATTGGTCTGATTTTCACATCTGCAATTGATCATGTAGTATGCCTCGGCGACCACTACATAACTTGCAACATGGTCCGCCAAGGTGTCTGCTGTACCCCGTCCAACCCCGCCAGCATGAGCCACGCGGTGTTTTAAGAAGCGCTCCAGGCTTTAAATAAAAATGAGTGAGGCAAGCAATGACTGAACACGTTCACGTCGGTGGCCTGCAGGTCGCCAAAGTCCTGTTCGACTTCGTAAACAACGAAGCTATCCCCGGTACCGGCCTCACCGCCGATCAGTTCTGGGCCGGTGCCGACAAGGTCATCAATGACCTGGCACCCAAGAACAAAGCACTGCTCGCCAAACGCGATGATTTGCAGGCGCGGATCGACGCCTGGCACCAGGCTCAGGCCGGCAAGGCCCATGACGCCGTGGCTTATAAAGCCTTCCTCCAGGATATTGGGTATCTGCAGCCAGAAGCCGCAGATTTCCAGGCAACAACGCAAAACGTCGATGACGAAATCGCCCGCATGGCAGGCCCGCAATTAGTCGTGCCGGTCATGAATGCGCGCTTTGCCCTCAATGCTTCGAACGCCCGCTGGGGCTCGCTGTACGACGCGCTGTACGGCACCGATGCCATCAGCGAAGCAGATGGCGCCACCAAGGGTCGCGGCTACAACAAGGTTCGCGGCGACAAGGTCATCGCCTTCGCCCGCGCCTTTCTCGACGAAGCCGCGCCTCTGGCCAGCGGCACTCACGTTGACTCCACCGGCTACGCCATCGTTGACGGCGCCTTGAAGGTCACCCTCAAGGGCGGCGCCAGCACCGGCCTGCGCGACACCGCGCAACTGATCGGCTACCACGGCTCAGCCGCGGCGCCGACCGCCGTGCTGCTCAAGCACAACGGCCTGCACTTCGAAATCCAGATCGATGCCGCAAGCCCTGTCGGCCAGACCGATGCCGCAGGCGTCAAAGACGTGCTGATGGAAGCGGCCCTGACCACCATCATGGACTGCGAAGACTCGGTTGCCGCCGTTGATGCCGATGACAAGGTGGTGATCTACCGCAACTGGCTGGGCCTGATGAAAGGCGACCTCAGCGAACAGGTGTCCAAGGGCGGCGAAACCTTCACCCGCACCATGAACCCGGACCGCGAGTACACCGCGCCAAATGGCGGCACCGTCAGCCTGCACGGCCGCTCGCTGTTGTTCGTACGCAACGTGGGTCACCTGATGACCATCGATGCGATCCTCGACAAGGACGGCAACGAAGTACCCGAAGGCATCCTCGACGGCCTGCTGACCAGCCTGGCCGCGATCCACAGCCTCAACGGCAAGGCCACGCGCAGCAACAGCCGCACCGGTTCGGTCTACATCGTCAAACCGAAGATGCACGGCGCTGAAGAAGCCGCGTTCACCAACGAGCTGTTCGGCCGTATCGAAGACGTACTCAAGTTGCCACGCAACACGCTCAAAGTCGGGATCATGGACGAAGAGCGGCGCACCACGATCAACCTCAAGGCGTGCATCAAGGCTGCCAGCGAGCGCGTGGTGTTCATCAACACCGGTTTCCTGGACCGCACTGGCGATGAGATTCATACCTCGATGGAAGCCGGGCCGATGGTGCGCAAGGCCGACATGAAAGCCGAGAAGTGGATTTCGGCCTACGAAAACAACAACGTCGATGTCGGCTTGAGCACTGGCCTGCAAGGCCGTGCGCAAATTGGCAAAGGCATGTGGGCCATGCCCGACCTGATGGCCGCGATGCTGGAGCAGAAAATCGCTCACCCGCTGGCCGGTGCCAACACCGCCTGGGTGCCATCGCCGACCGCCGCCGCCTTGCACGCGCTGCACTACCACAAGGTTGACGTGTTCGCCCGTCAGGCCGAACTGGCCAAGCGCGCCCCTGCGTCGGTGGACGATATCCTAACCATCCCGCTGGCAGTGAACCCCCAGTGGACGCCGGAACAGATCCAGAACGAACTGGACAACAACTCCCAGGGCATCCTGGGCTACGTGGTGCGCTGGATCGACCAGGGCGTAGGTTGTTCGAAGGTGCCGGATATCAACGACATCGGCCTGATGGAAGACCGTGCCACGCTGCGTATTTCCAGCCAGCACATCGCCAACTGGCTGCGTCATGGCATCGTCAGCGAAACCCAGGTCCTGGAAAGCCTCAAGCGCATGGCGCCTGTGGTCGATCGTCAAAACGCCAACGACGCGCTGTACCGTCCGCTGGCACCGAACTTCGACAGCAACATCGCCTTCCAGGCGGCCATCGAACTGGTGATCGAAGGCACCAAGCAGCCAAACGGCTACACCGAGCCGGTACTGCACCGTCGTCGTCGCGAGTTCAAGGCCAAAAACGGCCTGTAACCCGTCACGATAAAAAAGCCCCGAACATTCGGGGCTTTTTTTATGGCCTTGACCCACCTTCCCGCAGCAACCCCTAGATCCCCAGCTCCTGGCGGATCAGCTTGAGCAACTTGGCGGTATCAATCGGCTTGAGCAGAAAGTCCACCACATGCAGATGCATGGCATCGATGGCATCGCGCACACTCGCATCCCCCGACATGATGATAATCGGCAAGGTGGCCTGATCCGACTCGCGGACTTTGCGAATCAAGTGCAAGCCATCGTGGGGCAGCATGCGTAAATCGGTGATCATCAGATTAATCGGCTTGTCCGATGCCAACAGCGCCAGCGCCTGCTCTTCATTGCTGGCCGTGAGGCTTTCGATTGCATTGAGTTCCAGAAGCTCCGCCAACAACTCCCGCGCCACTGGATCGTCCTCAACAATCAACACACATGACGAAGCCGAAGCAGGGGTCAGCATGACCTCTTTCAAGGCCTCACGTTCGGCGTCAGTCAAAATGTCGTGCTCAGTCATACGCTTCTCTAAAGCAAACTTACAGGCGAAATATCCTAACAGCGTAGTCGGTTATCCCTGACCATTTGCCAATGTGCACTTAGCCATTCGCATTTCCAAGCCTTGCAGTACAAATAACGTACAAAAACCTGTTCGCCTTTTTGAAAGCCGTCTCAGAACCCTGGCCCCATAGACTTACGTCCAATGGGCACCCGCGTGCAGACCGCCGAGCATGAGGGATAGAAGTACGCCATGGGGCGAAGCCCTGTCCGGTCATAACAACAACGGTTAACCACCAACAACGCGGTATCAGTAATGAGCAAATCGGATGCGTTTCTCCAGGCAGGGAAAACCGCGGTGCTACAGAACATTCACGGCACCATGCAGTTTTTGCAGCGATTCCCGCCCTTTAACCAAATGGAAAACACTCACCTGGCGTATCTGGTCGAGCAGTGCCAACTGCGCTTCTATGCCCCCGGCGAAAGCATCATCCGACCGACCGACGGCCCGGTGGAACACTTCTATATCGTCAAGCAGGGCCGTGTGGTGGGCGAACGCACCCACGTGGGCCGCGAAGAAGCCCAGACCACCTTCGAGATCACCGCTGGCGAGTGCTTCCCGCTTGCCGCCTTGCTGGGCGAGCGCGCCACCCGCACTGAACACCGCGCCGCCGAAGACACGTTTTGCCTGCAACTGAACAAACTCGCATTTATCAAACTGTTTGGCCTGTCCGACGAGTTCCGCGACTTTGCCCTACGTGGCGTCAGCAGCCTGCTCGACAAGGTCAATCAGCAGGTTCAGCAAAAAGCGGCTGAAACCCTGGGCACCCAATACTCGCTCAATACCCGCCTGGGCGAACTGGCCATGCGCCACCCTGTGACCTGTGCGCCCACCGTCGCGCTGCGCGAAGCCGTACGGCTGATGCACGAACAGCAAGTGGGCAGCATTGTGATCGTCGACGAACACAAATCGCCCCTGGGGATTTTCACCCTGCGCGACCTGCGTCAGGTGGTGGCCAATGGCATTGAGGATTTTGCGCAAGCCATCGAACTGCACATGACACCCGACCCGTTCTACCTGAGCCCGGATAACAGCGCCTTCGACGCCGCCATCGCCATGACCGAACGGCACATTGCCCACGTGTGCCTGGTCAAGGACCAGCGCCTGTGTGGCGTGGTGTCCGAACGCGATCTGTTCTCTCTGCAACGGGTCGATCTGGTCCATCTGGCGCGCACCATCCGCCACGCACCACGGCTGGACACCCTGATCAACCTGCGCGGTGAAATCGGCCAACTGGTGGAGCGCATGCTGGCCCACGGTGCGTCCTCCACGCAGATCACCCACATCATCACCCAGCTCAACGACCACACCGTATGCCGGGTAATCGAACTGGTGCTGGCTGACAAGGGCGACCCCGGCGTACCGTTTACCTGGCTGTGTTTTGGCAGTGAAGGCCGACGCGAGCAAACCCTGCACACCGACCAGGACAACGGCATTCTGTTCGAGGCCAGGGATGACACCCAGGCCGCCGAGATTCGCCAGCGCCTGCTACCCATCGCCCAGCAGATCAACCAGCACCTGGCCGCCTGCGGCTTCACCCTGTGCAAAGGCAACATCATGGCCGGCAACCCCGACCTGTGCCTGTCACGCGCCGAGTGGGCCCGCCGATTTGCCGCCTTTATCCGCGAAGCCACCCCTGAAAACCTGCTGGCCTCCACCATTTATTTCGACCTGCGGGTGGTCTGGGGCGATGAGCAGGGCTGTGAGCAACTGCGCCGCGGCATGCTTGGACAGGTCGCCGACAACCGTCTGTTCCAGCGCATGATGGCCGACAACGCACTGCGTCATCGCCCGCCCGTGGGGCGCTTTCGTGAGTTTGTGCTGGAACGCAAAGGCGGCGACAAGGCCACCCTCGACCTCAAGATTCAGGGCCTCACGCCTTTCGTTGACGGCGCGCGCTTGCTGGCGCTGGCCAACGGGGTCGAAGCCAGCAACACCCTGGAACGTCTGCGCCAGCTGGTCGCCCTGCACGTGATCGAGCCACTGGACGGGGCCGCCTATGAAGAGGCCTATCACTTCATCCAGCAAACCCGCATGCAGCAGCACCAGCTGCAAACCCGGGAAAACCGTGCGTACTCCAACCGCGTCGACCCTGACAGCCTCAACCAGCTGGACCGACGCATCCTGCGTGAAGCCCTGCGCCAGGCCCAGCGCCTGCAAAGCAGCCTGGCCCTGCGGTATCAGCTATGAGCCTGCTGTCATGGTTGTTGCCACGCAAAAAACCGGTGCTCAGCCTTGAGCAGCATCAGCGCCTGCTGCGACTGCCGCCCGCCTGCGGGTTGAGCGAGACACCCATGCGCACGCAACGCTGGGTGGTGGTCGATCTGGAAACCACCGGCCTGAACCTCAATCGCGACCAAGTGCTGTCGATCGGTGCGGTGGTCATTGAGGACGGCGCCATCGACTTCAGCCAGGGGTTTGAACGCACCCTGCTGCGCCCCGACAACCCCTTGAGCCCCAGCATGTTGCTCCATGAGCTGGGGCCTGCCGCCATTGCCGCAGGCAGCGACCCGGTCGATGCCCTGCTCGACTTCATGGATTTTGTGGGCGACAGCCCGGTGCTGGCGTTCCATGCGCCGTTTGACCAGCACATGCTCGCCCGTGCCCTCAAGGACAGCCTGGGCTACCGCTTGCAGCATCCATTTCTGGATGTGGCGGCACTGGCGCCCATGCTTTGCCCCCAGGTGAATCTGCGCGAAGCCGGACTTGATCAATGGATCAACCACTTCAACCTGCAGGTCGAAGACCGCCACAACGCCAGCGCAGATGCCCTGGCCACCGCCGAACTGGCGTTGATCCTGTTCAGCCGTGCCCGCACCCAAGGCATCGACACCCCCCAGGCCCTGCAACAGCGGCTGAACCAGTGGCAACGGCGCAAGCAGATGCACGGTTTTTAATCTGTGGAAGCGGGCTTGCTCGCGATTCAGACAACCCGGTCCATAAGACACACCGCAGCGATTTCATCGCGAGCAAGCCCGCTCCCACAAAAAATGGTTTTTAACCCTCCCGGTCTGCCATCCGATGAGCGTCAATTGCGTAGGACCATTCCCTCTGACACAATCGCGAATAATTATCGTTAGTTAAAACTTGCCGTCGGTGATGTCTTTGTCGTCAGTCCAAAACCCACACAGTGAGCTGGTTGGAGCGCTTTATCGCGACCATCGCGGCTGGCTGCTGGCGTGGTTGCGGCGTAACGTGGCCTGCCCGCAGCGGGCCGAAGACCTGAGTCAGGACACGTTTGTGCGCCTGCTCGGCCGCCCAGGACTGCAAGCCCCCCGCGAACCACGGGCATTGCTGGCGGCCATCGCCAAGGGCCTGCTGTTCGACTATTTTCGCCGCGCGGCACTGGAGCAGGCCTGGCTCAACGAGCTGATGCTGATCCCCGAGGCCGAACACCCCTCACCCGAAGCCCAGCACCTGATCCTTGAAGACCTCAGGGCCATCGATCGCCTGCTGGGCAAGCTGTCGAGCAAGTCCCGTGCAGCCTTCCTTCACAGCCGTCTGGATGGCCTGACCCACGCTGAAATCGCCGAACGCCTTGGCGTGTCTGTGCCCCGCGTACGCCAGTATCTGGCCCAGGGCATCCGCCAGTGCTATATCGCCTTGTATGGCGAACCGACATGAGCCAGGCCAACACCAACCCGGTCTCCTCCCAGGTACTGGACGCCGCCATCGCCTGGCAGTTGTGCCTGGATTGCGGCAGCGGCAGTGCCGTTGAGCAGGCCGAATTTGCCAAGTGGTACAGCGCCAGCGAAGAACACGCCCGCGCGTGGCTGCAACTGGGCATGCTCGATCAGCGCTTCAGCACCACCAGCATCCCGGCGCGCAACGCCTTGCTCAATGCCCGCAACGGCGTACAGGGGCAGGTGCGCAAAATCGGCAGTGGCCTGGCCAGTATCGCGCTGGTATGTGGGCTGGCCTTGTTCGCCGGTAAAAACTACCTGCCCATTGACTACTGGATGGCCGACCAGCGCACCGCCACCGGCGAACAACGCCAGTTGCGCCTGGCCGATGGCACGCTGCTCAACCTCAACACCCACAGCGCAGTCGATGTGCAGTTTGATGAAACGACCCGACGCATCATCCTGCAGGAAGGCGAGATCATGGTTGAGACCGGCCATGGCGACCCTCGACCGTTTATCGTGCAAACCCGCGACGGCAGCCTGCGCGCACTGGGCACACGGTTCATGGTCAAGCGCGAAGACGACGGCACGCGCCTGAGCGTGCTGCAATCGCGAGTCGAAGCACACCCAGTGAACAGCGCAGACCACATCATCTATAGCGAAGGCCAGCAGGTCCTGATGCGCCGCGACCGCCTGGGCCAGATGCTTACCCTCAGCCCGGGGGCAGACGCCTGGACGCGGGGCATGCTGGTGCTGGACAACGTGCGCCTGGCCGACATGGTCAACGAACTCAGTCGCTACCACGTCGGCCATCTGGGCGTAGGCCCCGAAGTCGCCGACCTGCGCATCACCGGCAGCTTTCCACTGAACAACATCGAACGGTCGCTCAATGCCTTGCTGCCGACCTTGCCAGTGCGTATCGAGCAACGTACCCCGTGGTGGATCACCGTCAGCGCCAAGCCGTCGGCGAACTGAATCTAAATTATTTTCAATCAGCCCTATCACTTTTCAACTCTCATCCGGCAGATAGGCATCAGAAACATTTCCATTCAGGAACCCGCCGAATGTCCCGCTCCCTCGACACGTTGTTGCGCCCCAGCCTGTTAGCCATCGCCATCGCCCTCTGCGCCCCGTTGACCAGTACCGTTCTGGTTGCTGGCGAGCAGGCATCGTCTGCGCGCAGCTACAACCTGCCCGCCGGACCCTTGGCGGCCACCCTGAACCAGATCGCCAGCCAGGCCGGCATCACCCTGGCCATCGACTCGTCCTTGCTGGCGGGCAAAACTTCAGCGCCGGTCAAAGGTACGTTCGAGGCCACGACTGCCTTGCGTGAGGCGTTGCAGGGGAGCGGGTTGCAGCTGGTGCCGGGCACTGCTGGCAGCTTCACACTGATCGAAATCCCCCAGGGTGCGTTGGCCCTGGAGGCAACGACTATCTCTGGCCAGGGCAATTACGAAAGCGCCTGGGGCCCGGTTGATGGCTACCTGGCCCAGCGCACAGCGTCGGGCACCAAAACCGATACCTCTTTGGCAGAAGCTCCGCGCTCCATCTCCGTTGCCACACGCAGCCAGATGCAGGACAGGGCAGTGCAGAACCTGGATGACGCGGTGCGCTATATGCCCGGCGTTACGGCCAGCAGTTACGGCAGCGACAGCCGCTCGGAGTGGCTGAAGGTACGTGGTTTTGAACCGACCCAGTTTCTGGACGGCCTGCCGCTGCCCAAGGGTTCCTACACCATGCCCAAGCTGGAAACCTGGGACCTGGAGCGCGTAGCCCTGCTCCGTGGCCCGGCATCATCGGTTTACGGCCAGACACCTGCTGGCGGCTTGCTGGACATGGTCAGCCGTCGCCCGCAAGACACCCCAAGCCATGAAGTGCAGGTACAAGTCGGCAGCTACCAGCGCAAGCAGATCAGCTTCGACAGCACCGGCCCGATTGATGATGAAGGGCAATTCTTGTATCGAGTCAGCGGCGTGGTACGCGACAGCAACACCGCGATCGATCATAACGAAGACAAACGCTACAACATCGCGCCCAGCCTGACCTGGAACATCAACGAAGACACCAAGCTGACGTTCCTCAGCCAGTTCAATCGTGACGACACCGGCATCACCAGCCAGTTTTTGCCGATCCAGGGCACCAAAGTGGACTCACCAGCGGGCAAGGTGAAGTTTCACGAGAACCTGGGTGATCCAAAGTGGGAGTTCTACGACAAAACCTACTACGCACTCGGCTACGCCTTTGAGCACCGTTTTGATGATGTGTGGCAGTTCCGCCAGAACCTGCGCTACACCAAAAGTGATCTGTCCTTCCAGGGCATCACGGCAGGCGGTTATTACGGTTCGGTTGCCGACGACGGCACTCTGCAGCGCGGCGCCAACATCGTGAACGAGGACATCAGTCAATTCGCCGTGGATAACAACTTCCAGGCGGACTTCAACACCGGCACCCTCAAGCACACCGTACTGATCGGACTCGACCACCAGCGCGTCAACACCAACTACAAATGGCAATACGGCGCTGCCCCGGCCAGCAACATAATCAACCCGATCTACGGGCAAGACTTCAGCAACGTTCAATACACCGCCTATAACGACTACAACCAGAAAACCCGTGATACCGGCCTCTACCTGCAAGACCAGATGGCGCTGGATAACTGGCGTTTGACCCTGGGCGGACGCCAGGACTGGCTGCACACCGACACCACGTTCTACAACGAAAACAACGCTCGCGACAAACGTGACGACAGCGCCTTCACCGGCAATGCCGCGCTGAGCTATGTGTTCGATTCAGGCTTCACACCTTACGTTTCCTATGCCGAATCGTTCCAGGCCGAGCCGGGTGGCTTTGGCGGCAAGGCCTTCAAACCCGGCACAGGCAAGCAATACGAAGTGGGTCTCAAGTACCAGCCACCCGGCACCGAGATGCTGTTCACGGCAGCCGTGTATGACCTGACCCGCAAAAACATTGTGCTTAGCGATACCCTGGGTGTCAGCCGACCACTGGGTGAAGCCAACGTACGCGGTGTAGAACTGGAGGCCGTGGGCAACGTCAACGACAACCTGAAGCTGACAGCCGCCTACACCTACGCCAACACCAAAATGACCAAGGTGTCGGACCCGCTGGACAAGAACCGTCCACTGCCACTGACGCCTGAACATCAGGCGTCCATCTGGGCTGACTACACCTGGCACAAAGGCGTGCTGGATGGCTTCGGCGTGGGCTTTGGCGCTCGCTACATTGGTGAAACCGACAACATTGCGATCGGCAGCATGGCCTATGTGCCGGATGCTTCCTACGGGCACACCGATGCTTACACCGTCTACGACGCAGCCGTGCATTACGACCTCTCCAAGGTCAGTAAAACGCTCAAGGGTGCCACGGTCTCGGTTAACGCCAACAACGTATTCGACAAGGAATACCTGTCGACCTGCGACGGTTTCTACTGCTACTACGGCGATCGCCGCAACGTAATGGCCAGCGTCAACTACAAGTGGTAACCCGCCAAGGGACACCTGACTCCTGTGGGAACGGGCTTGCCCGCTCCCACAGGGGGTTTACGCATTCAGGATTTTCATGAAAAGCAAAACCATCCGCCGCTGGTCCTTTATCCACACCTGGACCAGCCTGATTTGCACCGCGTTTTTGCTGATGCTGGCTCTGACCGGTTTGCCGTTGATTTTTCACCATGAAATCGACCACCTGCTGGGCGATGCGCCGCAGGTCAAGGAACTGCCCGCCGACACCCCGACGCTCGACCTGCAACAACTGGTACGCGCCGCCGAAGCTCATCGGCCTGGCGAGGTCATGCAGTACTTCGGCTGGGAAGAAGACGAACCCAATGCCGTCCTCACGATCATGGCGGCCACCGCGGGCACCGAGCCCAACTCGTCCCACACCTTTATGCTCGATGCGCGCACCGGCGAGGCCATAGAGGTTCCGTCAGCCAATGGCGGGATCATGATGGTCATGCTGCGCCTTCACGTAGACATGTTCGCCGGGCTGCCCGGCAAGCTGCTGCTGGCCTTCATGGGGCTGCTGTTTGTGCTGGCGATCATCTCCGGCACGGTGCTGTATCTGCCCTTCATGCGCCGCCACGAATTCGCGACGGTGCGCACCGACAAGTCCACCCGCTTGCGCTGGCTCGACCTGCACAACCTGCTGGGTGCCGTGACCCTGACCTGGGCTCTCGTGGTGGGCGTGACCGGCGTGATCAGCGCCTGCACCGACCTGATCATCGCCGCCTGGCGCAATGACAGCCTCAGCGCCATGATCGAACCCTACCGCGAGGCCCCGCCCCTGACCCATCTCGCCCCGGCCAGCCAGTTGCTGGAGATCGCCGCAAAAGCCGCGCCCGACATGCGCCCGGACTTTATCGCCTTCCCCGGCACACGCTTCTCCAGCGAACACCATTACGCCGTGTTCATGAAAGGCAACACGCACCTGACCTCACACCTGCTGACACCAGTATTGATCGATGCCAGCACCCTGGCCGTCACTGCAGTGGCCGGACGGCCGTGGTACATGGATGCGATGGGCATGTCCCAGCCGCTGCACTTTGGCGACTACGGCGGCATGCCGATGAAAGTCCTCTGGGCAGCCCTCGACCTGCTGACCATCGTGGTGCTCGCCAGCGGCTTGTACCTGTGGTGGGTGCGTCGACGTGCGGCCAGGGAGAACGCTCGATGAGGCCGCGTCAGTCGAACTTCTGGAAGGTGTTTTCCATCCCGCTGGCCATTGGGCTTGTGAGCGTGACCGGATTGTTCAGCGCGCTACTGGGTGACGGCGCGTGGGACATCTTGAGCTGGATCGGGCTGGGGATCCCGGTGTGGATCAGTGTGCGCGGTTTGCTCAAGCGCTGAGCAGGTGGGAGCTGGCTTGCCTGCGATGCAATCGACTCGGTCTTGCTGTTAAAGCGAGTCGATACCATCGCGAGCAAGCCCGCTCCCACCTAAATCAGCAATCGGGCTTGTCTGCCGTGTAACGACGGGCCGGGTTCACCGCGGCACCAAACTCGCGCAGCGCCTTGGCGCCAATCAGCAACGGATAGTTGAAGCTGCTGCGATCGGTGAGATTGACCTCCACGGTGCGCTTGACGTTACCCAGGCACATCTCCAGGTCGACCACCGGGCGCTTGGCGCTTTCGGGGACTTCTTTCTCATCATCTTCATCGGCGCGGCTCTTGATTTTGCTGATGCGCGCCACTTTATGCTCGTACACCTTGCTGCTCGCGCCTTCGGTCGCCAGCTGGAAGCGGACCCACTCGTCACCATCACGGGTAAAGGTCTGAATGTTCTTGGCCGACAGCGACGCCGTCAGGGCCCCGGTGTCCATCTTGGCTTTAAGGGTTTCACCAATTTCCGGCAACTTGATGTATTCGTAACGCCCGTACAGGGTCGGCTCGGCCGCCATCACCGGCAACGCCAATACAGACAGCAACACAAAAACAGACCTCATACGGGCACTTCCTTTTAAAGAGAATACGGTGTGAAAGTTGCCAGCCTTAAACGCCCCAGGCGCTGCCCAGCTTGCTCAGCAGCGAAGTGCTGACGTTCTGGCCCTTGAAGTACTCCAGCAATACCGGGGCAAACTTGGCAACCATGCCGTCCTGCATGCCCAGGGCTGTGAATGCACTGTTCAGCTGGTCGGTGTTGGCCACGTTGCTGACGGCGCTGGTCGCGGTCTCGGACACGCCACTGGATTTTCCCAGCAAACCGCCCAACTGGCTCAACTGGCCCAGTGCACCGGCACCAGCCAGTTTGTTGACGCCCGGCACTTGCTGGGTCAGTTCGGAATAGTCGCTGGAGGTCAGCTGGTTTTTCGCCAGGCTCAACATCGCGCCGATACCGCCCGCCGCCTGCTCAGGCTTTACACCCAGCTCGTTGACTTTGGTCAGCATTTGCACCGCTTGCGCCGACTTGTCGGTGGTCGCGCCATTGCCGTTGGCACCCTGCACTTGCGCCGCCACGTTGGCCACGTCGCTCAGGCTGAAACCTGCAAACACCGGGCTCGCTGCCACGGTCATCAATGTTGCCAGTGCCACGCCGCTCAACTTATTCATCGCTTCAACCTCTAGAACCAAAAAACCGCCTGCAATAGAGACGGTAAAACTATGTCTATGACCCAAAACCCCAGCAGATGTTCCCAGGTGCCACTATCGGATCAAACGGGCCGCAATCTTAATTGAAAACCGCTGCATCCGCTGTGCCCTTGCCTGCGTATACAGGACACAGAGGTGCCACATGATTGGAACAACCACACAGCCTGAACTAACCTCAACCGACGACTGGTCTGATGCCCTGACTGTGTTTGACGGGAGAGTGGCTATTTTAAATACCGATGCCGATGACCTTGCAACGCTCTTGGCCCAATGTTCACTGGGCAATCGCCGCGCCTTCGAAACCCTCTACCGCACCGTGGCGCCGCGCCTGCACAGCGTGGCACTGCGCTGCATGGGCCGCAGCGACCTGGCGCAAGACGTGGTACAGGAAAGCTTTGTGCGCATCTGGCACAACGCCTCCCGTTATGAAGCCCACTTGTCGGCCCCCCTGACCTGGATGATCACCATCACTCGCAACCTGGCCATCGACCAGCTGCGCAAACATCGCGAACTGCCCTTGAGTGACCTGCAGCAAGACGCCTTGGCCGATGAGAGCCCCAGCGCCCATGAGCAACTGGACAGCGCCCGGGCGGCCAGCGCCCTTGGCCATTGTCTTGAACGACTGGAAGGCATGCAGCGCCAGAGCATCACCATCGCCTATTTTCAGGGGCTGAGTGCCAGCGAACTGGCGCACACCCTTGATGCACCGCTGGGGTCGGTCAAATCCTGGATCCGCCGGGGCATGGAGCGACTGCGCAGGTGCCTTGAGTCATGAACTATCAAACCCCTGAACGGCGCCGTGCGCTGGCCGCCGATTACGCCATCGGCCTGATGCCGCCCACCGCCCGCAAACGTTTCGAAAACCTGCTGCTGGACGATGCCAACCTGCGTCTCGAGCTGGCCCACTGGCAGAACCACCTCACCCAACTGACCGAGCCCCTGATCGAGCAACCTGTGCCCGAGCACGTGTGGCACGCCATCGTGGCGCGCATTGAACCGCAAACACTCCATGTACCGCCAAAGCGTGCGTTCTGGAACTGGCTGCGGTTGGGTGCGGTTGCCTGTTCGTTGCTGGTCGCCTTGGCCGTGGGCCTGCTCTACAACCACGACAGCGTCCAGTACAAGGCAACCCTGCTCAGCGGCACCGCTCAGCCCGGCCTGAGGATCGAGGCCCACGCCGATTACCTGAAGGTTCGACCGCTTGAGCTGAGCGCGGTAGAGGCAGGACGCAGTCTGGAATTGTGGGCGATTCCGGTTGAGGGCAAACCGGTGTCCCTGGGGCTGATCCCCGCGGATGGCGATGGTCGGATAGCCCTGAGCCAGAGCCAGCGGCAATTGATCAGGGTCCCGGTGGTACTGGCGGTGAGTCTTGAGCCGCAGGGCGGCTCACCAACCGGGCAGCCAACCGGCCCCGTGTTGTATCAGGGGCCGCTGGCGACACTGTAAACCAACCTGTAGTCGCTGCCGCAGGCTGCGATAAGGGCCGCAGGCCCTTCAAGGCAGGATCGCTGCGCAATCCATCGCAGCCTGCGGCAGCGACTACACAGTCAGTTGTGGCTTTTAAGCCTTGCTGAACATCCGGTGCGGATCGATCACAAACTTCTTCGGCACACCGGCATCGAACTCGCCATAGCCCCGTGGTGCCTCGTCCAGGCTGATCACCTCAACGCCCACGATATCCGCGATCTTGATCCGGTCCCACATGATGGCCTGCATCAGTTGGCGGTTGTATTTCATGACCGGCGTTTGCCCGGTATGGAAGCTGTGGGATTTGGCCCAGCCCAGACCAAAGCGGATGCTCAGGCTGCCCATTTTCGCGGCCGCATCGACAGCACCCGGATCTTCGGTGACGTACAGCCCCGGAATACCGATTTTGCCCGCCACCCGCACCACGCCCATCAGTGAGTTGAGCACCGTCGCCGGCGCCTCGTGTTTCACCCCGTCATGCCCGTGACCCCGGGCTTCAAAGCCCACGGCATCGACGGCGCAATCCACTTCCGGCTCGCCCAGCAGCTCGGCAATCTGTTCGTGCAATGGCGCGTCTTTGGACAGGTCGGCAATTTCAAACCCCTGTGCCTTGGCGTGGGCCAGGCGAATCGGGTTCACGTCACCCACGATCACTACCGCAGCGCCCAGCAAACGCGCCGAAGCCGCCGCGGCCAGACCTACGGGGCCGGCGCCTGCGATATACACCGTACTGCCAGGGCCAACTCCTGCGGTGACAGCACCGTGATAGCCGGTGGGCAGGATGTCGGAGAGGCACGTCAGGTCACGAATCTTTTCCATCGACGCGTCACGATAAGGCAGCTTGAGCAGGTTGAAATCGGCATAAGGCACCAATACATATTCAGCCTGACCGCCGACCCAATCGCCCATGTCCACATACCCATAGGCACCGCCGGGACGGGCCGGGTTGACGGTCAGACAGACGCCGGTGTTTTGCTCCTTGCAACTGCGGCAACGCCCGCACGCCACGTTGAACGGCACCGATACCAGGTCGCCGACTTTCAGATGCTCCACATCGCGCCCGGCCTCGATCACCTCGCCGGTGATCTCATGGCCCAGCACCAGCCCGGTTTGAGCCGTGGTACGGCCACGCACCATATGCTGATCCGAGCCACAGATGTTGGTCGATACCACACGCAGAATCACGCCGTGGTGGATGGGCTTGCCTTGAGGGTTTTGCATCTTCGGGAAAGGAATGCTTTGCACTTCAACCTGGCCATTGCCCAGGTACACCACACCGCGATTGTCAGCCATCGTATTCACCCTTGTTGTTATTGGAGAGATTACTTGCTGCAGCCAGCTTAGAACGTGCCGCGCCCCTACAGCACCACCGTACGACCTCCATTTAGGAAAACGCGCCGCTCTATGTGATAGCCCACACCGCGAGCCAGCGTCTGGGCCTCGATGTCGCGGCCCTTGGCGATCAGGTCTTCGGGGTAGTGGCTGTGGTCGACCACTTCCACGCCCTGGGCAATGATCGGGCCTTCGTCCAGGTCGTTATTGATGTAGTGCGCCGTAGCGCCCACCAGCTTGACGCCCTTTTCGTAGGCCTGGTGGTAGGGCTTGGCGCCCTTGAAACCGGGCAGCAGGGAGTGGTGAATATTGATCGCCTTGCCGTCGAGCTTGCGACACAGCTCAGGAGACAGCACTTGCATGTAACGGGCGAGGATCACCAGTTCGGCGCCAGTGTCTTCGATCACCTGCCACACCTTTGCTTCTTGCGCCGGTTTGTTGAGCGGGTCCAGAGCGAAGTGGTGGTAAGGGATGCCGTGCCAGCTTGCCAGCGGCTCCAGGTCGGGGTGATTGGACACCACGGCCACCACGTCCATCGACAACTGGCCGATGCGCTGGCGATAGAGCAGGTCGTTGAGGCAGTGATCGGCCTTGGACACCATGATCAGCACTTTGGGCCGGTGATGGGGTGGCGTCAGTTCGAACGTCATGCCGAACGCCTGGCCACGCTCGGCCAGGCCTGCGCGAAAGGCGTGCTCGTCAAACCCGTCGGGCTGACGAAACTCCACGCGAATAAAGAATCGCGCCGAGCGCTGATCGTCGAAGGAATGGTGTTCGGTGACGTAGCAACTGTGCTCGAACAGATAACGCGTGACCGCATCCACCGTGCCCAGCAGGCTCGGGCAGTCCGCGGTGAGAATCCAGGTATCGGGCGCGCGGCTCATGGGGTGCTCCTTGATGGGTATTGGAACGCACACGACCTGTGTGGGAGCGGGCTTGCTCGCGATGCAAACAACACGGTACATCCGGATGACCGTGGTGCTGCAATCGCGAACAAGCCCGCTCCCACAGAGGCGCAGGCAGGATCATATTTACGCTTCGACGTTCAGCCCGTACTCCGCTGCTGCATCCTGCAACCATAACCACCAGTAGTCCGAAAAGCTGCGGCGGATCAGCAGCTCCCATGTGTCTTCAGCCGTGTGGCGAATCACCAGCTGCGACTTGGCGAATACGGTACCCACCGCCTTGCCCACCGGGAAGTTGTCCGGATGGACGTCATAGCTGGTGGACTTCATCAGCACTTCGCGCACCTTTGGCCCGCTCAGCTCCAGCAGTTGTTGCCCGCCGCTGACGTTGACCACCGAGATATGCAGCCCGGCCAGTGCTGCGCGCAACGCTTGCTCCACGGCGAATTCCTGGCCACCGGGTACGATCAGCAACCACTCATCCGGCCCCATCCATTGCAACGATGTCTCGTCTTTGGCCACCAGGCTCAGGGCCACCGGCAATTCCAGGCCCAGGGCCTTGTGCACGCCTTCGGCAAAGGCCGGGTCTTTAGCGTCGCCGCGAAGGGTCAAATGGCCCAGCAGTTTTTTCTCGCGCACGGTCACGCCAGGGTTTTTGCGGCCCTTGCCGATCAGGCCCGCGAGATTGGCCTGGTGTAACGATGACTCGGCTTTGGCGCCCGAGTCCGGGCGCTGTTGGTATACGTTGGCTGTGGTCATGGGTCACCCGCTCAATTCTGTGTAGTTTGGTCTGCCGTCATCGCGGGCAAGCCCGCTGCCACAGGTGTCACTCAAATATTCTGGCGCTCGCCTTTCGGGTCGAAGAACACCGAAGACACGATTTCAGCCTCGATCACGCTGCCGTCGGCCTGGGGCGAAAACACACGTTCGCCGATGCGCTTCAAGCCGCCCTTGACCACACCCATTGCAAACGAATAACCCAGTGAGTTGTGGGCATAGCTGGAGGTCACGTGACCCACCATCGTCATCGGGATTGCCTGCTTGGGATCGAACACCAGCTGCGCGCCCTCAGGCAGCCACTTGGTCGGATCTACCGGCTTGAGGCCCACCAGCTGTTTGCGTTGTTCACGCACGCAGTCTTCTCGGTTCATGCCACGCCAGCCGAGCCACGAGAACGGCTTGGTACGACCCACACACCAACCCATGTTCAGGTCGTCCGGGGTCATGGAACCGTCGGTGTCCTGGCCGACAATGATGAAACCCTTCTCGGCCCGCAGCACGTGCATGGTCTCGGTGCCATAGGGGGTGAGGTTGTATTGCTTGCCCGCCTCGACGATTTTTTCCAGCACGCCCATCGCGTAGTCCGCCTGGATATTGACCTCGTACGACAGCTCGCCCGTAAACGAGATGCGGAACACCCGCGCCGGAACACCGCCTACCAGCCCTTCTTTCCAGGTCATGAACGGGAACGCTTCACGGTCCAGATCGATATCCGTGACTTCGCTCAGCAGCTTGCGGCTGTTGGGCCCGGACAGGGTCAGCGTCGCGTAGTGGTCGGTCACGGAAGTGAAGTACACCTTCAGTTCAGGCCATTCGGTCTGCTGGTAGATTTCCAGCCATTGCAGTACCCGTGCTGCGCCACCGGTGGTGGTGGTCATGACAAAGTGATTGTCGGCCAGACAGGCGGTTACACCGTCGTCGAACACCATGCCGTCTTCTTTGCACATCAGGCCGTAGCGAGCCTTGCCCACATCGAGCTTGGTCCAGGCGTTGGTGTAGATGCGGTTGAGGAACTCCCGCGCATCCGGGCCCTGAATGTCGATTTTGCCCAGGGTGGAGGCATCGAGAATACCGACGCTGTCACGCACCGCCTGGCACTCGCGCTTGACCGCTGCGTGCAGGTCTTCGCCATGACGCGGGAAGTACCACGGACGCTTCCATTGGCCCACATCTTCAAACTCGGCACCCTGCTTGACGTGCCAGGCTTGCAGCGCGGTGTAACGCACCGGTTCGAAAATATGCCCGCAATGGCGACCCGCCACGGCGCCGAACGTCACCGGCGTGTAGTTGGGGCGGAACATGGTGGTGCCCATCTGCGGGATGGTCACATTCAGCGAGCGTGCGGCTATGGCCAGCCCGTTGACGTTGCCCAGCTTGCCCTGATCGGTACCGAAGCCCAGCGCGGTGTAGCGTTTTACGTGTTCGACTGACTCGAAACCTTCACGGGTTGCCAGTTCGATGGCCGCGGCGGTGACGTCGTTCTGCAGGTCGACAAATTGTTTGGGCGCCCGTGCAGTGCCCTTTTCATGGGGCACGTGAAACAGTGCCAGTGTTGGCTCCTGGTGCTGGTTCAGGGCTTTGGGCAACACGCCCTCTACCGCTTTGAAGCCGGCTTCGCTGGCAGCACGCACGCCCCCTTCGAACCCATCGGCCAGGCTGTCGCCCAGCCCGTAGACACCGTTGATGCCGCCCACGCACACCCGTTTTTGCGGTGCTTCGCCGGGCACGAAACCCAGAATATCTTCGCGCCAGGTGGGTTTGCCGCCCAGGTGCGAGGCCAGATGCACCACCGGGCTGTAACCGCCCGAAGTGGCAACCAGATCGCACTCCAGCCATTCGCCGGGGCTGGCGACACTGTTGGTTTTAAGGTCAATCGCGGCCACACGGGCACCGGTCACGTGTTTGCTGCCACGGGTTTCGATCACCGCGCTGGCGGTCAGAATGCGGATGCCCTTGGCCCGCGCCGCTTCTACCAGTGCGCCGCGAGGGTTGCTGCGCGCATCGGCGACAGCCACCACCTGCTGGCCTGCATCGATCCAGTCCAGCGCAACGCGGTAGGCGTGGTCATTGTTGGTACTGAGCACCAGTTTTTTACCCGGTGCCACGCCGTAACGGCGCACGTAAGTCGACACTGCGCCCGCCAGCATATTGCCCGGCACGTCGTTGTTGCCGTACACCAATGGCCGCTCGCAGGCGCCGGTCGCCAGGACTACACGCTTGGCCCGAACCCGGTGAATGCGCTGACGAACCTGGCCAATCGGTGCGCGATCACCCAGATGGTCGGTGAGGCGCTCATGGATGGTCAGGAAGTTGTGGTCGTGATAGCCGTTGACGGTCGCCCGAGGCAACAGCGTCACGCCTGGCAATGCCTTGAGTTCAGCGATGACTTTAGCAACCCATTCCATCGCCGGTTTGCCGTCCAGGCTCTCGCGGCTGTCGAGCAGGCTGCCGCCAAACTCTTCCTGCTCATCGGCCACGATTACTCGCGCGCCGCTGCGTGCTGCAGCCAGTGCCGCCGCCAGGCCTGAAGGCCCTGCGCCGACGATCAGTACGTCGCAGTGATGGTTCATGTAGTCGTAAGTGTCGGGGTCGTTCTGGGTCGGCGAACGGCCCAGGCCTGCCGCCTTGCGGATGTACTTCTCGTACGTCATCCAGAACGATTGCGGGTACATGAACGTTTTGTAGTAGAAGCCCGGCGGCATCAGCTTGCCGCCAACCTTGCCCAGGATCCCCATCACATCATTGTTGACGTTGGGCCAGCCGTTGGTGCTGGTGGCAACCAGGCCCTGGTACAACGCCTGCTGCGTAGCGCGCACGTTAGGAATCTGGGTTGCTTCGGTGGCGCCGATCTGCAGCACCGCGTTGGGCTCTTCGGCACCGGCGGCATAGATGCCCCGAGGCCGGGAATATTTAAAGCTGCGACCAATGACGTCGACACCATTGGCCAGCAGCGCTGCGGCCAGGCTGTCGCCCTCGTAGCCTTTGTATTGTTGACCGTTGAAGGTAAAGGTCAGCACTTTGCTGCGGTCTACGCGGCCGCCATTAGGCAAGCGATGGGTCTGGCTCATACCTTTTCTCCCTGCTCGCGGGTGGCCGTGGTGATCAGTGGTGCCGCCTGTTCAGTGAACTGCGGCTGGGTGCCAATCAGGTAGGTTTCAAGAATTTCGTAGGTCACGGTGTTGCGCGTGGCGTTGAAGAACTGGCGGCAACCGGCGACGTGGTTCCACAGTTCGTGGTGCAGGCCGCGAGGGTTGTCACGAAAGAACATGTAGTCGCCCCACTCGGCGTCGGTGCAGGCCGCGGGGTCCAGCGGGCGCGGGATGTGCGCCTGGCCGCTGGCATGGAATTCCTCTTCGGAGCGCAGTTCGCCGCAATGGGGACAGAAGATATGAAGCATGAGTGTTTCTCCTGTTAGTGGGCGACAGCGGCAGCGCCGTGTTCGTCGATCAGGGCGCCGGTGTGGAACCGGTCAATGGAAAACGGTGCAGCCAATGGGTGCATCTCGCCCTTGGCCAGACTGGCGGCAAACACGTTGCCCGAGCCCGGCGTGGCCTTGAAGCCACCCGTACCCCAGCCGCAGTTGAAGAACAGATTCGGCACCGGGGTCTTGGAGATGATCGGGCAAGCATCGGGAGTGGTGTCGACGATGCCGCCCCACTGGCGGTTCATGCGCACGCGGGACAACACCGGGAACATTTCCACAATGGCCTGAATCGTGTGTTCGATCACCGGGTACGAACCGCGCTGACCGTAGCCGTTGTAGCCGTCGATCCCGGCACCGATCACCAGGTCGCCCTTGTCGGACTGGCTGATGTAGCCGTGAACCGCGTTGGACATGATCACGCTGTCGATGATTGGCTTGATCGGCTCCGACACCAGCGCTTGCAGCGGGTGGGATTCAATCGGCAGGCGGAAACCGGCCTGACGGGCCATGTGCCCGGAGTTACCGGCCGTCACCACGCCTACGCGCTTGGCACCGATAAAACCCTTGCTGGTTTCAACGCCGATGCACACGCCGTTTTCCTTGCGAAAACCGAGCACTTCGGTTTGCTGGATCAGGTCTACACCCAGCGCATCCGCAGCCCGGGCAAAACCCCAGGCCACGGCATCGTGACGGGCCACACCGCCACGGCGTTGTACGGTGGCGCCGATAATCGGGTAACGGGTATTTTTTGAGCAATCGAGGTACGGGATCTCGTCCGCCACTTGCTTGGCGTCAAGCAGTTCACCATCCACGCCGTTGAGGCGGTTGGCGCTGACCCGGCGCTCCGAGTCACGTATGTCTTGCAAGGTATGGCACAGGTTGTAGACGCCGCGCTGGGAGAACATGACGTTGTAGTTCAAGTCCTGGGACAAGCCTTCCCAAAGCTTCATCGCGTGTTCGTACAGGTGCGCCGACTCGTCCCACAAATAGTTGGAACGCACGATGGTGGTGTTGCGCGCCGTGTTGCCGCCGCCCAGCCAGCCCTTCTCGACCACGGCCACGTTAGTGATGCCGTGCTCCTTGGCCAGATAGTAGGCAGTGGCCAGCCCGTGGCCGCCACCGCCGACGATGACCACGTCGTAGACCTTTTTAGGGGTCGGCGTGCGCCACATCTTCTGCCAGTTTTCATGGTGGCTGAGGGAGTGTTTGAAGAGGCCGAAGCCTGAATACCGTTGCATAGGGTTTACTCCAAAAACGCGCTCAGCGATAAACCGGGAAGTCTTTGCACAGCGAGGTCACCTGGCGTGCCACGTCGGCCTCGATATCGGCATCGCCGAGGTGATCGAGGATGTCGCAGATCCAGCCCGCCAGTTCCGTGCACTGCGCCACTTTGAAACCGCGCGTGGTCACTGCCGGGGTACCGATGCGCAGGCCCGACGTCACGAACGGTGATTGCGGGTCATTGGGCACCGCATTTTTATTGACCGTGATATGAGCACGGCCCAGGGCTGCGTCGGCGTCTTTGCCGGTCAGGCCCTGACGGATCAGGCTGAGCAGGAACAGATGGTTGTCGGTGCCGCCCGAGACCACGTCGAAGCCACGCTTGATAAACACTTCGGCCATCGCCTGAGCGTTGTCGATGACCTGCTTTTGATAGGTCTTGAAGCCCGGCTCCAGGGCTTCTTTAAAGCACACCGCCTTGGCCGCGATCACATGCATCAGCGGACCGCCCTGGCCACCGGGGAACACGGCCGAGTTGAGTTTCTTTTCCAGGGCTTCGTTGGACTTGGCCAGGATCAACCCGCCGCGGGGGCCGCGCAGGGTTTTGTGGGTGGTGGTGGTGACCACGTCAGCGTAAGGCAGCGGGTTGGGGTACAGCCCCGCCGCGACCAGGCCGGCCACGTGGGCCATGTCGACAAACAGGTAGGCACCCACCTTGTCGGCAATCTGGCGAAAGCGTGGAAAGTCGAGGAATTTGGAGTAAGCCGAGAAGCCGGCAATGATCATCTTTGGCTGATGCTCAACGGCCAGACGTTCTACTTCGTCGTAGTCGATCAGCCCGGTGGTGGTGTCGATGCCGTACTGCACGGCGTTGTACAACTTGCCGGAGAAGCTGACACTGGCGCCGTGGGTCAAGTGCCCGCCGTGGGCCAGGCTCATGCCCAGCACGGTGTCACCGGCATTGAGCAACGCCAGGTACACGGCCGCGTTGGCCTGGCTGCCGGAGTGAGGTTGCACGTTGGCATAATCGGCGCCGAACAGTTGTTTGGCGCGGTCGATGGCCAGCTGCTCGACTTTATCCACATGTTCGCAGCCGCCGTAGTAGCGCTTGCCCGGATAGCCTTCGGCGTACTTGTTGGTCAGGCCGCTGCCTTGGGCCTCCATCACACGCTGGCTGGTGTAGTTCTCGGAGGCAATCAGCTCGATGTGATCTTCCTGGCGCTGATCTTCGGCATTCATGGCCGCTAACAAGGCATCGTCGTAACCCTGGATCTGATCCTGCTTGCTGAACATTGCGTGTCTCCCAGCGCCAGCGCGCCTTTGGTCTCGGTGGGGCGTATGCCCTTTGAGCCAGATGGTAGAGCTGGCGCAGGCAGATCAAATGCCTATGGACGCCACGCAATGGTGCGTTTACGACATGGTTTCGCATAACCCTGTAGGAGCGGGCTTGCTCGCGATACTGGCGGCGCGGTTTGTCTGGCAAACCCGGGCGATGCCATCGCGAGCGAGCCCGCTCCCACACTTTTATTGCGGGACTTTGAGCTATTCTTTTGTAAGGGTTTTCCGCACTTTGAGTCGTGCCTGTGCACCCGACAAAATCTTGGATAAAGTGCACGACACAATTCGACCAAGGAACCGGGAAATGACTGACAAGAGCCAACAATTCGCCAGCGACAACTACTCCGGTATCTGCCCTGAAGTCTGGACCGCCATGGAACTGGCCAACCACGGTCATCAACGTTCTTATGGCGATGACGAGTGGACCCTGCGCGCTGCCAACGACTTTCGCAAACTGTTCGAAACCGACTGCGAAGTCTATTTCGCCTTCAACGGTACTGCGGCCAACTCCCTGGCCCTGTCATCGTTGTGCCAGAGTTTCCACAGCGTGATCTGCTCCGAGACCGCCCACGTCGAGACCGACGAATGCGGCGCGCCTGAATTCTTTTCCAACGGTTCCAAGCTGCTGATCGCCCGCACTGAAAACGGCAAGATCACCCCCGAATCGATCCGCGAAATCGCCCTCAAGCGCAAAGACATCCACTATCCAAAACCGCGAGTGGTGACCATCACTCAGGCTACGGAAGTCGGCAGCGTGTACCGCCCTGAAGAAATTCGCGCCATCAGCGACACCTGCAAGGAACTGGGCCTGTTGCTGCACATGGACGGTGCCCGCTTCTCCAACGCATGCGCCTTCCTCGGCTGCACGCCCGCAGAGCTGAGCTGGAAAGCCGGTGTGGATGTACTGTGCTTTGGCGGGACCAAAAATGGCATGGCGGTGGGTGAAGCGATTCTGTTCTTCGACCACACCCTGTCGGTGGACTTCGACTACCGCTGCAAACAGGCCGGTCAACTGGCGTCGAAGATGCGCTTT
Organism: Pseudomonas sp. MF06569; assembly: GCF_059862735.1. Lineage (NCBI taxonomy): Bacteria > Pseudomonadati > Pseudomonadota > Gammaproteobacteria > Pseudomonadales > Pseudomonadaceae > Pseudomonas > Pseudomonas sp. MF06569. Next base: position 373,258 of record NZ_JCBCUZ010000001.1, on the reverse strand, counting down.
TTGTCGGCACCCTGGGTGGGCTTGCTGGAAAACGACGCATGGCTCAAACACTCACGCCACGCCAACCACTGCGCGCAGTTGCTGAGCCAGTTGGTGAGTGACATTCCGGGGGTTGAACTGATGTTCCCCGTGGAAGCCAATGGCGTGTTCCTGCAACTGTCGGAACCGGCCGTGGCTGCGCTGACCGCCAAGGGCTGGCGCTTCTATACCTTTATCGGCAAAGGCGGCGCACGCTTCATGTGTTCCTGGGACACCGAAGAGGCACGGGTACGGGAACTGGCGGCGGATATTCGCGAAGTGATGGCGGGGTAAACATTCAATAATGTGGGAGCGGGCTTGCTCGCGATTCAGTCAACGCGGCTGGTCTGAACCACCGCGCTGAGACTCTCGCGAGCAAGCCCGCTCCCACAGGGAGTGATCGTATTGCGAAGCGTCAGGATTGCCCTAACGTTCGCTCAATCACATCGACCGTGGCGCTGACTTGCTCTTGATAACGGTCGAGTTCCTGTTTGTGGCTCAGTTGCAGCTCAATCTGCTTGGAACACAGATTCAGCGCTGCCAGCACCAACAGCTTGTCCCCGATCAGGCTCGGGTACTTTCTTTTCGTTTCGGCCAGGGCGGCTTTCAACATGACCGTGGCCGCCATCAGGGTCTTTTGCTCCCCCTCCGGCGCTTTGATCGTGTAGTCGTTACCCAAAATCGAGACGACATTTACTCCGTCTCTGTCCACGCTCATGCGCTGACAGGGCTCGCGCGCTCAACCAGTGCCTGAATGCGGGCTGCGGTTGCGCCTTGTTTCTCTTCCTGTTCCATCAGGGTCAGTTGCAGGCTTTCGTTTTCGTCTTTGGCCAGAGCCAGTTCAGCGCTCAGTTGTTCGTTGGCGTCCAGCAGTTCTTGCTTTTGCTGAACCAGGTCGCTGACCAGTTGTTCCAGTTTGCTAAGGGATGACTCAATCATGGTGGTGTTCTCAAGCAGTTTCGGAGGGCGCGTACGATAAAGAAAAGTCACCGCCTAAGCTAGCGGCGACCTTGCTTTACCCGCCTTAAAGACTGCCTATTTGCTACTCAGTTCCCCGCCCGGTGACCCAGCGGCACGTTTCAAGCGGTAAAAACCACCCACGACCTGCTTTCACTGGCAGTGGAATGTGCCCTTGAACCCGCTGCTACACGACACGCTATAGCCATCGAAAACAAATACCGGCTATCCAAGTGCGCAACTTGTTGCACACTTGGACAAAGACCCTTTTCTTATTTACCGCTACTAATCAAGCCACTTTTAACCTGTAGAAAGTGCGCAACTTCTTGCGCACTTCATAAAATAATTCAAATAATTTTAATAAACTTCAGTCCTTTGAATTTATACAAGCTATTGATAACTATGAATTTTTATATAAATCAAACAAATCTTGATATATAGCCAGGCACTTCAACAACAAATAACCATCGGTCATACTCTTTGACCCACAGGCTTTCAATGCCCTTATTTAAACGCCCACCCCGAAGGTCATTGCATGTTCGTACCGGCCAACACGGCACACTTCGCGCTGCACATTCCCGATATCCGCAACGACTTCAAAGTGCTCGGCTTTGAAGGATTTGAAGCCATCAGCCAACTCTACGAAATCAACATTGAACTGGTCAGTGAAAAACCAGACATCAATCTTGAAACATTGCTCAGCCTGCCTGCCTTTTTGCAATTTGGCCTCAACGGCGAAGGCATACACGGGCGCATCGAAAATGTTTGCGTGGGCGAATCCGGCAAGCGCCTGACCCACTATCACTTGACCCTGGTCCCCGCACTCCACTATTTGCAGTTCAGCTACGACCAGCGAATTTTCCAACACCACAGCGTGCCGCAGATCATAGCAAAAGTCCTGCAAGGCCACGGTATTCAGGCTGACGCATTTACCTTTAATGTCCGCACCAGTCCTGTGCGCGAGTACTGCACTCAATACGGCGAAAGCGATTATTCCTTCCTGCAACGCCTGTGTGCCGAAGACGGTATTGCCTGGCATCACCAGCATACGAAAGACGGCCACCTGCTGGTATTCACTGACAGCCAGGCCTATTTTCCTGCGCTGGGCGAAACGCCCTACCAGCAAGGCACCGGAAACGTCGCCGATTACCCGGTGGTTGAGCAGTTTTCCCAACGTTTCAGTACCCGCACCAGCACAGTTACCCGTCGTGATTACGACCTGAACCGGCCAAGCCTGCTGATCGAAAATGCCTTCACCGCCAAGTTCACCCCCGCGCTGGAGGATTACCACTACCCGGTACTGATCAGTACCGAAAAGCGCGGCCAACAGTTGGCCCAGCAAGCCCTCGAACGCCATCGAACCGACTACCAACTGGCCGAAGGCAAAAGCGATCAGCCCACGTTGCGCAGTGGCCACTTGTTCACCCTGAGCGAACACCCGCGCAAAGCCTGCAACGACCTGTGGCTATTGCTCAGCGTGAACCACGAAGGCAAGCAGCCCCAGGCGCTGGAAGAATCGATCACCAGCGATGCAACACCCGCTGACGGCTTCACCCAGGGCTACCGCAACACGTTCAGTGCGATACCGTGGGACGTGTTCTTCCGCCCACCCCTGCCACCCGCCCGCGCGCCACTGGTCGCGCAAACCGCCCGCGTGACCGGCCCCCAAGGTCAAGAGATCTATTGCGACGAGCTAGGACGGGTAAAGATTGAACTGCCCTGGGACCGAGCTGAACTCAACAGCGAAAAAAGCAGCTGCTGGGTCAGGGTTTCATCCAGCTGGGCCGGGGAAAACTTCGGCGCCGTGACGATCCCGCGCATCGGCATGGAAGTGGTCATCAGCTACGTCGAAGGCGACCCCGACAAACCGCTGATCACCGGTTGCGTCCCCAATAAGACCAACCCGATGCCTTACCCGTTACCGGCGCACAAAACCAAAACCGTGCTGCGCAGCCAAAGCTCGCCACACACCGGTGGCTATAGCGAACTGTTGATCGAAGACCGTGCAGGCCAGGAAAAAATCTACCTGCGGGCCCAACGTGACCTTGAGCAGGTAATCCTCAACAACAGCGACACCAGCATTGGCAACGACCGCCGCGAGCACATCACCCGGGACAGCCACAGCCTGATCGAACACGACCGCTTCGAGCAGGTCGACCGCAACAGCTCCAGCCTGATTGAAGGCGACGAACTGCACACCACCCAGGGCCTGCGCAACACCGTGATCGGCGGCAACGAGCTGTTGTCCATCCGCGGTAACAGCAGCACCACGGCCGATGGCTCACTGGTGATACAGGCAACCAGCCAGGCACACCTCAGCGCCACCAACGTAGTGATCGATGCAGGCATGAGCCTCACGCTGGCAGCGGGCGGCCAACACATCGTCATCAGTGCCGGCGGTATTTTCAGCAGCCAACCCATCGTCGTGGGCGGCGCACCGGCGGTGGGAATAGGGGCCATGCCTGCGGCTTCGGTGGTTCCGGTAGTGGCGGGTGCGCGGGGGGTGCCCTCATTGCCTGCGCAAAAAACAGCCGTGAGGCAGGCCACGCAACAGGCCACCTCTATTTGTGCGGTGTGTCAGAAGCTTGAGGAGTCGAAGGCATGAGTCAGGCGTACCTGTTACTTGATCGCACCCAAATAGACAATCTGGCGCACCGGTTGTTCGAGGTCGCGCCCGGCGTGCAATTGCATTCCCTGTATCAACGCACCGCCTACAGCGCGCTGGATGAAGTCAGCCCGGTGCTGGTCCCCGTGACGCCCAACAGCCCTCTGGCTCAGACCTTTACCGAGCAGTGGAACGCCACGGCGGGGATCTGGCTGGAATCAATGGCTGATGAAAAAACCGTAGTCGAGCATCTGCGCAGCCTCGTCCATGCCCGCGTCGAGGGCGAGGTCACGGTGTTATTCCGTTTCTACGACCCCCGGATTACCGCCTTGTGGCTAGCCGACTTGCCTGCCCATGAGCGCGCGCCCTTGATGGGGCCAATACAACTGATACGGCTGGCGCACTCAGTGATTCATCAGGCCCAACCTGATCAGCCCGCAGCGCGGTATGCAGACACGCCCTGGCTGCGTCTGCCCGCAGAACAACTGGATCACTTGAACAGTGCCAAGCAACAGGGCTTTACCCGGCGCTTGATCGAACATTGCGAAACTTACTTCCCCGACTATCTGCAAGGTCAGGACATGACCGCAGAACAATGGGTCGCCCACTGCATAAACACTGCCGAGCGATACGGCTACAGCGCCGCCGATGAGATTTTTTTGTGGGCCCGCTTTCAAGCGGTGCTGGGGACGGACTTTCCTCAAGGCCCGGCCCATAGTGCTTATCGTCTGATACTGGCTGAGCCCGGCGTAACCCCCGAACAACGTCTGGATAACCTGAACACCGAGCTGACGTACCAGTTGCTCACCAACAAGGAACCTTGTGCATGAGCGCTCAAAAACTGGCCATGATCGATAACGCCGCGCAGGCCGAACGCGCCGCCAGGGCCCAGCCTCACGTCGATGTCAAAAGCCCCCTGACGCCATGCCCGGCTCACCAGCCCGAAGTGTTCGTGGTGCCCGTGCGCTACGCCCTGGCGCAGGAACAGGCCACTCACCCCTGCTGTTCCCCCGGCGTGACCACCCAAAGCCACCCCATGGCCGCCCGACGTCTGCGGGCCGGCTTTTTGTATATCTGGCAGGAAAAAGGTCCGCTCAAACGCTATGCCGTGTCGACCGACGGCAGGCTTCAGCCGCAGGCGCTTGAGGACGACTCCACCCTCTTGCTTAAAGGCAGCCTCACAGGGCTGATGCTGAACAAAATCCATGACGCCTGGATGCTCTACAGCGAGTTCCCACTTAACCCGCAACACTGCGCCTTGCTCAGCGAGAACCCCGCCAAGCGCAGTGCGCACATGCGCCATGTGGCCTTGCGCACCGTGGCCAACGAGCTGCAAGCCGAACACTGTCCGCCCCTGGAAAACGCCACCGAGGTGATGGCTGAACTCATCCCCGACACCTACGCCCAATCGATGAAGGCCGATCAAAAAGCCGGCGGCGATGACACCCAGGCGTTGGGCGCAACCGTGATGAAAGACCCCACCAAGGCCAACATCCAGGCTTACACCGATGCCATGTACCGCGCCCGGGAGCGCGAAAAAATCATCGCCCAATACCCCGACACCCCTGACCAGGCACCCGGCGAGTGGAGTGCCGAGCCGTGGGACGGCCAGGGCACCCAGACCTGGCTGGAGGCCGCCACGGCTGAGGCCAGGGCGCTGTACCCGGTATTCGTGTGCCTGGACGACGACCTGGGGGTGCTGCGCGACATCAACCATGAGCAGGAACGGGTTGAATCGAGCCACGAACAGTGGGTGGGCGACAACAACCTGCGCTTGAACATCGGTGGCTTTATTCGCAGCCTGATCACCGAAGAGGGTGCTGAGGTGGCGAGCACCCTGAGCTACCGGTACAAGGATCGGGACATCCGCCTCACGCCCGAGCAGGGCACGGTCATGCTCGACGCCCAGCAGCAACTGGACGAAGCACTCAAGCTCGAAACCCGGGACCGCCAGTATGGTGGCCTGCCTAGCAGAGCCGAAGTGACCGCCCGTAATGCCCGTATCGAACGTATCGTAGAGCCAGTACGGGCCTTCATTCCGCCCGACCTGTACACCGACGTGCAGGCGTTGGTGCATCAATACCGCGCCGAAAAACAGTCCAACCTCGACAACGACCACTTCAGCGCCAAGGTCAGCGAGTACATTGACTTGCCGGCCATGAACACCTGGCTCGACACCACCGCACCGGCCCATTACCAACACGTCGAACAGCGCCACAACGCCTTGTTTGCCGACCGAGGCCAATACCTCACACGCTCCCACAGCGGCACCTGGTTCGTCGATTACTACGACGTTGAAAGCCGTCAGTGGCTCACCGAACTGGCCACCGGCTGCCTGAGCGCCCAATGCACCCGGGCCAAGGGTGCAGAGCAATATGCCGACTACGTGCGCGCCCCCGACGAAGGCGCGCTCAAATACTTGTTCCACGCCTGGACCCCCTCGATCGATGCGGGCATTGTCGGCACCGGTCGCCTGGGGGAAATACTGGCGGCTTTGGGCTCTGAAAACCGCGAGGCAACCCGTCAGCTGTTTGCTCCCCTGAGCGCCGTGATTGCCAACGACATCGCCGCCATGGCCCGCGACGCCCAGGGGCGCTGGAGCGTACTGGTCAACCGGTTGGCGGCGGCGCTGCTGGTCCTCAAGGGCGACACCACCTTGAGCAGCGCCTGGGTGGGTATCTTCGTCGCCGCACGCCTGGGCAGCGATGCGCGCTTGCAGGCCGTGACCCACGCGGGCAGGCAGATGTGGACCCTGCTGGGAGAAAAAGCCGAGGGCCTCAACCACTGGGTCAAGGCCACGGGACACGCCATCGGCACCGGGCGCATGGAACGCGTGACCAACTCCCCGCTGATCAGCAACAGCGGCGGCGTGGTGCCATTGGCGGCGTTGCTGCTCAACACGCTCAATGCGAACAACTACCTGAGCCAGGCCGCAGCGCTGGAAGGGATGGATGACCAGCGGGTCAACGACACGGTGTCGGCTTCGCTGTATGCCTCGGCGGCGTTGGTGGCGGTGGTTGATAGTCAGGTTAGGAAGGGGTTGGGGATAAAAACAGTGGGCAAGGGTCAAGCAATGGCTCCGACTCTTACATTGTTTGGAGGGGTGATTGGGGGGTTGTCGGCATACGCCGCTTTAAATGAATTCTATTCTTTGCAAGTACAGTTGGAGAACGCGCAGACACACATCGATCCCTGGTTAGAGATGCGCCAAACAGTGGTGGGAGGACAAGTAGTCGCTTATGGGGCACAGGCTCTTATAGGTGTGTTTCAAACCAGTAAAGCACTGGCAGGTTTAATAGAAGTAGAAGTCGCCATCATGCGTTACACGCTGTACATGGGCCCACTGAACTGGATTATTGCCGCACTGGGCGTGTTGTACCTGATCAGTTGGTTCTTTCAGCAAACCCCGGTGCAAAACTTCCTCAATTTCTGCTGCTGGTCCAAAGCACGGGCCAGGAATTTAGAGCCCATCCCCGCCAAAGCCCAGCAAGAAGAACTGAACTGGCTATACGGCATCTTGTACAGCCCCCGCGTCAGCATGCAAAGCAGTTCCGAGACAGGCGGTTCCAATGGTCCATCTGGGCTGTCCTTCGTCAGCTCCATCAATGCCCTGACCATCGACTTGCCGGGAGCAGAACCGGGTACCGCCTATCTTGAATTGAGCATGATGGGCGATCCAGTGGACTCCCAAGCCTACCGTTACCTGATCAAAAACAGCCCTCACAATAACTACAAACCCCCTCGCCCCTGGCGTGACATGACGCCTCATTGGCTGCCCAGTAGCGAGTGCCAATGGATACCGTTCCAGGAAGGCCAAGGCTTGCGCCTGAGTGGCCCGTTTAAAACTCTGTCGAACGTATTAAGCACGTCGCCAGCCACTGTTTCGCTTCGTTTGCGCTATCGCACACCCTTGATTGCCATGCTGGGCGCTCACAACTTTGTCGGTGGCGAACGGGGTGTTGCTTTTACCCTCACCAACAACGACGGGGTGATAGCCCTGCGTAACGACCCGACTCCCGAACTGGATCGAGTGCCAACCTACGCCCTCGGCAAGAGCCATCCCGGCGCTATATACCTGCAACCTAAGGACAAGCCATGAGTACGCCACCGGCGGGAACCACCAAGAAACGGTTTTTTTCACGCGATGACTACTTGGCGCCATTGCCTGTTCCGACAGGAGAAAAACCGGAAGACGTCCTTAACACCATTTGGCGCAAGAACGATGTGTTTATTGATATAGGGAACTACAGCATTGGTTCGGCGGTGATGACGATTTGGCCGTTGGTGATGCTGTTTCTTTCAATGGCCTATATTTTCAATGACTATGGCGCATTGATATTAGGAGCGTGCATTACAGCTATACCTATTTGTTTTGTCATCCAAGGCCTCTTCCGCGAAGTCCCCCTTCCCGTACGCTTCAATCGCCAACGCCGAGAAGTCTGTGTACCGCGAGAAGATGGCGACTATTGGATTGTGCCTTGGGAAAGTGTCACAGCTGCCGCCACTCAGCACTCTTCGACAAGTCAGGCGGGTAAAAATACGATGGGTTTGTTAATTATCGGATTTGAAAACCCCGACCCGCTCGCCAAAGAGGACAACAAGCATTTCTGGTTTGGTTTCAATTGCGGCGGCGGCACGACGGCGATGGCCTTGTGGGAATGCACGCGCAGTTATATGGAAATTGGGCCGGACGCGGTACCTGACAGCCGAGTTGGTATTACGCCTTATGAAAAAACACAGATCGGTTCAATCATCACTGATTTGCGCAAAGGAAACCTGCTGGGTGTTTTATGGGGGATCTTTTGCATCACGATTTTAGGAACCTATCTCGCAGAGAAATTACAAAACCTGAAATTGTCCTATCCACCCGACCTCACCCACCCCGACATCATCGAATGGTCAAAACCCCTCCCACCAGAACAATGGGCCAAACGCTCCCCGGAACTTGAACACGCCATTGCCAAACGCGAAGCAGAACTCGCCGCGCTGGCGGTGCAAGAAACAGCATGAACTCGCGAAACCACACCATCGGGGCGCTAACCGCTTGCACAGCAATCTTCGCCCAGCTGCCTTGAATGCACCTTAAAACTCGATCCGCACATCGCCCTTGGGCACGCTGCAGCACGACAGAATATAGCCTTCGGCAACGTCTTCGTCGGTGATGCCGCCGTTGTGGTCCATCTCGACTTCGCCGCCCAGCTTGAGCACCTTGCAGGTGCCGCAAATCCCCATGCCGCACGCCTTGGGAATCAGCAGCCCCAGCTTGGCCGCCGCAGCATGCACGGTTTCAGCCGGGCCCACGCGGATGCTCTTGCCCGACGCGGTAAATTCCACCTGATTCAAATCCGCCAAGTCCAGCTCCGGCGCCTCGGCCGCCTGTTCGGCTTGCTCCACCGCATCGGCCCGGGCTTCGGGCGGCGTCGCACCAAAGGACTCCTCGTGATACCGGCTCATGTCAAAGCCGTTGTTCTCCAGCAGGCGCTTGACCGCATTCATGTAAGGCGTAGGCCCGCAGCAGAACACCTCGCGCTCCATGAAATCGGGCGCCATCAGCTCAAGCATTTTGTGGTTCAGATAGCCGCGATACCCGGCCCACGGCTCACCCAACCCGTGCTTTTCACAGATCAGGTGCAGGCTGAAGTTGTCGATGCGCGAAGCCATGTGCTCCAGCTCACGGTGATAAATGATGTCTTTGGGCGAACGGGCGCTGTGGATAAACACCATGTCGACATTGGCGTTGGTGTCGTAAAACCACCGCGCCATCGACATGACCGGGGTAATCCCGACGCCGCCGCTCAGGTACAGCACCTTGGGGCTCGGTGCATCAATGGCGTTGAACAGCCCGACCGGCCCGTGTACGGCCAGTTCCTGGCCTTCCTGCAGGTTGTCGTGAAGCCAGTTGGATACCCGCCCGCCCGGTACACGCTTGATCGTCACCGAAAAGCTGTAGGGCACCGAAGGCGAGCTGGAGATGGTGTACGAGCGCATCACCGGGTCGCCATCGATTTCCAGCTCCAGGGTGACGAACTGCCCCGGCTTGAAAAAGAACAGAATCGGCTGGTCGGCCATAAAACAGAAGGTGCGCACGTCCCAGGTTTCCTGAATGACTTTGACGCATCGCACGATGTGTCGGCCGTTAGCCCAGGTCTGGGTGGTTACAGGGTTCAGAAAGCTGTTGGACATGCGTTTCTCCACGGCCGACAACCGGCCTCTTGCTGGCGATTCTGCGCATGCCCCGAGGCGGCCATTTATCTATTCGCGACATTCACATGCTTATGGCGACCAGCCCCTGAAAACAGGGGCTCGCGCGTCGGGAACAGATTTGGCCATGTCGCCCGCAGATAAGGCATCGCAACACTTCGAACGCACACTCAGCGCCACTCACTACCGTAAATGCTTTGCCTTGCGTCGCACCCCTGATCAGCCACTTTTAGGCCACATACGATGGCCATGAGGATTACAACGATGGACGTCACCGCAAACCTGAGCCTGGGCGATCCACTGGAACCCGCACGCAAGGCCACCGCCGAGATGTTGCAGAACCGCGAACGCACGTTTTCGCTGCCGCAGCCGTTTTACAACGACGAGCGCCTGTTCGACATCGACATGCAGGAGATCTTCCAGAAAGAGTGGCTGATTGCAGGCATGACCTGCGAGATCCCGGCCAAGGGCAACTTTCTGACCCTGCAAATAGGCAAGAACCCGATCATCGTGATTCGCGGCGCCGAAGGCCAGGTGCATGCCTTTCATAACGTGTGCCGCCATCGCGGCTCACGGTTGTGCACCAGCGAAAAGGGCAAGGTTGCCAAACTGGTGTGCCATTACCACCAGTGGACCTACGAACTGGACGGGCGCCTGCTGTTTGCCGGCACCGAGATGGGCGCCGATTTCGACATGAAGCAATACGGCCTCAAGCCGGTAAACGTCAAAACCGCGGGCGGCTACATCTTTATCAGCCTGGCCGAGAACCCGCCTGCCATCGACGAGTTCCTGGCCACGCTGAACCACTACATGGAACCCTACGACATGGAAAACACCAAGGTGGCGATTCAGACCACCCTGGTGGAAAAAGCCAACTGGAAGCTGGTGCTGGAAAACAACCGCGAGTGCTATCACTGCAACGCGTCCCACCCCGAACTGCTCAAGACCCTGCTGGAGTGGGACGACGTCACCGATCCACGGGCCGATCAGGCATTCAAGGATCACGTAGCCGCGTCGGCCGCTGCCTGGGACGCAGAAAAGATTCCTTATGCACACGCCAGTTTCGGCCTGCGTAACCGTATTGTGCGCATGCCGCTGCTCAAGGGCACCGTGTCCATGACCCTGGATGGCAAGCAAGGCTGTGCAAAACTCATGGGGCGGATCAAAAACCCGGACCTGGGCTCGATGCGCATCCTGCACCTGCCGCACTCGTGGAACCACTGCATGGGCGATCACATCATTGTGTTTACCGTGTGGCCGATCAGCGCGCAGGAAACCATAGTCACCACCAAATGGCTGGTCCACAAGGATGCGGTTGAGGGCGTGGATTACGACGTGGAACGCATGCGCAAAGTCTGGGACGCCACCAACGACCAGGACCGCCGGCTGGCCGAAGAGAACCAGCGCGGCATCAACTCAATCGCCTACCAGCCTGGGCCTTACTCCAAGACCTACGAGTTTGGCGTGGTGAACTTTATCGACTGGTACAGCGAGCGGCTGCTGAACAACCTGGGGGCGGCGCCAGCGCCGTACCTCAAGGGCATAGTTGCCCAATAGACACCCGCCTGTGGAAGCAGAGGTGGCTAGCTGGACAACGGCCAGAGCATCAAATACGCCTCACCCGTCACGCGAATCAGCGGGTGGGGCGTGACCTGACAGGTTTTGACGATCTCGAAACCATGGCGCTCATAAAACCGGCGGGCACCCGTGTTCGCCGCATAGTCGATCAGGCTCAAGCCCGTCAGGCCCAGTTCGGCGCAGCGCTCCCTGGCGTGCTGCAGGAATCGGGCGCCCAGCCCAAGGCTTCGCCAACCCTCGTGCAGGGCCAGGCTCGAGATGTACAGCGTGTCCGGGATTTCCATATCCGCGTAAGGCGCCAACACCGGATCGGTCTCAGCCACGGCATCAGGGTCGTGATGCATCACAAAGCTGTGCATCATGCCAATCACCTGGCCCTCGGCCTCGGCAATCAGGCAGTTTTCATAGGAAAAAACAACGCCTTCGCGTGCGTAACGCATTTCACCCACGTCCAGCAGCGCCTGCCCCGGTTGTGCGATCAGGCTCCAGATATAGTCGGCACATCCTTCGGACGAAATTTGAAACAGGCGAGCAATCTCCCGCGCATCGGCGCGCTCGGCCGGACGAAATAAAACACTCATTTTCTGTACTCCACAGGACGTTGGGCGCCCTTTTTAGCCCGGCCTCATCCAGGGCTACAAGGCCACGGCGGGCCACCTGTATAACCAGATATTGCCACTCAATGATCAATTTTTGACCAATAGTCTGCAGGCCATGCATTCAAAGGCCTACAGCCCTTCACCAACATCTTGTCCACAGGCACACCCACAGCAATTGTGGGGAAGTGGACAAGTTATGCCCGAATGATCAATTGATCGTTTTTTGTACAGGACACTGTAAGCCACGTAACACGTGGCCTGTAGCCAGCCGCGAACACCTTATCCACATATCCACCAACAGAGATTGTGCGCAACTTATGCACCGCCTCGTTTCACTGTGGAAAACCCCTTAAGGCACCGATTATTCAAGGGTTTAACAGCCAGGCGGTGGATAAAGCAATGAATTGGGTGTTTTTTGATCAGAAGCCTGTAAGCCACGGTTTGTATGGGTCTTAGACGACAGCAAACAACTTATCCACATAAGCGCTAACAGACTTTGTGGGCAAGTATCAGCGCACCACGCCTTCTTCAACCAGCAGCTTCAAAATAGCCTGGGCACCCTCTTCGGCACTCACACCCTTGAGTACTTGCCCGGAGCCACCAACGGCCTTGGCTGTGGCTGCTTTCATGCGATCTGCGCCACTTTTGGCCTTGATCACTTTCAAGCGCTTGGGCCGCGGCTTGGCAGGTTGCAGCACACCCTTTGTGGATAACTCATCCACCGTGACTTCAACCACTTCAGCGTTGACAAGTCCCCGGGTGGCGGGGCCATAAGCGCTTTGTCGGGCCTTGGGGGCGGCGTTATCCACAGTGATCACAAACGGCAGCCGTACTTGCAACCGACGACGCTGCCCCCGAGGCAGGGCTTGCAGCACCTGCGCCACACCGCTGTGGATAGATTCGATCTGCGCCACACCCACCACCAGCGGCCAGCCCAGTTGCTCGGCCAACAGGTACGGCAACATGCCAGAACCTTCGCCGGTTTCCGCCTGGCTGCCGGTCAGCACCAGCTGTACGCCCGCTTCACGGATGTAATCGCGCAATACCGGGACCACATCGGCGCCATCCGGTTGCTCCAGCACATGCAACTCGTCCAGTCCCATGCCCAGATAGGCGCGCAAGGCGGACTCGTGGGGATTGCCAGCGTGCAGCACATGCAAGTTATCCCCAGCCAGCTCCAGGCCCAGTTCGACAGCGCGGGCGTCCTGCTCGGCGCGGCGGGCGCGGCCTGAAGCCGGATGGGCGCCGATTGAAACCAGTGCAACGGTGGCGATGCTCATTAATAAATCTCCAGACAATGTGGGAGCGGGCTGCCTTCGCAGGATCGCCTCGGTGTATCAGGCAGACCGGGTCGCCTGATTCGCGAGCAAGCCCGCCCCCCCAGAAGATGCGTTGCGCCAGTTATCCACAGCCACAATCAATGCCTCAAGCACAGCCGTTCCATCGCCAATCACCGACAGGTCAGCGCGCTTGATCATGTCGCAACCGGGGTCCAGGTTGATCGCCACCACTTTGTCGCAGGCGCCAATCCCTTGCAGATGCTGAATTGCACCGCTGATACCGACCGCCACGTAGACCCGTGCCGTGACCCAAACCCCACTGGCACCGACCTGACGCTCCCGGGCCATAAAGCCATCATCCACCGCCACACGGGAAGCCCCTTCAGTGGCCCCCAGGGCAACGGCAGCCTTGTGGAAAAGTCCCCAGTCTTTAATCCCGTTACCGCCACTGAGGATAAATTCGGCTTCGGCCATGGGTATCGCAGCCGGATCGACCGCCACCGCGCCCAAATCTTCAATCCGTGGCAGGCAGCTCGCAATCGCTGTGGATAACTGCACCTCCAAGGCCTCGTGACGGGTTTCGCTGACCGGTTCGGCGCACTCGGCGGCGGCCAGGATCAAGCGCGGCAATGGCTGCGCTACGTCTTGCAGGCCCGCGCCAGCGCGTCCCACACAAGCCCCGTCCTTGACCTGCCACACCCGCGTGGCCGGGCGTTCGCCCAGGCTTGCGGCAAAGCGCCGACCCAACTCCGCCCCGCCGCTGCGGCTGTCAGGCAACAACCAATGCCTGGGTGCAAACTGGTTATCCACAGCCCGCAACCCCAGTACCTGTTGCTCCGGTGCATAACCTTCACTGTCGAGCAGCAGCAGCCGATCCACGCCCGCCGTGGCAAAAGCGGTTTCTTTTGATTCGCCAAACACCACCGCCAACACCGCGCCGTCGCTACCCGCCAACTGCCGGGCCAGGCCCAACAGGTCGCGGTCATGACTGCTCAGGCGCCCGCCGACCATGTCCGGTACCACGCCAATATAAAACGCCGGTGCAGACACTTGATGCAGCACCAGTTGCACCTGGGCGCTGGCCGCACGCTTGCTTGTGCCTCCCTGCTGCGCGCCGCTGCGGTCGATGCGCTTGATGCCGTTGGGGCCGATGAAACCCACCCCGTGCACGTTTTTGCGAAGTACGCCGTTAGGCCCCATCCAGCTTTGCTGGTGGGGTTGCATGGCGGCGTGCAACGGGTGCAGGCGGTTGCGGGCGATCCACTCGGCGCGCGGATCGCGGCGAATAATGTCACTCATGCGATCACCTCCGGGGCTGCGCGCCTGGCCGGTTGGGCAGGCACGGCGCCTTCAATCAGGGCATCGGCTACCAGTTCGGCAATGTCTTTGATCAGCGGACGGGGCTCAACCACGCCTTCGAGCATGACGGTGCATTGCGGACAACCCACTGCCACGCGCTCGGCGAGGGTCTCGCGGATGTCATCCATGCGCATGTCGGGAATACGCTGCTTGCCGGGGATGTCGGTGATCGGAGCACCGCCACCGCCTCCGCAGCAACGGGAGCGAAACCCCGAGCGCTGCATTTCTTTGACTTCAATGCCCAGCGCTCGCAACACAGCGCGCGGTGCCTCGTATTCGCCGTTGTAGCGACCCAGGTAACACGGGTCGTGATAGGTCACGCTGCCCCCTGTATCCGCAGCCAGGTTGAGCAACCCTGCGTCGATCAACTCGGCCATGTATGTGCTGTGATGCTGCACAAGATAGTCACCGCCAAGGGCGCCATATTCGTTTTTAAGCACATGAAAGCTGTGGGGGTCGCAGGTGACGATGCGCGTGAAGCGGTACTGCGCAAGGGTCTGGATATTGCGCTTGGCCAAGGCCTGGAACGTGGCCTCATCCCCCAGACGCCGGGCCACATCTCCGCTGTCCCGTTCTTCCAGCCCCAGCACGGCAAAGTTGACCTGCGCGGCCTTGAGCACTTTGACGAAGGCGCGCAGGGTTCGCTGGTTGCGCATGTCGAACGCACCGTCGCCGACCCAGAACAGCACGTCCGCCGAGGGTTTGTCGCGCATCAGGTCGAGGTTCAAATCCGCCGCCCAGTTCATCCGCCCGCCCGGTGCAAAACCGCCGGGGTTGTCGGTGGCAATCAGGTTATCCAGCACCTGGGCACCGTTGTTCGGCGTTGCCCCTTTTTCCAGGGTCAGGAATCGGCGCATGTCGACGATGGCATCCACGTGCTCGATCATCATCGGGCACTCTTCGACACAGGCCCGGCAAGTGGTGCAAGACCAGAGCGTGTCCGCGTCGACCAGACCGTTGACGATGGGCTGATGGGGATTGCCGCCGTGCTCACCTATCGGTTTGCCAGGGTACGGGCTGCCGGCGAAGTTCGCATCGGTGCCACCTGCCAGACCCACCACCATGTCTTGAATCAGCTTCTTGGGGTTGAGCGGCTGCCCGGCGGCAAACGCCGGGCACGCAGCTTCGCACTTGCCGCACTGCACACAGGCGTCGAAACCGAGCAACTGGTTCCAGGTGAAGTCCTCGGGTTTTTCCACCCCCAACGGCGCGGCGCGGTCATTCAGGTCCAGGGGTTTCAAACCGGTGGATCGACCGCCGCCAAAGCGTTCGGCACGCCGGTGCCAGGCCAGGTGCAAAGCGCCGGCAAAGGCGTGTTTCATCGGGCCGCCCCAGGTCATGCCGAAGAACAGCTCCGTCACGCCCCACAGCACACCCACGCTCAACACCGCCGCCAGCAGCCAGCCACCAAAGTTTTCAGGCAGCAAGCCGGCCACCGGCAAGGTGAGCATAAAAAAGCTTGCGGCAAACGCCAGCAGGCTTTTAGGCAAGCGCATCCAGGGGCCTTTGGACAGGCGCGACGGTGGGTTGAGGCGGCGCTTGAACACAAAGAGCGCGCCGATAAACATCAGCGCCGTGGCGAACAGCAAGGCATAGCCCAGGATGCGGTTATGCAGCCCCAGGCCATGCACCAGAATCGCCAGCACCGCCGCCAGCACAAAGCCGCCTGCGGTGGCGACGTGGGTGTTGGCCATGTATTTGTCGCGGGCAACGACGTGGTGAAGGTCGACCATATAGCGCTTGGGCATGGCCAGCAGGCCACCCAGCAAATCGACCTTGGCCGGGCGGCCACGGCGCCACATGTTCATTCGACGGATGGCGCCGATCACGGCGAGGACCAGTGCCGCGAACAACAGAATGGGGAGAACGATTGTCAGCATGGTGAAGCTCCCAAAGACCACACAGGTCTAGTGTGGGAACGGGCTTGCTCGCGATTCAGGCAACACGGTGCATCTCACACACCGCGTGATTGTTTTCGCGAGCAAGCCCGCTCCCACATTGGTTCGGTATCGGATCAGAAATCCTTGCACAACCGCAGCGCGTCATAGATCGCTGCATGCACGTTGCGCTGGGCCACGCAGTCACCGATGCGGAACAGCAAGTAGCCGTCCCCTGCTTCGCTCAGGCATGGCTGCGGCTTGATCGCGAACAAGGCTTCGACGTCGATCTGGCCCTTGTTGCGCGAGTCCGGCTTGAGCCCGTAATACAGCTCTTCGTCCGGGCGCACGCCGTTTTCAATCACCACTTGATCCACCACGCGCTCTTCCTTGGCCCCGGTGTATTCGTTCTCGAGCACGGCAATCAGCTTGTCGCCCTCGCGGTAGACCTTCTCGAGCATCATGTCCCCGGTCATGATCACTTCCTTGGGGTACAGGCTGCGGTAGTAGGTCGGGAATGACGTGCCACCAACCGCCACGCCAGGCTTGGTGTCATCGGTGACGATTTCGACCTGGGCCCCTTTGTCCGCCATGTAGTCGGCCACCGACATACCGGTGAACTCGCAAATGGTGTCGTACACCAGCACGTTCTTGCCCGGCTCGACCTTGCCGTCGAGCACGTCCCAACTGCTCACCACCAGCCCTTCGGCAGCGCCCCAGTGTTCGTTCTGTTCCACAAACGGATGCCCGCCTACAGCCAGCACCACGATGTCCGGGCGCAGGTCCATGATCGTCGCCGCATCCGCGGCCGTCCCCAGGCGCAGATCAACCTTCAGGCGCGCCAGTTCCAGTTGGAACCAGCGCGTGATGCCTGCCATCTGGTCACGCTGCGGGGCTCTGGACGCCGTGGTGATTTGCCCGCCGATAGCCTCCTTTTTCTCGAACAGGGTCACGTCATGCCCGCGTTCAGCCGCCACCCGCGCTGCTTCCATACCGGCAGGGCCTGCGCCGACGATCACCACCTTGCGTTTAACCCCGGTGGTTTTTTCGATGATGTGCGGCACACCCATGTATTCACGGGACGTGGCCGCGTTTTGAATGCACAGCACGTCCAGGCCTTGATACTGACGGTCAATGCAGTAGTTGGCGCCCACACACTGTTTGATCTGGTCCACCTGGCCCATTTTGATCTTGGCAATCAGGTGCGGGTCGGCGATATGGGCGCGGGTCATGCCCACCATATCCACGTATCCCCCCTCCAGAATCCGCGTCGCCTGATTCGGGTCCTTGATGTTCTGTGCATGCAACACCGGGGCCTTGACCACTTCCTTGATACCCGCAGCCAAATGCAGAAACGGCTCCGGTGGATAACTCATGTTCGGGATGACGTTGGCCAGGGTGTTGTGGGTGTCGCAACCCGAACCGACCACACCGATGAAGTCGAGCATGCCGGTGTCGTCGTAGTACTTGGCGATTTGCTTCATGTCCTCATGGCTCAAGCCATCGGGGTGGAATTCGTCGCCGCACAGGCGGATGCCCACGCAGAAATCAGGGCCGACTTCAGCACGCACCGCCTTGAGGACTTCGAGGCCAAAGCGCATGCGATTTTCGAAGCTGCCGCCCCACTCATCGGTGCGTTTGTTGACTCGCGGGCTCCAGAACTGATCGATCATGTGCTGGTGCACGGCCGACAGTTCAACACCGTCCAGCCCGCCCTTTTTGGCCCGGCCGGCGGCGCTGGCGTAGTTGCCGATCACGCGCCAGATTTCTTCAGGCTCGATGGTCTTGCAGGTAGCGCGGTGAACCGGTTCACGCACGCCGGAGGGCGACATCAGGGTCGGCCAGTTGAAACCGTCCCAGCGGGACCGACGACCCATGTGGGTTATCTGGATCATGATCTTGGCGCCATGCTTGTGCATGGCGTCGGCCAGGTTCTGGAAGTGCGGGATAATGCGGTCGGTGCTCAGGTTGACCGAACTCCACCACTCTTGCGGGCTGTCGATGGCCACCACCGATGAACCGCCGCAAATCGCCAGGCCGATACCTCCCTTGGCTTTTTCCTCGTAGTACTGCACGTAACGCTCGGTGGTCATGCCGCCATCGGTGGCATAGACCTCGGCGTGTGCGGTGCTGAGCACACGGTTGCGGATGGTCAGTTTGCCGATTTGAATCGGCTCAAACATTGCTTCGAACGCCATATCCCGATCCTCGACTTACAACGGCTTGACGATAAACAGGCCGTGGTCGTGGCCTTCTTCCGATCCGCTATAGACCTGTTCGGCTACGGTGCGGATATCACTGCCGCGCGCTTGTAGAATCTGGTCCATAGCGCCTGCAAACCAGCCGGTGAACATGTAGTCGACCTTGCGCCCGACCTTGCCGTACACATAAACAAAGCAGGAGTGTTCGAGCTTGATCGTGGCGGTGCCTTTATCGAGGTCGATGTCCTGAATGGTGAACAGGCCCCAGCCGCGTTGCGACAGGCGTTTCATGTAGTGTTCGAATACGGCGACACCTTCGAGGCCGTGGCATTCGGCTTCTTTTTCGCACCAGTGCCAGGCGGATTTGTAGCCGGCCTTGTAGAGGATTTCGGCATAGGCGTCAGCCCCCAGGACTTCCTCGATCCCCATATGGTTGTTGACGAAAAAGTGCCGTGGCACGTAGAGCATCGGCAGAGCGTCTGAGGTCCAGACGCCGGTTTCGCTGTCGACTTCGATAGGCAGTTGCGGGGCGATTTTAGCCATGGATACAGCTCCAAAATTCGGTTTTGACCCGGGCTCTGTAGTCGCTGCCGAAGGCTGCGATCAGGTGTGGGGTCTTTGGGGAAACGGGTTGCTGCGCAACCCTTCGCAGCCTTCGGCAGCGACTACGCAAAACGTGATCGTTGACGGTTCATTCGCCCCAGACATCTTTCAGGACGTTGACCCAGTTTTCGCCCATGATCTTGCGCACCACACGCTCGCTGTGACCGCGCTTGAGCAAGGTTTCGGTAAGGTTGGGGAACTCGCCCACGGTGCGGATGCCCAGCGGGTTGATGATCTTGCCGAAGCTGGTCAGACGGCGGGCATAGCCCTTGTCGTGGGTCAGCATTTCGAAGAAGTCCTGACCGTGGCCCTGGGTAAAGTCGGTGCCAATGCCAATCGAGTCTTCGCCAACGATATTCATCGTGTACTCGATCGCTTCGGCATAGTCGTCGATGGTCGAATCGATACCCTTGGCCAGAAACGGCGCGAACATGGTCACGCCGACAAAACCACCATGGTCGGCAATGAATTTGAGTTCAGCATCGGACTTGTTGCGCGGGTGTTCTTTGAGGCCGGACGGCAGGCAATGGGAGTAGCAGACCGGTTTTTTC
The DNA here is from genome assembly GCF_059862735.1 of Pseudomonas sp. MF06569. Taxonomy (NCBI): domain Bacteria; kingdom Pseudomonadati; phylum Pseudomonadota; class Gammaproteobacteria; order Pseudomonadales; family Pseudomonadaceae; genus Pseudomonas; species Pseudomonas sp. MF06569. The sequence goes on along the minus strand of NZ_JCBCUZ010000001.1, from coordinate 353,429 downwards.
GATTCCAGAATCACCTCTTCCGAGGTTTTCGAGCCGACGTGGGACAGGTCGCACATGATCCCGACGCGGTTCATTTCAGCCACCACTTCGCGGCCAAAACCCGAAAGCCCGCCATCGCGCTCGTAGCAGCCGGTGCCCACCAGGTTCTGGGTGTTGTAGCACATCTGCACCACGCCAACCCCGAGCTGCTTGAAGATCTCGATGTAGCCCAACTGGTCTTCAAACGCATGGGCATTCTGGAAGCCGAAAATGATCCCGGTTTTGCCCTGCTCCTTGGCGCGGCGAATGTCGGCGGTGGTTTTGACCGGGATGACCAGATCGCTGTTGTCGCGAATCAGGGTCTGGCTGGCAACGATGTTATTGATCGTGGCCTGAAAGCCTTCCCATACCGAGACGGTGCAGTTGGCAGCAGTGAGGCCGCCTTTGCGCATGTCTTCGAACAGTTCACGGTTCCATTTGGCAATGATCAGCCCGTCGATAACGATGCTGTCTGCGTGCAACTCGGCTGGGCTCATCAGGCGTCCCCTTATTGGCGTTTGCTGCGCCGAATCGTCTGCCGGCGCTTTGGGGCCAGCATAGGCCCGGGGTTAAAAGCAGCCGGGTGCAAAAGCGACAGCGCAATTGCCGAAAGCGTCAATCCACGACAAAGCGCGCAACCGCGATGACATGGCCTATGCTGCGCGACTGTTCTTTGGCCGACGCTTAAGCCAGAATCCGCCCCATCTATGGATTAGGAAGCCGCAATGAAATCGATTCTCCTGGCCTTGGCGTTGATCACCAGCGGAGCCCATGCGGCCGATGATGCCGACTACAACCCGTGCGACGCGGTAGAAAACGACCGGCAAACCCTGGCGTGTTCGGTGTTCAGCAAAAATGCTGCCGAGCAGTTGCTGACCGAAAACTATGAAGCCCTGCAGGAGCGCATGACGACCCTGTACGGCAATAACGCAACCCAGCTCAATAACATCCTCAGCAAGATCAAGGCGGCCCAGGCGCTGTGGTTGCACCAGCGCGACGCCGATTGCGCGATTGCGGTGTTCCCGGCCACTGCTGGCACCGAGGCATTCAACATCGCCCAAAACGACTGCATGGCCCGCATCAGCGACGACCGTTCTGAGTTTCTGGAGTCGATCGGGCAGGATTGACCCCTTCCGGGTGTAGGAGCGGGCTTGCTCGCGATAGCATCACCACGGTCCAACCTGAAGACCGGGTCGCTTGCATCGCGAGCAAGCCCGCTCCCACAAGAACAGTTTCAACTAATCGATCAGGTTTTTATGACTATTTGCGGTATCGAAATCAAAGGCAGCGAAGCTATTTTCGCCCTCGCCAACCAGGACCTTGAGCATGTGGCCAACGCCACCAAGAAACTCGCCCTGGACGACGATGAAGACGCCGCCAGCGTCAAAGCTTTCGCAGCGCAGATGGCCGCTTTTGTGAAGGCCAACGCAATCACCCGGATCGTGATCAAAAAGCGCAGTAAAAAGGGTGAGTTCGCCGGTGGCCCGATCACGTTCAAGATCGAAGGCCTTATCCAATTGCTGGACGATTGCGAGGTGCAGCTGCTATCCCCGCAAACCCTCAACGCCCAATACAAAAAGCACGCCTTCGACCTGCCCGCCTCGCTGAACAAGTATCAGCATGAAGCGTTCAAGGCCGCGTGTGCGGCGTTGCTGAAGGGTTGATACGACTGTAATTTCTGACAGTTCACAACAAATCAACAAGAGCGCAGCGTAGCTATCAATCACATCACTGGTTGATAACTATGCCCAGCTACCTTCACTCCCTGACCCCCAACCTTGTGGTTATCAACGCCCGTGGTATGAAGATCCGGGAGGTGGCTTATCACCGCGAAACGCCCGGACAGCACGCAGATGCACGCTCGACCTGTCATGTATTCGACGCAACCGGACGCGCAGTCGCCCATCGCGATGCCCGCTTGCCAGCCACTTCAAGTGCGCCGAACCTGACCAAAGCGTTTTCACTCTCCTCCCAGGTGCTGCTGCGCAAGAGCGTCGATGCCGGCTGGTGCTTGAGGCTGCATGGGGCCGCTGCAGAGATCCGCTGTGAATGGGATGGCCGACTCAATCAACGCCAGACCGAGTACGACGATGCGCTGCGCCCTGTTGCCATTATCGAGCATGCGAGCAGTGCGTCGCCTTGTGTCACCGAGCGTTTCACCTACGCAGCGTGCAGCCTGGTGTCCGCAGCGCATAACCAATGCACAAGGCTTATTCGTCACAATGACCCCGCAGGCTGCCGGACTTACGAGGACTACGGCCTGTTGGGCCAGGACCTTAAGCTGACACAAGGGTTTCTCCGCGATCTGCAAACACCCCACTGGCCGCCATCGCTGAGCGGGCGCGATGCACTGCTTGAGCAGGATGAGCACGGCACAGTGCTGACCTGGACAACGCGCTGGCAATACGACGCGACGGCCAAGACCCTGAGCCACTGCGATGCGCTGGGCAACACTCGGTTCAATGAGTACGACATCGCCGGGCAACTGGCGATGGTCAGCCTCAAACCAGCGGATCAACCCCGTACCACGCCGCTGTTCCAGAACATGTTTTATAACGCACTTGGTCAATTACACAGCCAGACCCTGGGCAACGGCATCATTGCCACGGCGATCTACTCGCCTGTGGATGGCCGATTGCAGCAACTGCGTACCGTAAAAGCAAACAAGGTGCTGCAGGACCTGAGCCACACCTACGACCCGTCAGGCAACGTCATGAGCATCGAAAATGCGGCGCAGCCGACAGACTGGTTCGATGGTGAACAAGTGGATGCGGTCAATCATTATGTCTACGACACATTGGGCCAGCTTATCGAGGCCCGAGGCCGCGAAAGTGTGTTAGCTGGCTTCCAGCCTGGCCTGCCAGGGCTGGTGCTGCCCGGTGGCGGTGACGCCAGCAGGCTGCGCAATTACACCCAAGTGTTCCGCTATGACGAGGCGGGCAATCTGCTGAGTTTGAAGCACGGTCAACTGCCAAAACGCCTGATGAACGTAGACACTTTTAGCAACCGCAGCCTGTATCAGGCCGACGCGGACAACCCGCCGGAAATCAACAACAGCTTCGATGCCAATGGCAATCTGCTTCGCCTTGAAGGCGCACAGACAATGCACTGGGATGCGCGCAACCAGTTGCAACGCATCACTCAGGTAGTGCGTGAAGACAGCGCGAATGACGACGAAGTGTATGTGTACGGCGCGGGCGGGCAACGCCAGCGCAAGATCCGCGTTCATCACGCCAAAGCTGTCGAGAATGTGGCGCAAGTTCGCTATCTGCCGGGGCTGGAAATCCGCACCAACACGGCCACAGGCGAAGTGTTGCACGTCACCACACTGCGTGTGGGCCGCATGAACGTCAGGCACCTGCACTGGGTAGCGCATGGCAAGGCCATACCGGCCCCGCAGTGGCGATTCGGTGTGGGCAATCACTTGGGCAGCAGCACGCTGGAGCTGAATGAAGGGGGGGATGTGATCAGTCACGAGGACTATTACCCCTACGGCGGCACGGCCTGGTGGGCAGCGCGCAATCAGGTTGATGCCGCCCCCAAGGTGATCCGTTACTCGGGCAAGGAGTGCGATACGAGCGGTTTGTATTATTACGGATCAAGGTACTACGCACCCTGGCTGCAACGCTGGATCAACCCTGACCCGCTTGGGGAAGTGGACGGGCTCAACCTGTTTGTCATGGTGCATAACAACCCCGTTGCTCATGTCGACGTTCAAGGCACGATCACCGAACCCAGCCAGATAGCTCAGGCTGTCGGGGCCGGGATGATGCGTGACGGTGTTTCCTCGGCAATGGGGGCTACCGTTCGGTATTTTACGGCTGGAGCATTGAGCAGCCAGCCTGTGACGGCTGCCAGTATCACAGCCATGACCGTCGCAGGCGCTTTGTCGGGAGGTGTCGCGGGGCTTTATGTGGGCGGTGGCCTGGGGGCGAATATTGTGGCCAACAGCCGATTTCGCGACTCCCAGGCAGCCGTGTGGGCCGGGGCCGGTGTTGGCGGCCTGCTGGGCGCCGCTGCGGGGGCCGCACCCTCGATTCTGGGGTATTTCGGCGCCATGAGCAGTTTGAATACGGCGGCGCCCAGCCATAATCAGGCTGCCATTAGTCAAATTGGCGCCACTGCAAACGCGATGACCCGCGAAATCTTCCAGCAAGCGTCTGCAGAGCTCGGCCCAAGAATTGCCTGGAATGATCGCCCCAGAGTGTCGGGGCTTGCTGGCTCAAGTGCCATCTATGGCTCGTCGCTGGCCGGGATAGGGGCCGGCCAGCACTTGGTACCCAAAGCCGTGAGCAGTATTGCAGGCGGCACGGCAGGGGAAATGATGGGTTCTGCTGGCGGGACGCTTACGCGCGGTTTACACCCTGATGCGAAATTCAACCCCGGCAAGTGGGAACTCACCAACCCGGTCAGTGCCGCCAAGCGTCAAGGCACCGTGCACGGTGTGTTGACTCGAATGGCGGTGGCAGCCACCACGGCCGGGCTGAAGATGGCAATCGCCCAAACGGGGCTGGAACCCGGCACCCAGGCCAGCGGCATCCTGGACAGATCACTGGGAACGCTTGCTGAAGCGCGGGTACTGACCGGTTCCTACGTACTCGAGGGCGCTGAGGCGCTGGGTTTTGAAGGGGCGGATATCAATAACGACGTCACCTCGATGAATCCAAAAAGAACGTGGGTCGCCTCAAGCAATGATGCCAGCGTGCGAGGGACTTCATTCCATCTTAACCAGTATGTTTAGCAGGCTGGCATGACAAAAAAGCCCCGAACCTGCCGTGACAGGTTCGGGGCCAATGGTGTGAGATGCCGATACGGTGACCAAACCATCGACAGTGCTGCTGAATTCAGTTTGCCCAGCGCCGCGTGCGGGCACTTAGTCAAAAACGACCTGCAATCAGGCGATTGCGCCAGTGGCCCGACCACGCTCAATGCAGTGTGTACCGCGATGATCAACGGCTAAGCATCACCCCCCCGTCACCCGGTCCTGCCTCGGCGCGCAGCCAAACCGCGCCCGGTAGCTGCGGGTGAAATACGACGGTGATTCAAAACCGCACGCAATGCTGATGTCGAGCACGCTCATGTCGGTCTGGCGCAGCAGTTGCCGGGCTTTTTCCAGGCGCAGGCCCAGGTAGAAGTTGCGCGGGGTGTCGTGCAGGTGCAAACGGAACAGGCGCTCCAGTTGGCGCCGGGTCACGTTGATCCCAAGCGCCAGTTGCGAGGTGCTCAGGGGCGGCTCGCTGTGTTGCTCCATCTCGCCAATGACCTGCACCAGTTTTTTATTGTGGATGCCATAGCGGCTGGCGACCTGCATGCGCTGGTGATCCTTGCGCGGGCGGATGCGGCCAAGCACGAACTGTTCGGAAACCTGAATCGCCAACTCCGGCCCGTGGGCCTGGGCGATCAGGTCCAGCATCAGGTCAATGGAGGCGGTGCCGCCCGCACAGGTGATGCGCTGGCGGTCGATCTCAAACAGTTCTTGAGTCACATGCAATGCGGGGTATGACTCCTTGAACGCTTCCAGCGCCTCCCAGTGCAGGGTCAACCGATAGCCGTCGAGCAGGCCCGCCTGCGCCAGCACCACGCTGCCCGTGTCGATGGCGCCCAGGGTTACGCCGTCGTTGTCCAGGCGTCGCAACCACTGATTAAGGGCCGGTGTCACGTGGGTCAGCGGGTCAAAACCGGCCACCACCAACAGTGTCGCACCGGCTTCAAGTGCCCCCAGCCCGCCCTCGGCATTGACCGACATACCGTTGCTCGCGAGCACGGCGCCCCCCTCGCAACTGAGCACGTGCCAGCGGTACAGCTCGCCGCGAAAACGGTTGGCTACCCGCAACGGCTCGATGGCCGAAATAAAGCCCATTGATGAAAAGCCGGGCAGCAGAAGGAAGTAAAAATCCTGGGCCATGGGAGCGCTCGCAAGTCGGTTCAACGGATTGAAACACAGTCAGGTCGCTGCAGTGCAAAACCACGTCGCCCCAGTGCGGTTGCGCGGCACGCCGCCTGCGTACCTTGGCATCACGGCGCACAAAGACGCCGATCCCCCAATAACAACCTGCCGAGGCCCCACCCATGAAACGACTGATCAGCTGTTGCCTGTTGGTACTGAGCCCCTGCGTCCTGGCTGCTGAAGATGCATCGTGCAAGAACGTACGCATGGGCGTGGTCAATTGGACCGACGTAATCGCCACCAGCGCCATGGCGCAAACCCTGCTCGACGGTCTCGGCTACAAAACCAGGCAAACCAGCGCCTCACAGCAAATCATCTTCGCTGGCCTGCGCGACAAGCGGCTGGACATGTTTCTGGGTTACTGGAACCCGATCATGAACCAGAGCATTACCCCGTTCGTGGACGCCAAACAGGTCACGGTCCTGGCCGAGCCGAGCCTTAAAGACGCCAGGGCCATGCTCGCCGTTCCGACCTACATGGCTGACAAGGGGCTCAAGAGCTTTGCCGACATCGCCAGGTTCGAGAAGGAACTGGGGGGCAAGATTTACGGGATCGAGCCGGGTTCCGGCGCCAATACCCAGATCAAGGCCATGATCGAGAAAAACCAGTTTGGCCTGGGTAAGTTCCAGCTGGTGGAGTCCAGTGAAGCCGGGATGCTCTCGGCGGTGTCACGCGCAGTGAATCGCAACGAGCCGATTGTGTTCTTTGGCTGGACACCGCACCCGATGAACATCAATCAGAAAATGACGTATCTGACCGGCAGCGAAGGAGTCCTGGGCCCGGATGAAGGCCTGGCCACGGTATGGACCGTTACCACCCCGGACTACGCCAGCCGCTGCCCCAATGTCAGCCGTTTGCTCAGCAACCTGACCTTCAGCGCCGAGGACGAGAGCCGCATGATGCAGCCGCTACTCGATCACAAGGATGCACAAGTCTCGGCCCGCCAGTGGCTCAAGGACCATCCCCAAGACCTTCAGCGCTGGCTTGAAGGCGTCACCACCGTGGATGGCAAACCCGCTGCCGAACACTTGAAGCTCAGCGCTAAATAATCAAACACCAAGCCCACCTTCGCGGCCCTTGATGGCTGCGTTGTGGCGCTCTACGCCCCAAGGAAATGCCCCATGAACCACGACGTCATCATCACCTGCGCACTCACCGGTGCCGGCGACACCAGCGGGCGCAGCCCTTTAGTGCCAGTCACGCCCAAACAAATTGCCGAAGCAGCCGTGGAAGCGGCCAAGGCCGGAGCCACGGTGGTGCATTGCCATGTACGTGATCCAAAGACCGGACAGTTCAGCCGCGATGTGGCGCTGTACCGCGAACTGATGGAACGCATCCGCGAGGCGGATATCGACATCATCGTCAACCTCACCGCCGGCATGGGCGGTGACTTGCATATCGGTCCCGGCGAGAACCCGATGGAGTTTGGCCCCCACACGGATCTGGTCGGGCCGCTGACCCGTCTGGCTCACGTCGAGGAGCTGCTGCCGGAAATCTGCACACTGGATTGCGGCACCCTGAACTTTGGCGACGGCGACACGATTTACGTCTCCACTCCGGCGCAACTGCGGGCGGGCGCCAAGCGTATCCAGGAACTGGGCGTGAAAGCCGAACTGGAAATTTTCGACACCGGCCACCTGTGGTTCGCCAAACAGATGATCAAGGAAGGCTTGCTCGATGACCCGCTGTTTCAGCTGTGCCTGGGCATCCCGTGGGGGGCTCCGGCGGACACCACCAGCATGAAAGCCATGGTCGACAATTTGCCCGCCAACGCGGTGTGGGCCGGATTCGGGATTGGTCGCATGCAAATGCCGATGGCCGCGCAAGCGGTGCTGCTGGGCGGCAACGTGAGGGTCGGGCTGGAAGACAACTTGTGGCTGGATCGCGGGGTACTGGCCACTAACGGGCAACTGGTGGAACGCGCCACTGAAATCCTCAGTCGCCTGGGCGCCCGGGTGCTGAGCCCGGCAGAAGGTCGGGTGAAGATGGGTCTCACCTCCCGATAACCCCATGGTCTTTGCGTTTTCCTACGGTTCAATTCAGGACACTTTCATGACGTTTATTACCGAGATCAAAACCTTCGCTGCCCTTGGCAGCGGTGTCATCGGCAGCGGCTGGGTCGCTCGCGCCCTTGCCCACGGACTTGACGTTGTCGCCTGGGACCCGGCCCCCGGCGCCGAAGCGGCCCTGCGCAAGCGCGTCGCCAAGGCCTGGCCGGCGCTGGAAAAAAGCGGCCTGGCCCAAGGCGCATCCCAAGACCGGCTGCGCTTTGTCAGCACCATCGAAGCGTGCGTGAGCGAGGCCGACTTCATTCAGGAAAGCGCCCCCGAGCGGCTCGATCTCAAACTGGATTTGCACCGCAGAATCAGCGCCGCCGCCAAACCCGATGCCTTGATTGGCTCCAGCACGTCGGGCCTGCTGCCCAGCGAGTTCTACGAAACCTCCACCCACCCGCAACGGTGTGTTGTCGGCCATCCGTTCAACCCGGTTTACCTGCTGCCATTGGTCGAAGTGGTCGGCGGGCAAAAAACCGCCCCCGAGGCCATTCAGGCGGCCATCAAGGTCTATCAATCCCTGGGCATGCGCCCCTTGCACGTGCGCAAGGAAGTGCCCGGCTTTATTGCCGACCGCCTGCTTGAAGCCTTGTGGCGCGAAGCGCTGCACCTGGTCAATGACGGGGTCGCCACCACCGGCGAGATTGACGACGCCATCCGCTTTGGCGCAGGTTTGCGCTGGTCGTTCATGGGCACCTTTTTGACCTATACCCTGGCGGGGGGCGATGCCGGGATGCGTCACTTCATGAATCAGTTCGGCCCGGCCCTGCAACTGCCCTGGACGTATTTGCCCGCCCCTGAGCTCAGCGAAAAACTGATCGACGACGTGGTCGAAGGCACCACTGAGCAACTGGGCAGCCACAGCATCGGCGCGCTGGAACGCTATCGTGATGACTGCCTGCTGGCCGTAATGGAAGCGGTTAACGCGACCAAACTCAAACATGGCATTGCCATCAACGATTGAACGAGGTTCAGCATGCCCGCGCTCACCACCTACAGCACCCCCATTCTTGAAGAATGGGTCGATTACAACGGCCATTTGCGCGACGCCTTTTACCTGCTGATTTTCAGCTACGCCACCGATGCCCTGATGGACCGCATGGGGCTCGACAGCCAGAACCGTGAAGCCAGCGGCCATTCACTGTTTACTCTGGAAGTGCACCTCAATTACCTGCACGAGGTGAAACTCGGGGCACAGGTTGAAGTGCGCACCCAACTCATCGGCCACGACAAAAAACGCCTGCATGTCTATCACAGCCTGCACCTGGCCGGTGATGAGAGGGCCCTGGCGGGCAATGAGCAAATGCTGTTGCATGTCGACCTGGCAGGCCCGCGTTCCGCGCCGTTTGGCGAACACACCCTGGCCTTGTTGCAGGCCATCGAGCACCAGCAACGTGATCTCCCGAAACCCGAGCATGTGGGGCGGGTGATTGCCTTGCCCTTGCCTTAAAACGACCTGTTCTTAGGCAGATCAGACATATCGCCAAACCGGCCTTGCCCACGGACCAAAGCCCTACCAGAATCAAACTTCAATCGCGCTTCATAAAAGGACAAAACCATGATGCACGCGGATTTGATAGATGAGCAGGACCTGCTGGGCCAACTGCGTGCCTTGGGGTTCGAGGTGTCGGGCAGTGCCGAACAGGCCTGCTCGGCGGCGGTATGCGGGCTGAATGAAACCAATGCCCGGGCCTTGAAGGGCATGGTCGAAAAGCTCTACACCGGCAGCGCAACGATTTTACCGGCGGTACGCCAGGCCATTGATCAGCAACTGTTGCCGGGGCTGATGGCGTTCAAGCAAAAGCAATTGCACTGAGCCGTACGCAAGCGGGCTTGCTCGTGATGCAGAAAATGCGGTCTGTGTGTTGAACCGCAGTGCCTGTATCGCGAGCAAGCCCGCTCCCACAACGGCTTGCTACAACCTCACACTGGCAAACGTCGATTCGTTACGCGCCTGATTCAAGGCGGACATCGGCCCGGCCAGCGGGGACAGCAACAGTGACTGCGGGATCTGCACAAGCGTGGTCTGCTGCGCCGTGTTGGAACCCACGCGCTCGTCCCGTGGCGGAATGCCGAAGTATTCGCGGTAGCACTTGGAGAAATGCGGCGTGGACACAAAGCCGCAGACCGCCGCCACTTCAATGATCGACATGGGGGTTTGCTTGAGCAACTGCCGCGCCCGCACCAACCTCAACTTGAGGTAGTAGCGCGACGGCGAGCAGTGCAGGTACTTCTGAAACAGGCGCTCCAACTGGCGCCGCGAGACGGTGACGTACACCGCCAGTTCATCCAGGTCGATCGGCTCTTCGAGGTTGGCTTCCATCAGCGCGACAATTTCCTGCAACTTGGGCTGATTGGTGCCCAGCATATGCTTGAGCGGTACGCGCTGGTGGTCCTGCTCGTTGCGAATGCGCTCATACACAAACATTTCCGAGATGGCGGCCGACAGTTCGCGACCATGATCACGGCTGATCAGGTGCAGCATCATGTCCAGTGGCGCAGTGCCCCCCGAGCTGGTGAAGCGGCTGCGGTCAAGGGTAAACAGGCGTGTGCTCATGACAACCCGCGGAAAGGCTTCCTGCATGGACGCCAGACACTCCCAATGCACGCTGCAATCAAAACCGTCGAGCAAGCCCGCATACGCCAACGCCCAGCTGCCGGTACAGACGGCGCCCAGACGGCGCGACTGGCGCGCCTGGCTTTGCAGCCATGACACGTGCTCGCGGGTCACGGTGCGTTGAATGCCGATACCGCCGCACACGATCACCATGTCCAGCGCCGGTGCCTTGTGCATGCTGGCGTCGGGGGTCACTTGCAGACCATCACTGGCCCATACCTGGCTGCCATCCGCGCTGAGGGTGCTCCAGCGATACAACTCACGGCCCGACAACTGGTTGGCCATACGCAAGGGTTCTATCGCGGACGCCAGGGAAATGAGCGTGAAATTGTCCAGCAGCAGAAAGCCGATGGATTGAGGCGTACGGTTCTGGGGTTGGACCCCGGAGTTGAACGACGTCATCGCGATATCTCCTCACACAAAGCGGGTGATGGCCCCAGGCGCGGGCTCTTGTTTTTGCCCTCGTTGAACGGGGCTTTTAGATGGCAACGCAAATGCCATGCCTAAACTTGGATGGGTATTCAATAAAGTCTGAAAACGACGTCGCAAAGGGTCTAGGCAGGTCCTGCCAAAACTACGGCCCAGCAGGGCTGCACGGGGGTGATCCAGCGCTGTTGAGCACATTGGTATCACTTGTGGGAAGGGGGCAGAAACAGGGCGGTAATCAAATGTCACGAAAAGTACGAGTGCGCCAAAAAAGGTCGGCGTGCGCTGAAACAGCGCTGGCAGGTGTGCCTCTTCTGTGGGAGCGGGTTTACTCGCGATGGCGTCCAGGCCAACCGTGTCGCCTGCATCGCGAGCAAGCCCGCTCCCACAAAGGTTTTCAGCATTCCACCGCACTGACCGCCAGGCCACCCCGTGAAGTTTCCTTGTATTTGTCGTGCATGTCGGCGCCGGTGTCGCGCATGGTCCGGATCACCCGGTCCAGGGAGATAAAGTGCTGCCCGTCACCGCGCAAGGCCATTTGCGCCGCGTTGATCGCCTTGACCGCCGCAATGGCGTTGCGCTCGATACACGGCACCTGCACCAGCCCGCCCACCGGATCGCAGGTCAAACCCAGGTTATGTTCCAGGCCAATTTCAGCCGCGTTGCACAGTTGTTCAGGGCTCGCCCCGAGGATTTGCGCCAGCCCCGCAGCCGCCATCGCGCAGGCCGATCCGACCTCGCCCTGACATCCCACTTCGGCTCCGGAAATCGACGCATTCTTTTTGCACAGAATGCCGATCGCCGCCGCGCTCAACAGGTAGTCGACCACATGGGCTTCACTGACTTCATCGCTGAATTTCATAAAGTAGTGCAGCACCGCCGGGATGATCCCCGCCGCACCGTTGGTGGGTGCGGTCACCATGCGCCCGCCCGCCGCATTCTCTTCGTTGACCGCCAGTGCAAACAGGTTGACCCACTCCATGGCGCTCAGGGTTGAACCGATCACATTGGGTTTGCCCAACTCCTGCAGACTGCGGTGCAGGCGGGCAGCGCGACGGCGCACATTCAGGCCGCCGGGCAGGATGCCTTCGTGTTTCAAGCCCTGCTCAACGCAGTCCTGCATGGCGCGCCAAAGCTTGATCAGGCCACAACGAATTTCGTCCTCGCTGCGCCATGTGCGTTCGTTGGCCATCATCAATGCCGCCACGCTCAGATGGTGCTTGCGGCACAAGTCGAGCAACTCGACGGCAGAATTGAAATCGTAGGGCAGCTCGGTGCGGTCCATGTCCAGCACACCGCTTGCCGCTTGCGCAGCGTCGACCACAAAACCGCCGCCCACCGAGTAGTAAGTATCGCGGTGCAGTTCACCGGCTTCGGTTTCTGCGACCAGGGTCATGGCGTTGGGATGGAACGGCAGGTTTTCGTCGATCAGGCGCATGTCTTGCGACCATACGAACGGGATCGGCATGTACCCATCCAGCAGCAGCGTCTGGCTGTGATGAAGCTGGGCGATGCGCGGGGCTATCTGCGCCGGATCAATTGCATCGGGCCACTCACCCATCAGGCCCATGATCACCGCGCTGTCACTGCCGTGGCCAATGCCGGTGGCCGACAGCGAGCCATAGAGCTGCACTTCGATGCGATGTACCTGCTGCAGTTGGTCCCGCTCGCGCAAACCCTGCACAAACAGCGCAGCAGCCCGCATCGGGCCTACGGTGTGGGAGCTTGAGGGACCGATACCGATCTTGAACAGGTCAAATACGCTGATAGCCATGAGCACGAACCTTAAGGGTGTGTGCCCGCATCATGGGGTGTTTGCGATCTGCAAAAACGTCCAGCTACGACTCACCTTTGCCTGCCAGCGCCCCCGACGTTTTATACGGTGCAGAGGCATGAAAAAAGCGGTTTTTACTCATGAAACGTCTATATACGACCTCCCAAGTATCAGATACGACCCTGCCTGTACTGGATGCGACGCCCCCTGTAGGCGTTTGATTTTCGCTGTTACATGATCAGTCCTGACTCGATTGCAAGATGCGCTGGCAACACCCCTGCCGTGCATCACCCAACCGCAACTGATACGTGCGGCTTTCGATCGAAAACCGCATCCCAGACACACAGGAGTCGTTCCATGAAACATTCCTCATCGTTGTTGTTGGCTGCATTGCTGAGTCTGCCCGTCATCACCCAGGCAGCAGAACCGGAGCAATGCAGCACGGTCAACTTCTCGGATGTCGGCTGGACCGACATCACCGTCACCACCGCAGTCACCAGCGAAGTGCTCAAGGCCCTTGGCTACAAAACCAAAACCACCATGATTTCAGTACCGGTCACGTACAAGTCGCTCGCCGATGGCAAGAACATGGACGTATTCCTGGGCAACTGGATGCCGACCATGGAAAACGACATCAAGGCTTACCGCGAGGCGGGCACCGTCGAGACCGTGCGTGCCAACCTGGAGAACGCCAAATACACCCTCGCTGTCCCCCAGGCCCTCTATGACAAGGGCCTCAAGGACTTCTCGGATATAACCAAATTCAAGAAGGAACTGGACGGCAAGATCTATGGCATCGAGCCGGGCAACGATGGCAATCGCATGATCCAGACCATGATCGACAAGAACGCGTTCGGCTTGAAAGACGCGGGCTTCAAGGTCGTGGAATCCAGCGAAGCCGGGATGTTGTCGCAGGTCGATCGCGCCCAGCGCCGTGGCACTGAAGTGGTGTTCCTGGGATGGGAACCCCATCCGATGAACACCCGTTTCAAAATGAAATACCTCACCGGCGGCGATGACTTCTTCGGCCCCAACTATGGCCAGGCGACCATCTATACCAACACCCGCAAGGGCTACAGCGAAGAGTGCAGCAACGTCGGTCAACTGCTGAAAAATCTTGTGTTCACCCTCGACATGGAAAGCACCCTGATGGGCAAGGTCCTGGACGACAAGATCAAACCGGACGTGGCCGCCAGGGCCTGGCTCAAACAGAACCCGCAAGTGCTCCAAACCTGGCTCGCAGGTGTAACCACGATTGATGGCAAACCGGGTCTTGCAGCCGTTCAAGCCAGCCTCGCGAAGTAATCGCGGGCGCCAGGCGGCCAACCCCGCCTGGCTCCGTTTTAATCCCCCTGCATGCGGACGTTCACTACCATGCTGATTGATCAAAAAATTCCTCTGGGCGAGTACATCGCAAGCTTCGTCGACTGGCTGACCAAAAACGGTGCCAGCACCTTCGATGCCATTGCGCTGACACTTGAAACGATGATCCACGGCGTGACGTTTGCGCTGACCTGGTTCAACCCTTTCGTGTTCATCGGCCTGATCGCCTTGTTTGCCCACTTTATTCAACGTAAATGGGGGCTCACTGTTTTCGTGGCGATGTCGTTTCTGCTGATCCTGAACCTGGGTTATTGGCAAGAAACGATGGAAACCCTGGCCCAGGTGCTGTTCGCGACCTTTGTGTGCGTGATCATCGGCGTGCCGCTGGGGATTCTCGCCGCCCACAAGCCGATGTTTTATACCTTCATGCGCCCGGTACTGGACTTGATGCAGACCGTGCCTACCTTCGTTTACCTGATCCCGACCCTGACCCTGTTTGGCCTGGGTGTGGTGCCGGGGCTGATCTCCACGGTGGTGTTTGCGATTGCAGCGCCCATCCGCCTGACGTACCTGGGCATTCGCGACGTGCCCCATGAACTGCTGGATGCCGGCAAGGCGTTTGGCTGCTCACGCCGCCAGTTGCTCACACGCATTGAACTGCCCCACGCCATGCCGAGCATCGCCGCCGGGATTACCCAATGCATCATGCTGTCGCTGTCGATGGTGGTGATCGCTGCCCTGGTAGGCGCCGATGGCCTGGGCAAACCGGTGGTCAACGCACTCAATACTGCCGACATTGCGCTGGGCTTTGAAGCAGGGCTGGCGATTGTGCTGCTGGCAATCATGCTCGACCGGATCTGCAAACAGCCGGAAGCCAAGACAGGAGCCGACGCATGAGTATTATTCGTTTCGATAATGTGGACGTCATCTTCGCCAAAGACCCCCGTGAGGCACTCAGCCTGCTGGATCAAGGCCTTTCGCGGGATCAGATCCTGAAAAAGACCGGGCAGATTGTGGGCGTCGAAAAGGCCAGCCTGGATATCGACAAAGGCGAAATCTGTGTGCTGATGGGCTTGTCCGGCTCGGGCAAGTCCAGCCTGTTGCGCTGCATCAACGGACTCAATACGGTCAGCCGTGGCCAGTTGTATGTGGAGCACGAAGGCAAACAGATCGACATTGCTTCATGTACCCCCGCCGAACTGAAAATGATGCGCACCAAGCGCATCGCCATGGTGTTTCAGAAATTCGCCCTGATGCCCTGGCTGACGGTGCGCGAGAACATCAGCTTCGGCCTGGAGATGCAGGGCCGCCCCGAGAAAGAACGTCGTACCCTGGTGGATGAAAAGCTGGAGCTGGTGGGTCTGACCCAATGGCGCAACAAAAAGCCCGATGAGTTGAGCGGCGGCATGCAGCAACGGGTTGGCCTGGCGCGAGCATTGGCAATGGATGCCGATATTCTGCTGATGGACGAACCCTTTTCAGCCCTCGACCCGTTGATCCGCCAAGGCCTGCAAGACGAGCTGCTGGAGCTGCAGCACAAGCTGAACAAGACCATTGTGTTTGTCAGCCATGACCTTGACGAAGCGCTCAAGCTGGGCAGCCGCATTGCGATCATGAAAGACGGCAAGATCGTGCAGTACAGCAAGCCCGAAGAGATCGTACTCAACCCTGCCGACGACTATGTGCGCACCTTCGTCGCCCACACCAACCCGTTGAACGTTCTGTGCGGGCGCAGCCTGATGCGCACGCTGGACAACTGCAAACGCATCAACGGCTCGGTGTGCATCGATCCGGGGGATGATTCGTGGATTGATCTGGCGGAAGGCAACACCATCAAGGGTGTCCGTCAGGGCGCCGGTGCCGTGGAGCTGCAGCGCTGGAGCAGCGGGCAGGCGGTGGAAGGTCTGGGCCGGGGGCCGACCCTGGTGGATTCGGGAATTGGCATGCGCGACGCGCTGCAAATCCGCTACCAGACGGGCAACAAACTGGTGCTGCACGACAACCAGAAAGTGGTGGGGATACTGGGCGATACCGAGTTGTATCACGCGTTGTTGGGCAAGAACCTGGGCTGACGCGCACTCATCCTGTGGGAGCGGGCTTGCTCGCGATGCAGTCAACGCGGTGTATCAGGTACACCCCGTTGATGCTATCGCGAGCAAGCCCGCTCCCACACGCGGTTTAGCTGTACACCCTGCCAAGGAGTTGGCGATGGCTTTCAAACTGATCGAGCACGTCACGACCGATTTGCTCTTGGGTGAAGCCCATCAGGTCGTACTCCTGGTTGCCGTTGTGCAAATACACCTCGGCCCGGTAATAACGACTGCGCACTTCATCCTGTTCGGATTCGCTCGGTGCGGCCAGATACCCGTCCAGGCTGACTTCGTAGACAAACGGGTTGCCCTCTTCCATCTCCACCCGCACGCCCATGCAACGCTTGGCACTGCCCAGCAGGGTTTGCACCTCCAAGCCCCGACTGCGCAGCTGTTCTGCCGCATCTTCCAGGGCCGGGGTCACGTGTTTGTCCATGAAGCGCTGCACCACCGCCTGGGTCGGTTGCAGGTCCTGGGCAGTCAAGCGCTCGCTGAAACCACGACGACCACGGGCGGCCAACTCGGCTTGTTCCTGCTCAACCAGGGTGTCCTGGCGCATCGCTTTGTGCAGGCCAAACATAAACAGGACCAATACCACCGAAAACGGCAGACCGGCCAGCACCACCATGGTTTGCATGGCCGCAAAGTTACCGGCGAACAACAGGCCAATGGTCACCAGAGTGATCACCGCAGACCAGAAGATACGCAGCCAGTGCGGCGCGTCTTCATCCACATCGCCGCCTTTGCACGACAGGTTGGCCATCATCACCGCGCCGGAATCCGCCGGGGTCAGGAACAGCACAAAGCCCACAAAGATCGACACGCCGATGACGATTTTCGACGCCGGGTAATGCTCAAGCAGTTGGTAAATAGCCATCGACGGCTGTTCAAGCGCCGTTTTCCCCAACTCCACCGCACCGTGGTTAACCACCAGGTCCAGTGCCGAGTTACCGAAGATCGACAGCCAGGCCAGGGTGAAGCCCAGCGGAATCAACAACACGCCCGCCACCAGTTCACGCACGGTACGACCACGGGAAATACGCGCGATGAACATCCCTACGAATGGTGCCCAGGAAATCCACCACGCCCAGTAGAACAGGGTCCACAGACCCAGCCAGCCCTCGGTTTTCTTGCTATCGCCTTCATACACGTACAGGTCGAAGGTTTTCATGACGATACCGTTGAGGTAGTCACCGGTGTTTTGCACAAAGCCGTTGAGCAGGTGCAGGGTGGGGCCGAACAACAACACGAAAATCAGCAAGCCGCTGAACAGCACGATGTTCAGGTTGGACAACCGGCGGATGCCGTTTTCAACGCCAGAGACAGCGGCGATGGTGGCCACGGTGCTCATCACGATGATCACGATCAGCAGGTTGGTATTGCTGTGTTCCATGCCGAACAGGTTCTCAAGCCCGGACGACACCTGCATCGAGCCAATGCCCAGGTTGGTCACCAGCCCCAGCAGGGTCACGAACATGCCGAAGCCGTCCACCGCATGGCCAGCAGCACCTTTGACCCAACGCTCGCCCATCAACGGATACAGCGCCGAACGCAGCGCCAGCGGCTGGTTGTGACGGTAGGCAAAATACGCCACGGCCAGGCCGACCAGCGCGTATATCGCCCAGCCGTGCAGGCCCCAGTGCAGGAAGGTCAGTTGCAACGCCTGACGCGCGGCTTCGTGGCTGCCCGACACGCCTTCAGGCGGGTTGAAGTAGTGATCCAGCGGCTCGGAAGCGCCGAAATAGAGCAAGGAAATACCGATACCGGACGAAAACAACATCCCGGCCCAGGCGCCATAGCTGAAATCCGGGGTGTCTTGCTTGGTGCCCAGCTTCAGTTTGCCGTAGGACGAAAACGCCAGACCGACCACGAAGATCAGGTAAGCGGCGATCACCACCATGTAATACCAACCGAAGCTGCGCGACAGCCATTCCTGGGCAACACCCAGAATACGACCCGCTTCTTCGGGGGCAATGATCAAGATGGCAGTCAACAACAATATCAAGGCAGTGGAGGTGTAAAACACCCAACCATTGACCGTCACCTTTTGCGGCGGGGTCTTTATAAGAGAGGCAGAACTCATTGCACGGGTGCTCCAGGCAGTGCGAGACAAGGACTTAAGGCAACGCACCACTCGACCAAAGGGTTGGATTACGACCAACGGTCGAGTGATATAAAGACACCGCTAAAAAACCGGACCCGCCCAGACCGCGTTCAGAACCTGTGTGCGTCCCCTTGAAATCAAGGGCTGCCCCGCGTGGTCTGGTGCGTTATGCCTGTTTGGACCTCCTGTCAGCGCCTGCGAAAGCCTGCTTCTGCCTAGGTTCCATGGGAATTTACCGTGTCGTTTTGCGCCATTCATGCGTAGGGAAACGACATAAATCGCGACGATTTGTCGCAGAGCTTATTCTTTGTTGATTGAACGTTCAATCAAAACAAAATAGACTGGCTGTCGTTCAGTGATGCTTATGCACTGCTCGCCGGCCCAAGGAGATTTGCGAAATGCCCAAGGTCGGTATGCAACCCATACGCCGCCAGCAGTTGATCGAAGCCACGTTGACGGCGGTCGATCAGGTCGGGATGGCAGATGCCAGCATTGCGCTGATTGCCCGTCTGGCCGGTGTGTCGAACGGCATCATCAGTCACTACTTCAAAGACAAGAACGGTCTGATTGCCGCCACCATGCGGTACTTGATGAACGTCTTGATCGACAACGTCACCGAGCGCCGCCTGGCGTTAAGCGATGACAGCCCACGGGCTCATCTGCAGGTGATTGTTGAAGGCAACTTCGACGCCAGCCAGGTCAGTGGCCCGGCAATGAAAACCTGGCTGGCCTTTTGGGCCGCCAGCATGCACCAGCCGTCGTTGCACAGATTGCAGCGGATCAACGATCACCGCTTGTATTCCAATCTGTGCTGCCAGTTTCGCCGCGTACTGCCGCAGGCCCAGGCCCGCAATGCAGCACGGGGCCTGGCAGCTCTCATCGATGGTCTATGGTTGCGGGGTGCCCTGTCGGGAGACGCGTTCGACACCGAACAGGCACAACGCATCTGCTACGAATACATGGATCTACAACTGGCGAAACAGGTGAGTTAGGCCCCAATAAATGCTTAACCCCTGAACTGTCGTGAGTTTGAGTTGCCCCAATCAGATGGCACCCGGCTCACGATCAACGCCAACCACTTATGCACTTGCGAGGATTTTATGGCCCGTTTCGAACTGCAAAAACTCTACATCGACGGCGGCTACACCGACGCCGGTAGCGACGCTACTTTCGATGCCATCAACCCGGCTAACGGCGAAGTCCTCGCTCAAGTGCAACGCGCAACCAAAGAAGACGTCGAGCGCGCGGTTGTCAGCGCTGAAAAGGGCCAGAAAATCTGGGCCGCCATGACGTCCATGGAGCGTTCGCGCATCCTGCGTCGCGCCGTTGAAATCCTGCGCGAGCGCAACGATGAACTGGCCGCCCTGGAAACCCTGGACACCGGCAAGTCGTACTCCGAAACCCGTTACGTCGACATCGTGACCGGTGCCGATGTACTCGAATACTACGCAGGCCTTGCACCCGCCATTGAAGGCGAGCAAATCCCGCTGCGCACCACCTCTTTCGTTTACACCCGCCGCGAGCCGCTGGGCGTTGTAGCTGGTATCGGCGCGTGGAACTACCCGATCCAGATCGCCCTGTGGAAAGCCGCACCGGCACTGGCTGCCGGTAACGCGATGATCTTCAAGCCAAGCGAAGTCACCTCCCTGACGACCCTCAAGCTGGCCGAGGTCTTCACCCAGGCGGGCCTGCCGGATGGCGTGTTCAACGTACTGACCGGCAGTGGCCGTGAAGTCGGTACCTGGCTGACCGAGCACCCGCGCATCGAAAAAATCTCGTTCACCGGCGGCACCGACACCGGCAAGAAAGTCACCGCCAGCGCCACCAGCTCGTCCTTGAAAGACGTGACCATGGAACTGGGCGGCAAGTCGCCCCTGATCATTTTCGACGACGCCGACCTGGATCGCGCCGCAGATACCGCGATGATGGCCAACTTCTACAGCTCGGGTCAGGTGTGCACCAACGGCACTCGCGTGTTTATCCCGACGGCCATGAAGGCTGCGTTTGAAGCCAAGATCCTGGAGCGCGTTGCGCGCATCCGCATCGGCAACCCGGAAGACGAAAACACCAACTTCGGCCCGCTGGTCAGCTTTGCTCACATGGAAAGTGTGCTGGGCTACATTGCCAAGGGCAAAGAAGAAGGCGCCCGCGTCCTGTGCGGCGGCGAACGCCTGACCCAGGGCGATCTGGCCAAGGGCGCATTCGTGGCACCTACCGTGTTCACCGACTGCACCGACGAGATGACCATCGTCAAAGAAGAAATCTTCGGCCCGGTGATGAGCATCCTCACCTACGACACCGAAGAAGAAGTAATCCGCCGCGCCAACGACACCGAGTTCGGTCTGGCTGCGGGCGTCGTGACCCGGGACCTGAACCGCGCCCACCGCGTCATCCATCAACTGGAAGCGGGTATTTGCTGGATCAACGCCTGGGGCGAGTCCGACGCAAAAATGCCGGTAGGCGGCTACAAGCAATCGGGCATTGGCCGTGAAAACGGCATCAGCTCGCTGGCTCAGTACACCCGGATCAAATCGGTACAGGTAGAGCTGGGCGACTACGTTTCGGTGTTCTAAACCCAACTGGCAGCCGATTACCTGTAGTCGCTGCCGCAGGCTGCGATGAAGTCCGTGAAGGCTTCGGGAAAACGGGTTGCTGAGCAACCCTTCGCAGCCTTCGGCAGCGACTACAGGCTTGTTTATTTCAAAGAGGGTGCATTTATGTCCCAAGAATTCGATTACATCATCATTGGTGCCGGCTCTGCCGGTAACACCCTGGCGACCCGTCTGACTGAAGACCAAGGCGTCACCGTGCTGCTGCTTGAAGCGGGCGGCCCGGACTACCGTTTCGACTTCCGTACCCAGATGCCGGCCGCCCTGGCATTCCCGCTGCAGGGCCGTCGCTACAACTGGGCCTTCGAAACCGATCCAGAGCCACACATGGACAATCGCCGCATGGAATGTGGCCGTGGCAAGGGTCTGGGCGGTTCGTCCCTGATCAACGGCATGTGCTACATCCGTGGCAACGCGATGGACTACGACGGCTGGGCAAAACTGCCAGGCCTCGAAGACTGGGATTACCTGAACTGCCTGCCGTACTTCCGTAAAGCCGAAACCCGCGACATCGGCGCCAACGATTACCACGGTGGCGATGGCCCGGTCAGCGTGACCACGCCCAAAGCCGGGAACAACGTGTTGTTCCACGCCATGGTTGAAGCAGGCGTACAGGCCGGCTACCCGCGTACCGAAGACCTGAACGGCTATCAGCAGGAAGGTTTTGGCCCGATGGACCGCACCGTGACGCCTAACGGCCGTCGCGCCAGTACCGCCCGTGGCTACCTGGACACCGCCAAGCAGCGCTCGACGCTGACCATCGTGACCCACGCCCTGACCGACAAGATCGTTTTTGAAGGCAAGCGCGCCGTTGGCGTTTCCTACATGGTCGGCGACAGCGACACCCGCATCCAGGCCAAGGCCCGTAAAGAAGTGCTGCTGTGCAGCGGCGCAATCGGTTCGCCAACCGTGCTGCAACGCTCCGGCGTCGGCCCGGCCGAACTGCTCAACAGCCTCGATATTCCGGTCGTTCACGACCTTCCGGGCGTTGGCCAGAACCTGCAGGATCACCTTGAGCTGTACCTGCAGTACGCCTGCACCCAGCCGGTTTCGCTGTACCCGTCGCTCTTGTGGTGGAACCAGCCGGCCATTGGCGCCGAGTGGATGTTCCTGGGCAAAGGCATTGGTGCCAGCAACCAGTTCGAAGCCGGTGGTTTTATCCGCACCCGCGAAGAATTCGAATGGCCGAACATTCAGTACCACTTCCTGCCGGTAGCGATTAACTACAACGGCAGCAATGGCGTAAAAGAACACGGTTTCCAGGCGCACATGGGCTCCATGCGTTCGCCAAGCCGTGGCCGGATCAACGTGAAGTCCAAGGACCCGCGTGAGTACCCGAGCATCCTGTTCAACTACATGGCAGCCGAGCAAGACTGGCAGGAATTCCGTGACGGCATCCGCCTGACCCGCGAAATCATGCAGCAGCCTGCGCTGGATGCGTACCGTGGCCGAGAAATCAGCCCTGGTATCGACAAGCAGACCGACGAAGAGCTGGATACCTTTATTCGCGAACACGCCGAGACTGCATTCCACCCGTCCTGCTCGTGCAAGATGGGCACCGACGAGATGGCCGTGGTAGACGCCGAAGGCCGCGTGCATGGGATGCAGGGTCTGCGTGTGGTCGATGCGTCGATCATGCCGCTGATCACGACTGGCAACCTCAACGCACCGACGATCATGATTGCCGAGAAAATCGCCGACAAGATCCGTGGCCGCCAGCCGTTGCCGCGCAGCACTGCCGACTACTACGTGGCAGGCGATGCACCGGTTCGCGGCAAGCCGCTGCGTGAAGTCAGCCGTACCGCGCAGTAAGCACACCACCCTGTAGTCGCTGCCGCAGGCTGCGAAAAGGGCCGAAGGGCCTTCGCTTTTGAAATGAGCGAACCCTTCGGGCCCGATCGCAGCCTTCGGCAGCGACTACAGGTTTGTCGCCGTGTTTGATTTCATCTCCCCCCCGCTTGCCCCCGGCCTCAACGCAGGCCTACTCTGTTGCCTCGTTTCGCTCCCCTATTCCAAACCTCGATACGTTTCCCGTTTTTCGGAGGTCAGTGCATGTTCGATTTTTACCCTCAGCTCAAGCAACGCTTTGGCGCGTTGCGCACCCGGGCCGAGTTCTTTTCGCTGCGTTATGTGCGCGAGTCCGGGCAATACCTGTCGGTACGCAAGAACGTCGCAGAACCCCCTTCATTCAATCACGATCAGGGCGCGATGCTCACGGTGCGGCTCAAGGGTGTCGAAGCCTACGCCGCCACCAATGACCTGTCGCAAGCCGGTTTGCAGGCAGCTCTGGAACGTGCCGAGGCACAGGCTCAACTGATTGCTGCCCACGCCCTGCTCGATCTGAGCCAGGAGCCGGTGTCCCACGAACGCGCTGACTACTACTCGCCCCATCTCAATCAAGCATTCCCGTCACTCAACGAATGCTTTGAACTGTTGGGCGCTGAGTCGGCTGCCGTCCCCAAGGACGAGCGGCTGGTCAGCTGGGACGTTTCGCTGGGCCTCAATCACGTCGAGCAGATCTATCTCAACAGCGCTGGCGCCGAGTTGCGCCGGGCACAACGTTTTGTCTACCCGGGCATCAGCGTCACCGCCTATGACGGCAACGACAGCCAGACCCGCAGCCTGGGCCGCGAAAACTTCGGTCAGCAAGGTGGCGCCGACGTGATCAGCCGCTGCGGGTTGATCGGAGCCGCGCCAAAGGTCGCCGACCAGGCCCTGCAATTGCTGCTGGCACCCAATGCCCCAAGCGGCAAACGCGACCTGCTGCTGATGCCCGACCAGATGATCCTGCAAATCCACGAATCCATCGGCCACCCGCTGGAACTGGATCGCATCCTCGGTGACGAGCGCAATTACGCAGGCACCAGCTTCGTCAAGGCCAGCGACTTTGGCAGCCTGCAGTACGGCTCCAAACTGCTGAACGTCACCTTCGACCCTGACATCCCGGAACAATTGGCCAGCTACAGCTTCGACGATGACGGCACACCGGCCCACAAGGAGTTCCTGATCCGCGAAGGCCTGCTGCTTCGGCCTTTGGGCGGTGCGCTGTCGCAGTTCCGGTCGGGCCTTGATGGCGTGGCCAACAGCCGCGCCTGCGGCTGGAACCGCCCTCCGATCGACCGCATGGCCAACCTCAATATCGAACCTGGCGACCAGTCGATGGCCCAACTGATCGGCGGCGTTGAACACGGCATCCTGATGGCCACTAACCGTTCCTGGTCGATTGACGATGCGCGCAACAAGTTCCAGTTCGGTTGCGAGTGGGGCCAGTTGATCGAGAACGGCGAACTCAAGGGCGTGGTGAAAAACCCCAACTACCGGGGTATTTCCGATCAGTTCTGGCGCAACCTCAGCGCCGTGGGTGACGCCAGTACCTTCAAGGTGCTGGGCACGCCGAACTGCGGCAAGGGCGAACCCAATCAGGTAATTCGCGTGGGGCATGCGTCACCCGCGTGCGTGTTCAATCAAATTGATGTGTTTGGAGGCGATGCCTGATGAGTACCCCATTGAGTCAGGCCGAGCAGTTCAAGGCGTTGGTCGAATGGCTGGGCAAGGCCATTCGACCGCCAGAGCAGTTCACCCTGGGCTACGACGCCGAAGCCTCGGAGTTCATCCGTTTCAACAAGGGCAAGGTGCGCCAGGCCGGGCGTGTGCAGCAGGCCAGCCTGAGCCTGAAACTGATCAACGACGGTCGCCACGGGGATATCCGCCTTACCCTGGCCGGTGAGCCGGATGTCGACAAACAGCGCCTGGCCGACGCGGTGCAACAACTGCGTGACACCTTGCCGTTGTTGCCCGCCGACCCTTATTTATTGCTGAACCCCCAGCCTTGGCACAGTCATGAGGTGCAGGACCATCCACTGCCGGACACCGCTCGGGTGCTGGATGAAATCCGCCGTGCGTGCGAAGGCGTCGATATGGTGGGGTTTTATGCCTGCGGCCCGATCAGCTATGGCTACGCCAGTTCCGAAGGTGCATTTGGCTGGCATCAGGCCAACAGTTTCAACTTCGACTGGAGCCTGTTCCACAGCAACGGCCAAGCGGTGAAAGCCAGCTACGCCGGGGCCGATTGGGACAGCGAACGTTTTGCCCAGCGCATGCAACTGGCCCGTGAGCAACTGAGCTTTCTGGATCGCCCGCTCCATGCCCTGGCACCCGGCGAGTACAGGGCCTACCTGGCCCCGGCGGCGCTGGAGGAAGTGATGAGCATGTTGTGCTGGGGCGGTTTTTCGGCACAGGCGCTGGCCAGCAAATCCAGCCCGTTGCAGCGACTGTACGGCGGTGATGCGCAACTGAGCCCCCTGGTGTCGTTTGACGAGCAGGTCAGCCAGTCCCTGAGCCCGGCGTTTTCCGGCGAAGGGTATCCGCGCCAGGACTTGTCCCTGGTCAAGCACGGCAAGGCCAACCAGCAACTGGTGGGTTCGCGCAGTGCTGCCGAATATGGCCTTGAGGTCAACGGCGCGCCACAGGGCGAGGCGCCGAGCGCACTGGCGATGGCGGCGGGTACGCTGGAACAGGCCGATATTCTCAAGCAATTGGGCACCGGGTTGTACATCAGCAACCTGTGGTACTTGAACTACTCGGACCAACCGGCCGCACGCCTGACCGGCATGACCCGTTTTGCCACCTTCTGGGTCGAGAACGGCGAGATAAAGGCCCCGGTCAACACCATGCGTTTTGATGACAGCGTCTATAGTCTGCTGGGTTCGCAGTTGGAGGCACTGACGGCAGATCGTGAGTTGTTGCTGTCGGCCAGCACCTACGACCAGCGCCAGACTGCGTCGAATCTGCTGCCGGGAGCGTTGGTCAAGAAGCTCACGCTGACGCTGTAACCCTGTGGGAGCGGGCTTGCTCGCGATAGCATCACTGCGGTGCCCAGATGCAACGGGGCGCCGCATCGCGAGCAAGCCCGCTCCCACAGGATCTCCATCTCCAATCGCCATAAAAAAGAGGTCTTATGCCCGTACGCCCGGTTCTGAGTCCTGAAACCCTGCGCTGGTTGCCGTGGGTTGTGGCCATCGCGTTTTTCATGCAGTCGCTCGACGGCACCATCCTCAATACCGCCCTGCCCGACATGGCCAGGGACTTGAAAGAAAACCCGCTGCGCATGCAAGGCGTGATCGTTGCCTACATGCTTACCGTGGCCCTGCTGATCCCTGCCTCGGGCTGGATTGCCGACCGCTTCGGCACCAAGAAAATCTTCTTCAGCGCCATTCTGCTGTTCAGTTTCGGCTCGTTGCTTTGTGCGCTGTCCAACACCCTCAACGAGCTGATTGGCGCACGGATCATCCAGGGCCTGGGCGGTGCCTTGATGCTGCCCATCGGACGGCTGGTGGTGCTCAAGGCTTACCCGCGCTCGGAGTTGGTGCGGATTATGGGGTTTATCACCATCCCGGGCCTGCTCGGTCCATTGATCGGCCCCACGATGGGCGGCTGGATGGTGCAGTACCTGAGCTGGCACTGGATTTTCCTGATCAATCTGCCGGTGGGCGTTCTGGGCTGCTGGGCAGTCTGGTACTTCATTCCGGACCTGCGCGGCAGCGAGCGCACCCGCTTCGACGGGTTGGGTTTCGTGCTGTTTGGCGCCGCGATGATATTTATCACCATTGCGATGGAGGGGCTGGGCGAGTTGCACATGCCGCACTTGCGCGTGATGTTGCTGCTCTTCGCCGGGATGGCGTGCCTGGCGGCCTACTGGTTGCGGGCGGGCAATATCAGCAACCCGCTGTTCTCGCCGGCACTGTTCAAAACCAAAACCTTTGCGGTGGGCATTCTGGGCAACCTGTTTGCTCGCCTGGGCAGCGGTGCGCTGCCGTTCCTGGTGCCGTTGCTGCTGCAAGTGGCGCTGGGCTACTCGCCGTCACAAGCCGGGATGAGCATGCTGCCACTGGCCGCAGCCGCCATGCTGGCCAAGTGGATAGCCCGACCGCTGATCGAGCGCGCGGGGTATCGCACGGTACTCACGGCCAACACCTTTGCCCTGGGCCTGATGCTGGCCAGCATGGGCCTGGTCACCGAACACACGCCCTACCCGCTGTTGCTGTCAATGCTGGCCGTCTTGGGGGCGATCAACTCGTTGCAGTTCACCGCGATGAATACCGTCACCCTGATCGACCTCGATGACGCCAGCGCCAGCAGCGGCAACAGTTTGCTGTCGGTGGTGGCGCAATTGTCCTTGAGCCTGGGCGTGGCCTGCGCCGGGGCATTGCTCGGCGGCTTCACTGGCGATGGCGGCAGCGACGGGGTGGACACGGTGCTCGGGGCGTTCCAGCTGACCTTCCTCACAGTCGGGATCATGGCGATGCTGGCGGCGGCTATTTTCCTGCAACTGTCACCGCAGGACGGCCGCAAACCCAAGGCCAACTCGGAGCATGACCTGGAACATTAAGCGACTTTTTAATCAGAACTGGATGACATCTCGTCCAGAATGTTCAGGCAAAGGGCATGGGACTGGTACACTGCGCGACATTTTGTTTTGCAGGCCAGTCCCGTGACCACCATTGCCACCGCTTTTAACACTCTGCCTCTGTCCGCCGCCATGCTGGCTAACCTCGACTCCCTCGGTTATGCCCAGATGACGCCGATTCAGGCGCAGAGCTTGCCGGTGATCCTCAAAGGCATGGACCTGATCGCTCAGGCCAAGACCGGCAGTGGCAAAACTGCCGCCTTCGGCATCGGCCTGCTGAACCCGATCAACCCGCGCTTCTTCGGCTGCCAGGCCCTCGTGATCTGCCCGACCCGCGAACTGGCTGACCAGGTTGCCAAGGAAATCCGCCGTCTGGCCCGCGCCGAAGACAACATCAAAGTGCTGACCCTGTGTGGCGGCGTGTCTTTCGGTCCGCAAATCGGCTCGCTGGAGCACGGTGCGCACATCATCGTCGGCACACCGGGCCGCATTCAGCAGCACTTGCGCAAAGGCTCGCTGGTTCTGGACGGTCTGAACACTCTGGTACTGGACGAAGCGGACCGCATGCTGGACATGGGTTTCTACGATGCCATCGAAGACATCATTGTAAAAACCCCGGAGCGTCGCCAGACCCTGCTGTTCTCGGCCACCTACCCGGCTGGTATCAAGCAACTGTCGTCCAAGTTCATGCGCAACCCTCAGCAAGTAAAAGCCGAGGCGCTGCACACTGACAGCCAGATCGAACAACGCTTCTACGAAATCTCCCCTGAAGAGCGCATGAGCGCTGTGACCAAGGTGCTGGGCCATTTCCGCCCGCAATCTTGCGTAGCGTTCTGCTTCACCAAGCAGCAGGTTCAGGAAACCGTTGATCACCTGACGTCCAAAGGCATTTCGGCTGTTGGCCTGCATGGCGATCTGGAACAGCGCGACCGTGACCAGGTGCTGGCGATGTTTGCCAACCGCTCGACGTCAGTACTGGTTGCCACCGACGTAGCGGCCCGTGGTCTGGACATCGACGCGCTGGACATGGTGCTCAACGTTGAGCTGGCCCGTGATTCGGAAATCCACATTCACCGTGTTGGCCGTACCGGCCGTGCTGGTGAAAAAGGTGTTGCGATCAGCCTGGTTGCCCCGTCCGAAGCGCACCGCGCCCAGGCCATCGAGCAGCTGCAGAAAGCCCCGCTGAACTGGGAAACCCTGGACACCCTGACCTCCCAGGGCGGCGCACCGTTGCTGCCGGCCATGAGCACGCTGGTGATCGGTGCCGGTCGTAAAGACAAGGTTCGTCCGGGCGATATCCTCGGTGCCCTGACGGGTGACGCGGGCATCCCGGGTGCCCAGGTTGGCAAGATCGCGATCTTTGACTTCCAGGCCTACGTGGCCGTTGACCGCACCGTGGCCAAACAGGCTGCCCAGCGCTTGAGCGAAGGCAAAATCAAAGGCCGCGTATTGCGCGTTCGGGTTTTGTAAGCGATCGCCTGAACACTGGCGATCACATGTGGGAGCGGGCTTGCCCGCGATGCAAACAACTCGGTTCAGCTGAATCACCGGGGTGCTGCAATCGCGAGCAAGCCCGCTCCCACATTAGGTTTGGATTGACTATAAATTTTGTGAGGACACCGCTTTGCGCTCTACCGACGTTGTGATTATTGGCGCTGGCGCCGCTGGTTTGATGTGCGCGCTGACCGCTGCCGGTCGCGGGCGAAAGGTCATGCTCATAGACCACGCCAACAAGGCGGGCAAAAAGATCCTGATGTCGGGCGGTGGCCGCTGCAACTTCACCAACATGTACACCGAACCCAACAATTTCCTGTCGCAGAATCCGCACTTCTGCAAGTCGGCCCTGGCCCGCTACACCCAGTGGGACTTTATCGAGATGGTCGCCAAACACGGCGTGCCCTATCACGAGAAAAAACTCGGCCAACTGTTCTGCGATAACAAATCCAGCGACATCCTGGAAATGCTCCTCGATGAGTGCCAAAAAGCAGGCGTCAGCCTGCACCTGGACACCTCGGTCGAGCAGATCGAAAAAACCGACAACGGTTACAGCCTCAACACAACGCTGGGGCCGATTGACTGCCTGTCGCTGGTGGTCGCCACCGGCGGCCTGTCGATCCCGACGCTCGGTGCCACAGGCTTCGGCTATCAAATCGCCAGGCAATTTGGCCACACCTTGTTGCCCACCCGCGCGGGCCTGGTGCCGTTCACCATCACCGACCAGCTCAAAGAGATCTGTACCGAACTCTCGGGCACGTCAGTCGACTGCCTGGTGAGCTGCAACGATCAGAGCTTCCGGGAAAATATCCTGTTCACCCATCGGGGCTTGAGCGGACCGGCGATTTTGCAGATTTCGTCGTTCTGGAATACCGGCGACACGGTTGAAGTCAACCTGCTGCCCGACCTCGACGCGCTGAGCTGGTTGCAAACCCAGCAGGCCGAACGCCCCAACAGCGAACTGAAAACCCTGCTCGGTGAGCTTTTCACCAAGAAGATGGCCAACCTGTTGGCCGAGCACTGGTTCGAGTCCAAGCCCATGAAGCAGTACACCCCGGGTGAACTGGCGCACGTGGCTGACAAACTGGCGAGCTGGAAAGTGATACCGGCTGGCACTGAAGGCTACCGTACCGCTGAAGTGACCCTGGGCGGGGTTGATACCCGCGAAGTGTCTTCCAAGACCATGGAGTCGCTGAAAAGCCCCGGCCTGTACTTTGTGGGTGAAGTGCTGGATGTGAGCGGCCACCTGGGCGGCTTCAACTTTCAGTGGGCGTGGGCTTCGGGGTATGCGGCGGCGCAGTACGTTTAACGCCAGGCGGCATTAAAAATATTTCGTGTTCGATGTGACAGTGCCATTGCGCTGTCGTCTTAACTGGCTCAAGTTAGCGAATCACGAGCCAGGCACCGCCACTCCATGTCATCGAAAAGCTTTCAGCATTCCCTGCGCCGCTTGTGGGCGCTGGACAAGTTCAGTTACAGCGTGCGGGTGTTTGTCGCCCTGACCGGCAGCATGGCTTTTTGCTGGTATCAGGATGAAATGTCGCTGCTGATCCCGCTGTTTCTGGGGATTATCGCCAGCGCGCTGTCCGAGACTGATGACAGTTGGCAAGGCCGACTGAACGCTTTGCTGGTAACGCTGGTGTGCTTCACCGCCTCGGCACTCAGTGTCGAACTGCTCTTCCCCTATCCCTGGCTGATGGTCTGCGCGCTTGCCATGGCCAGCTTCGGCCTGACCATGCTCGGTGCACTGGGCGAGCGCTACGGGGCGATTGCTTCGGCCACACTGATTCTGGCCGTGTACACCATGATTGGCGTCGACCAGCGGGGTGGCGAAGTCACCAATTTCTGGCATGAACCCTTGCTGCTGGTGGCGGGCGCGGCCTGGTACGGGATGCTGTCGGTACTGTGGCAGGCGCTGTTTTCCAATCAACCGGTACAGCAAAGCCTGGCGCGGTTGTTCTGGGAGCTGGGCCTGTACCTGAAGATCAAATCGTCGCTGTTCGAGCCGATCCGCAAGCTGGATGTCGAAGCCGGCCGACTGGAACTGGCGCGGCAAAACGGACGTGTGGTGGCCGCGCTCAATACTGCCAAAGAGATCATTCTGCACCGGGTCGGCAACTCCCGGCCGGGCTCCAAGCTCAGCCGCTACCTCAAGCTGTACTTCCTGGCGCAGGACATCCACGAACGCGCCAGCTCCTCGCACTACCCCTACAACGCCCTGGCCGAAGCCTTCTTCCACAGTGACGTGATGTTCCGCTGCCAACGCCTGCTGCGCCAGCAAGGCGTGGCTTGTCAGCGCCTGTCGGAGTCGATCAAGCTGCGCCAGCCGTTTGTCTACGACGACAGCTTTGCCGAAGCACTGAGCGACTTGCACGCCTCGCTCGAACACTTGCGCATCCAGAGCAACCCGGCCTGGCGCGGACTGTTGCGTTCACTGCGGGCGCTGG
The DNA here is from genome assembly GCF_059862735.1 of Pseudomonas sp. MF06569. NCBI lineage: Bacteria > Pseudomonadati > Pseudomonadota > Gammaproteobacteria > Pseudomonadales > Pseudomonadaceae > Pseudomonas > Pseudomonas sp. MF06569. Next base: position 322,120 of record NZ_JCBCUZ010000001.1, on the reverse strand, counting down.
CCGCCAACCTGGGCACCCTCGACCGTTTATTGAGCGACGCCAGTAACCCCGACAACCTGGCAGATGCCACCGACAGCAGCCTGCTGGACCGTTCGCCACGCAACCTCAAGGACGTGTGGTCGCGCCTGCGTCAGCACCTCACACCCACGTCGCTGATCTTTCGCCACGCCTTGCGTCTGCCTTTGGCCCTGAGCATCGGTTTTGCGATGGTGCACTGGATTCACCCGAGCCAGGGTTACTGGATCATCCTCACCACGCTGTTCGTGTGTCAGCCAAGTTACGGCGCCACCCGACGCAAATTCAGCCAGCGCATCATCGGCACGGCCATCGGCCTGGCCGTGGGCTGGGCGCTGTTCGATCTGTTCCCCAACCCGCTGGTGCAGTCGATGTTTGCGGTGGTCGCCGGTGTGGTGTTCTTTATCAACCGCACCACGCGCTACACCTTGAGTACCGCAGCCATCACCCTGATGATCCTGTTTTGCTTCAACCAGGTGGGCGACGGCTACGGGCTGTTCCTGCCGCGACTGTTCGATACCCTGGTGGGCAGCGTGATTGCGGCGGCAGCGGTATTCCTGTTCTTGCCGGACTGGCAGGGCCGACGCCTGAATCAGGTACTGGCCAATACCTTGAGCTGCAACAGCCAGTATCTGCGCCAGATCATGCAACAGTACGCCCAGGGCAAAAGCGACAACCTCGCCTATCGCCTTGCGCGGCGTAACGCCCATAACGCCGATGCGGCGCTGTCGACCACACTGGCCAATATGCTGATGGAACCGGGGCATTTCCGTAAGGATGCCGACATGGGCTTCCGCTTTCTGGTGCTGTCCCACACCTTGCTCAGCTATTTGTCAGGACTGGGCGCTCACCGTGACACCGAGCTGCCCGGTGAAGTGCGGGAACAGTTGATCGAGGGCGCCGGACGCAGGATTGCCGACAGCATTGACCAGATCGCACAGGATCTGGCGTCCAAGCAGGCGGTGGCGGTACAAAGTGATGATGAAGAAGCACTGGCCAGCGAGCTTGAGCAAATGCCCGAGGAGATCGATGAAAACCAGCGTCTGGTGCAAACCCAACTGGCGTTGATTTGCCGTCAGCTCGGGCCGCTGCGCACCCTGGCGGCACATTTGGTCAAGGCACCTTAGAACTTGGCGCGAGTACACATCGCGCCTACTATCGGGTCATACACTCACCAAGAAGGACGCGATCGTGACCACCGACTGGCTCTGCAAACACCACAACGACCTGGGCAAGGAACAGCTCTACGCCATTCTGGAATTGCGCTCGAAAGTATTCGTCGTCGAGCAGAAATGCGCCTACCAGGACGTCGACGGGCAAGACCTGACGGGGGACACGTTGCATGTGATGGGCTGGCAGAACGATCAACTGGTGGCGTATGCCCGCGTGCTCGACCCTGAATCCCAGGGCGGCGACGTGGTGATCGGCCGCGTGATCATTGCCCCTGAGGGTCGCGGGCAAAAGCTGGGGCATATCCTGATCGAGAAAGCCCTGGAAAACATCGAGGATTACTGGTCGGGGCAGCCCGTGCTCTTGTCCGCCCAGGCGCACTTGCAGCCGTTCTACGGGCAACACGGGTTTCGCGCCGAGGGCGAAATGTATCTTGAAGATGACATCCCGCACATCGGCATGCGCCTGACACCTCAGGGATAACCCAGCACCTGCTTGATCTGCACCAGATGCTCGCCGACCCAGGTTTTGTCGACAGGGCCCCAACTGTGAATCTGATAACGCCCGGCATGATTACGGGCGCCGTCCTGCTGCTCGAACTCGCAGACAATATCCAGATCAGCCAGCGCCGCGATGGTGTCCTGCGCAGTACGGCGCGGCATGCCGGTCACTTCGGTCAGTGCGGGCACGTTGCTGGCAATCTGGCTATCGATTAACCAGGCCACGTACAAGCGCCGGTAAAAGCTGCTTTTGGTTTTGCTGACGTCCATTCAGAACTCCTGATGCGGATGATTGCTGGCTTTCTGTGGGAGCGGGCTTGCTCGCGATTCAGGCGCTGCGGTCCTTCTGGGAAGACGCGTCGATACCATCGCGAGCAAGCCCGCTCCCACACGGGTTCAGGGTTGGGGTTTTCCTGCCAAGTCACGCCACGTCAGATATACCCGCAGGTCAAACTCCAGCTGGTGGTAACCCGGCAACATGTGTTCGCACAATTTGTAAAAGGCCTTGTTGTGGTCCGACTCCTTGAGATGGGCCAGTTCGTGAACCACGATCATCTTCAGGAATTCAGGCGCCGCCTCCTTGAACAACGAGGCCACACGCAGTTCTTTCTTGGCTTTGAGCTTGCCACCCTGAACCCGCGAGATGGCGGTATGCAATCCCAGCGCACGGTGAGTCAGGTCGAGCTTGTTATCAAACAGCACCTTGTCGAAGGACGGCGCATTGCGCAGGTATTCCTGCTTCAGTTCCAGCGCGTAGGTATACAGCGCCTTGTCACTTTGCACCGCGTGACGCTGCGGGTAGCGTTCGCTCAGGTAGCTGCCCAACTGATCGCGCTCAATCAATTGGCGCACCTGCTCTTGCAAGGTCTGGGGGTAGGCCTGGAGGTACTTGAGAACGGTCATGGGACGCCAACGCACAGCATAGAAGGGCGCCAGTGTAGCGAATTCGACCCAAAGGCGCCCACGTCAGACTTTTACGCGAACAAAAGCCAGACATTTCCGAGAAAACCCGGTGCCGACAAGCGTCGCTTGCAGCCCGAAAAGCCTCGGGGCTATCTTCACCAGTCGCCGATGATCCCCGTGGAAGAGACATGAAAAAGACGACGCCCGACGATCCCAAAACAAATCACACCCCCCGTGATGATCATCAGCACGATGAGGCCACCCGCCGTATTCTCGATGCCGTGCTCAGTGCCCCGCCTGTTGACCTCGACAGCCTCAAGCCCACCAATGCGCAACATGTCAGCCCCAAATCACCCTTTGCCGTGCGGCCTGATATCCGGGCAATAGAGGCCTTGTCTCACATCTGGCTGATGCTCAAGAGCGCAGAAGAGGTCTCGGATGAAATCACCGAGTATGCCAGTGGCATCGAGCGCGGGCTGATATGGTCATTGGTGCATTCGGTCGAGATGTCCCGCTCGCTGGTGAGTGCCCTGCTCAAGGCCAATGGCGTTGATCCGGAACAATTACACCGATCTGCATGAACATCGCACCCACAAAAAAGCCCGCATCGCTGCGGGCTTTTTAGTACGCGCCGGTCTTAGTTGACCTTGGCGTTCAGCTCACCTTTGAGGTAACGCTGGTACATGGCTTCCAGGGAGATCGGCTTGATCTTCGAAGCGTTACCGGCAGTACCGAAAGCTTCGTAACGAGCGATGCACACGTCACGCATGGCCGTTACGGTGGCGCCGAAGAACTTGCGCGGGTCGAACTCGCTCGGGTTGGTTGCCATCAGACGACGCATGGCGCCAGTCGATGCCAGACGCAGGTCGGTGTCGATGTTGACCTTGCGCACGCCGTGCTTGATGCCTTCAACGATTTCTTCTACCGGCACACCGTAAGTTTCTTTGATGTCGCCGCCGAACTCGTTGATGATCGCCAGCCATTCTTGTGGAACAGAAGACGAACCGTGCATCACCAGGTGAGTGTTCGGGATACGCTTGTGGATTTCTTTGATGCGGTCGATCGCCAGCACGTCGCCAGTAGGTGGCTTGGTGAACTTGTAAGCGCCGTGGGAAGTACCGATGGCAATGGCCAGGGCATCCACTTGAGTGCGCTTGACGAAGTCAGCGGCTTCTTCCGGGTCGGTCAGCATCTGGCTGTGATCCAGAACGCCTTCTGCGCCGATGCCGTCTTCTTCGCCAGCCATACCGGTTTCAAGCGAACCCAGGCAGCCCAGCTCGCCTTCAACCGACACACCGCACGCGTGTGCCAGGGCAACGGTTTGCTGAGTAACGCGAACGTTGTAGTCGTAGTCGGTTGGGGTTTTGCCGTCTTCGCCCAGCGAGCCGTCCATCATGACCGAGCTGAAGCCCAGCTGGATCGAGCGCTGGCACACGTCAGGGCTGGTGCCGTGGTCCTGGTGCATGCACACCGGGATATGCGGGAATTCTTCGATTGCAGCCAGGATCAGGTGACGCAGGAAGGGAGCACCTGCGTACTTGCGCGCACCGGCCGAAGCCTGAACGATCACCGGGGAGTCGGTCTTGTCAGCGGCTTCCATAATGGCGCGCATCTGCTCAAGGTTGTTTACGTTGAAGGCTGGAACGCCGTAGCCGAATTCGGCGGCGTGGTCCAACATCTGGCGCATGCTGATAAGTGCCATTGTGAGTGTCTCTCCCGGACAAGGGTCGTTAATCGTGCAAGCCTGCCGTAGCGGCGGCTGCTATTCAAGTTATTGCAGATCGGGGGTTGTGCCCCATTCTGCCAATCCGATTTAGCTGAAACGATACAGCTCCAGCTATAGCTATGCGGCCTGATTGTGAGAGCGGGCTTGCTCGCGATGCAGGCAATTCGGTCTATTTGCCGAACCGCGGTGATGCAATCGCGAGCACGCCCGCTCCCACGCAAAAACCCATATCAAATCAAGGGCACCCACGCTCTTGTGAAGCCTTGGGCGACTCGTATTTTTCCAGCGCTTCAGGACCTGAGCGTTTATTGACCAGCGGCACGCTTTGCGCCTGCCAGTCTGCCTGGTAGCAACCACTCTCTTCAGGGGTTGCAGCTTCGGGCGTCGGCTTGCCCGAACTGGCGCAACCGGCCAAAAAGCCCACGATCATCAACAGCGGTAACAACTTGACCATGTCCATGCTTCCTTTCAGGGCCTGAAACACCTTCAGGCTTTGGCGCGGCTTTCCAGAATTTCGACGGCAGGCAGTACCTTGCCTTCAACGAACTCAAGGAAGGCACCACCGCCGGTGGAGATGTAGGAAATTTGATCAGCAATACCGTACTTGTCGATCGCAGCGAGGGTGTCGCCGCCACCCGCGATCGAGAACGCTGCGCTGTCAGCAATGGCCTGGGCCAGAACCTTGGTGCCGTTACCGAACTGGTCAAACTCGAACACACCTACCGGGCCGTTCCACAGGATAGTCTTTGACGACTTCAGCAGCTCGGCGAAATGCGCGGCGGTTTGTGGGCCGATGTCCAGAATCATGTCGTCGGCAGCCACATCAGCGATCAGCTTGACGGTTGCAGCAGCGCTTTCAGCGAATTCCTTGGCCACGACCACGTCAGTCGGCAGAGGCACATTGACCTTGGCGGCGATGGCGCGGGCGGTGTCCAGCAGATCAGGTTCGTACAGCGATTTGCCAACCGAGTGCCCGGCAGCTGCCAGGAAGGTGTTGGCGATACCGCCACCCACGATCAGCAGGTCGCAGATCTGGCTCAGGCTGTTGAGCACTTCAAGCTTGGTCGACACCTTGGAGCCGGCAACGATAGCGGCCATCGGCTTGGCCGGGGCGCCCAGTGCCTTGCCCAGTGCGTCCAGCTCGGCAGCCAGCAACGGGCCAGCAGCCGCAACCTTGGCAAACTTGGCCACGCCGTGGGTCGAGCCTTCGGCGCGGTGGGCAGTACCGAAAGCATCCATCACAAACACGTCGCACAGGGCGGCGTATTGCTGGGCCAGCTCGTCGGCGTTTTTCTTTTCGCCCTTGTTGAAGCGCACGTTTTCGAACAACACGATGTCGCCCGCTTTAACGTCGACGCCATTGAGGTAGTCGCTGACCAGCGGCACTTCGCGGCCCAGGGCCTTGCTCAAGTAATCGGCTACAGGCTTGAGGCTGTTTTCAGCCGAGAACTCGCCTTCAGTCGGACGTCCCAGATGCGAGCAGACCATAACCGCCGCGCCTTTTTCCAACGCCAGCTTGATGGTCGGCAGCGAAGCAAGGATGCGCGCATCGCTGGTGACTACACCGTCCTTGACTGGGACGTTGAGGTCTTCGCGGATCAGTACGCGCTTACCTTGCAGATCGAGGTCGGTCATCTTCAACACGGTCATGGGTCGCAGTTCCTGAGTTTCTAATGTTAGAGAGCGGGTTTGGGGTGGGTAACGTGCAAATAGTGCTCTGCCACATCGATCATTCGATTGGCAAAACCCCATTCGTTGTCGAACCAGGCCAGCAGGTTCACCAGCCGGGGGCCGGAAACGCGGGTCTGGCTGGCATCGACAATGGCCGAATGCGGGTCATGGTTGAAATCACAGCTGGCGTGGGGCAACTCGGTGTAGGCCAACAAGCCTTTGAGCGGGCCACAGGTGGCCGCTTCGCGCAGCAGGCGGTTCACCTCTGCGGCATCGGTGTCCCGTGCCGTGGTCAGGGTGATATCCAGGCACGACACATTCAATGTCGGTACCCGCACCGCTTTGGCTTGAATTCGGCCGGCAAGTTCCGGCAACAAACGCTCAATACCCTTGGCCAGGCCGGTAGAGACCGGAATGACCGACTGAAAGGCCGAACGTGTACGACGCAGATCTTCGTGGTGGTAGGCATCGATCACGGGCTGATCGTTCATCGCCGAGTGAATGGTGGTAATCGATACATACTCAAGGCCCAATGCCTCATCCAGCAAACGCAGCAGCGGCACGCCGCAGTTGGTCGTGCAGGAGGCGTTGGACACCAGTCGTTCTTCGCCGGTCAGGCTGTGCTGGTTAACACCGTAGACGATGGTGGCGTCGACATCGGCGTCACTGGCCATCGGTTGCGAAAACAGCACGCGGGGAGCCCCGGCATCAAGGAAACGCTGGCCGTCGGCGCGGGTGTTGTAGACGCCGGAGCATTCCAGCACCAGGTCAACTCCCAGGGCAGCCCAGTCGATCCCCTCGGGGGTGGCACTGCGGAACACTTTCACGCAGTCGCCATTGATATGCAGGCAGTCGCCTTCGATCCGTATCTCGCCGGGAAACCGGCCATGGGTGGAGTCGAAGCGCGTCAAATATTCGAGACTGGCCATATCGGCCAAATCATTGAGTGCAACAATTTCAAACCCGGCATCCGCCCCTCGTTCCAACAACGCACGCAAGACGCAACGACCAATCCGGCCGTAGCCATTGAGTGCAACTTTGTAAGGACGCGGTTGAGGCATGGGGTTCTCTATTGTGGGTGAAACCTTCATGACAGCGGAGACTGAACCACCGTGATCGCGAGCGAGCCCGCTCCCACAGGATCTTCACAATCCTTGTGGGAGCGGGCTGGCTCGCGAAAGCGGCAGTCCAGACGGCACACTTTAGTACTTAGTCTTCCAGCAACTCGTCAGCCTGACCCAGGATGTTTTCCAGGGTGAAGCCGAACTCTTCGAACAAGGCAGGCGCAGGCGCCGACTCGCCGTAGGTGGTCATGCCAATGACGCGGCCTTCCAGGCCCACGTACTTGTACCAGTAGTCCGCGTGGGACGCTTCGATCGCGATACGGGCGCTCACCTGCAGCGGCAGAACCGACTGCTTGTAGCCTGCATCCTGAGCTTCGTACACGCTGGTGCATGGCATCGATACAACACGTACCTTGCGGCCTTGCTCGGTCAGCTTCTCGTAAGCCTGAACCGCCAGGCCCACTTCGGAACCGGCCGAGATCAGGATCAGTTCAGGCTCGCCTGCACAATCTTTCAGCACGTAACCACCACGGTTGATGTCGGCAATCTGGCCAGCATCACGGGTTTGGTGGTTCAGGTTCTGACGCGAGAAGATCAACGCGGACGGGCCGTCGTTGCGCTCCAGGGCGAATTTCCAGGCCGCTGCGGATTCCACCGCATCGGCTGGGCGCCAAGTGTCCAGGTTCGGCGTGGTACGCAGGCTGGTCAGTTGCTCGACCGGCTGGTGCGTCGGGCCGTCTTCGCCCAGACCGATGGAGTCATGGGTGAACACATAGATCACGCGCTGCTTCATCAGGGCCGACATGCGGATGGCGTTGCGGGCGTATTCCATGAACATCAGGAAGGTCGCGCCGTAAGGCACCAGGCCGCCGTGCAGGGCAACACCGTTCATGATGGCGCTCATGCCGAACTCGCGTACGCCGTAGTACACGTAGTTGCCGCTGGCGTCTTCAGCCGAAACACCTTTGCAGCCTTTCCAGAGGGTCAGGTTGGAACCGGCCAGGTCAGCGGAGCCGCCCAGCAGTTCTGGCAACAGTGGGCCAAAGGCATTCAATGCGTTCTGGCTGGCTTTACGGCTGGCGATGGTTTCGCCCTTGGCCGCAACTTCAGCGATGTAGGCGTTGGCCTTGGCATCGAAGTCAGCAGGCAGTTTGCCGCTCAGGCGACGGGACAGCTCGCCGGCCAGTTCAGGGAACTCGGCCGCGTAGGCAGCAAAGCGCTTGTCCCACTCGGACTCAACCGCAGCACCGGCTTGCTTGGCATCCCATTCGGCGTAGATATCAGCCGGGATTTCAAACGGACCGTGGTTCCAGTTCAGGGCCTGGCGGGTCAGGGCGATTTCGTCGTTGCCCAGTGGAGCACCGTGGCAATCTTCCTTGCCCTGCTTGTTCGGCGAGCCGAAACCGATGGTGGTTTTGCAGCAGATCAGCGTTGGCTGGTCGCTTTTGCGTGCGGTTTCGATCGCGGTCTTGATTTCTTCCGGGTCGTGACCGTCAACGTTACGGATCACTTGCCAGTTGTAGGCTTCGAAACGCTTTGGCGTGTCGTCGGTGAACCAGCCTTCAACTTCGCCATCGATAGAGATGCCGTTGTCGTCGTAGAACGCGATCAGCTTGCTCAGACCCAGAGTGCCGGCCAACGAGCCAACTTCGTGTGAAATGCCTTCCATCATGCAGCCATCACCCAGGAACACGTAGGTGTGGTGATCAACGACGTTATGGCCAGGGCGGTTGAACTGAGCGCCCATGACTTTTTCTGCCAGGGCAAAGCCCACAGCGTTGGCCAGGCCCTGACCCAGCGGGCCAGTGGTGGTTTCAACGCCCGGCGTGTAGCCCAGCTCCGGGTGACCCGGGGTGCGGCTGTGCAGCTGGCGGAAGTTTTTCAGGTCGTCGATCGACAGGTCATAGCCGGTCAGGTGCAGCAACGAGTAGATCAGCATCGAACCGTGGCCGTTGGACAGCACAAAGCGGTCACGGTCAGCGAACGAAGGGTTGCTCGGGTTGTGCTTCAGATAATCGCGCCACAGTACTTCGGCGATATCCGCCATACCCATAGGGGCACCTGGATGGCCGCTGTTGGCTTTTTGCACGGCATCCATGCTGAGTGCACGAATGGCGTTGGCACGCTCACGACGGCTGGGCATCGCTGTTCTCCTGGGTATTGAAAGTTAAATCGAAACGGAAAAAAGGCGAGCATTTTCCCTCAGGCAACGCCCTCGGGGCAATGACAGATAGTCGCAAGAGGCGTTTTTCCTGTGCTTAACCGTTCAACCTGTTAAGGATCGGACATTTCATTTCGTTAATAAGCACACACTCTCCGACAAGCGCGCCACTTATCGACCAATATCAAAACTTTTCGATATTGAACTTGCGGGGGCTGTACGGGGTAACTAGACTGCGGCCCCATGAACTTACGCGTGCCTTCAATCCGCCATGACGATAGCGACGAGCTCTCTGCCCTGTGCAAGGCTGGAGGCGATCCGCTGCGACTCAATGTGCTGCGCGCGTTGGCCAACGATTCGTTTGGTGTGCTGGAGCTGACGCAGATTTTTGCCACTGGCCAATCAGGCATGAGTCACCACCTCAAGGTGCTGTCTCAAGCCAGGCTGGTCGCAACACGACGCGAAGGCAATGCGATTTTTTATCGCCGTGCCCTGCCCCACACCGAGCAACCAGGCGGAAAACTCCACGCTGCGCTGCTGGAAGAGGTCGATAACCTGACCTTGCCCACCGATGTACAAGCGCGAATCAGCGCAGTACATGCACAGCGTGCAGCCGCCAGTCAGGACTTTTTCTCACGCGTAGCCGAGAAGTTCCGCGCTCAACAGGATTTGATCGCCGGCTTGCCGCAATACCGGGACAGCGTTTTGACGCTGCTCGACAAACTGAGCTTCGACCCGGCGGCCACGGCCCTGGAAGTCGGCCCCGGCGATGGCAGCTTCTTGCCCGACCTGGCTCGCCGCTTCCATCAGGTCACGGCGCTGGACAACAGCCCGGTCATGCTTGGGCTGGCCCGCCAGCTCTGTGAACGCGAGTCACTGAACAACGTCAGCCTGATCCTGGCCGACGCGTTACACGATGCACAGCTGCAAGCCGACTGCGTTGTCGTGAACATGGTCCTGCACCATTTCGCCGCACCGGCCGAAGCACTTCAGCAACTGGCAACCTTGCTTCAGCCGGGCGGCAGCCTGCTGATAACAGAGTTGTGCAGCCATAATCAGGCGTGGGCCCGCGAGGCATGCGGTGATTTGTGGCTGGGTTTTGAACAAGATGATCTGGCCCATTGGGCCACCGCTGCGGGACTCGTTCCCGGGGAAAGCCTCTATGTAGGCTTACGTAATGGTTTCCAGCTTCAGGTCCGCCACTTTCAGCGGCCAACTGGCGACACTCACCATCGGTAAATATTAGGAAACCGTCGAGATGAGCGAATACTCCCTTTTCACCTCCGAGTCCGTGTCTGAAGGGCATCCGGACAAAATCGCCGACCAGATTTCTGACGCGGTGCTGGACGCCATCATTGCTGAAGACAAGTTCGCCCGTGTGGCGTGCGAGACTCTGGTGAAAACCGGCGTAGCAATCATCGCGGGCGAAGTCACCACGTCGGCCTGGGTCGACCTGGAGCAGATCGTTCGTGACGTGATCACCGACATCGGCTACACCAGCTCCGACGTCGGCTTCGACGGTGCTACCTGCGGCGTGATGAACATCATCGGCAAGCAGTCCCCTGACATCAACCAGGGTGTTGACCGTGCCAAGCCTGAAGATCAGGGCGCCGGCGACCAGGGCCTGATGTTCGGCTACGCCAGCAACGAAACCGACGTGCTGATGCCTGCACCGATCACCTTTTCGCACCAACTGGTACAGCGCCAGGCCCAGGCCCGTAAATCCGGCCTGCTGCCGTGGCTGCGCCCGGACGCCAAGTCCCAGGTAACGTGCCGTTACGAAGGCGGCAAGGTTGTAGCCATCGACGCCATCGTGCTGTCGACCCAGCACAACCCTGAAGTGTCGTACACCGACCTGCGCGAAGGCGTGATGGAACTGATCGTCAAGCACGTGCTGCCAGCCGAGCTGCTGCACAAGGACACCCAGTTCCACATCAACCCTACCGGCCAGTTCATCATCGGTGGCCCGGTGGGCGACTGCGGCCTGACCGGTCGCAAGATCATCGTTGACACCTACGGCGGCATGGCCCGTCACGGCGGCGGCGCGTTCTCGGGCAAGGATCCATCCAAGGTTGACCGTTCGGCTGCTTACGCCGGTCGTTACGTGGCCAAGAACATCGTGGCTGCCGGCCTGGCTGAGCGCTGCGAGATTCAGGTTTCCTACGCTATCGGCGTCGCTCAACCGACTTCGATTTCGTTGAACACCTTTGGTACTGGCAAAATTTCCGACGAGAAAATTATCAAGCTGGTACGTGACGTATTCGACCTGCGTCCATACGCCATCACCACCATGCTTGACCTGCTGCACCCGATGTACCAGGAAACTGCCGCTTACGGCCACTTCGGTCGCACGCCGCAGATCAAGACCGTTGGCGACGATACCTTCACCACGTTCACGTGGGAGCGTACCGACCGCGCTGAAGAGCTGCGCGCTGCCGCCGGTTTGTAATTAAGCCTGCTGCACCAGAAGCCCCGGACAGGTGACTGTTCGGGGCTTTTTGCTGCTCATGGGTAACGTTCGACGGATTGCTTGCCTGCGGATGCTGCTAACATCCACGGTTTGGATCCGCCGAAACGCGCTTGCGTGGCGTTTTTTCAGCCTTATTTAATTGTCATCTTTTGTCATGGAGCCATTTATGAAATTACTTTCACCGCTCGCCCTGTTGACTGTTTGCGGCCTGCTGGCAACGCCTCTGATGGCCGCAGACGCAGCGCCGGAACTGACCGGTTGCGCTGCCAAGAAACAAGCCATCACCCTGCAACTTGAGCAGGCCCGCGCGCACGGCAACAGCAACCAGGTCGCGGGCCTGGAAAAAGCCCTGAGCGAAGTCACCGAGCACTGCACTGACGCGGGCCTGCGCAAGGAACGTGAAAACAAGGTGCTGGAAGCCAAGCACGAAGTGAGCAAGCGCCAGGCAGATCTGGACAAAGCCATGAAGAAAGGCGACCCGGAGAAAATCGACAAACGCAAAAACAAGCTGGCCGAATCGCGCAAAGAACTGCAAGAAGCGCTGGATCAGCTGGATAAATAAGTCTCGCGATACAGATCTCCTGTGTGGGAACGGTCTTGCTCGCGATGGCAGCACCTCGGTGATTCAGAAGTCCCGAGTCGTGCTTATCGCGAGCAAGCCCGCTCCCACAGAAGGCGGATACCGGCTGATCTTTACTCAGTGATTCCTGAATTCCTTGTGGCACGCACTGCAGGTGTCTTCCACTTTCTGCACGGCAGGCGTCAGGTTACTGGCTTTGTAGGGTTGTACCTGGCTGGCGATCACCAACTCACCGGTTGCGCCCTCCAACTGGCGCGCCAGTTGCTGAAAACGCTCCTGCTTTTGCCAGACGTCATCGGTAGCACTGGTCAGGTCAGACTCCTTAACCTGTGGGAAATGCTTCCACGGCTCGTGAGCCAAAGCGTCCAACTTGAGGGCACCTTCGGTAAAGCGCGGACCGTCAAAGGGAATCCGACTTCGCAACATGCCCCCCAGGTCTTCGCTGGTTTTTAGCATCTGCTTGAAAATCGCTTTACGCTGGCCCAGCGGCGAATCGGGATCCACCCCGCCACACGCAGACAACGTCAGGCAGGCCAGCACAACAACAGTCAATCGTTTAAAAGTCATGGTCGCTTCAGGTCACGGAAATCGGTCGCCAGTATCCTCGCGTCACCTGCAAAGACCAATACCCCTATTGAATACAAGGATTGCCAGAGGGTTACCCGGCCTCGGCAAACCTCGAAGGAATTTCGCCAATGAACACATTTTTCAAGCCTCTGGCCTGGGCGTTGCCCGTTGCCCTGTTGCTGGCCGGATGTAACGGCACCGACAAGGACGCCGACAAAAATGCCACCCAGCCAGAACCCCACACGACCTACAGCAAGGCTGACTGGAGCGCACTGCCTGAAGTGACGGGCAGCGACCTGCAAAGCGGTTTTGCTTCATGGCGCAGCGCCTGTACCCGACTCAAGGCCGACCCCAACTGGGGCCCCGTGTGCAGTGACGCAGCCGCCTTGCCTGCCAGCCCGAGCGTGGCCGACATCAGCAACTTCCTGCAAACCCACCTCGACGTGTACAGCCTGCGCTCGGCCGAAGGTAGCAGCGACGGCCTGATCACCGGTTACTACGAACCGGTTTACCCCGGCAGCCTCAAGCCGACCCAGGCCGCCAACGTACCCATCTATGGCGTACCGGCTGACTTGATCGTGGTCAACCTGGACAGCATCTACCCCGAGCTCAAAGGCAAACGCCTGCGCGGGCGCCTTGAGGGCCGTGTGCTCAAGCCTTACGACACCGCAGAGACCATTAACAGCAAAGGCCTGCAAGCACCGGTACTGGCGTGGCTGACCGACCCGATGGACCTGCAGTTTTTGCAAATCCAGGGCTCGGGCCGGGTTCAACTCGACACTGGCCGCCAGCTGCGCATCGGCTATGCCGACCAGAACGGCCATCCGTACAAACCGATTGGCCGCTGGCTGGTTGAACAGGGCGAACTGAAAAAAGAAGACGTGACCATGGGCACCATTCACGCCTGGGCCATGGATCACCCGCAACGAGTCCACGAGATGCTGGCCAGCAACCCGAGCTACGTGTTTTTCACCCAGAACCCGGACAGCAACGAAGGCCCGCGCGGCTCGCTGAACGTGCCGCTGACGGCTGGCTACAGCGTGGCGGTGGACCGCAAGGTCATCCCGCTGGGCAGCCTGCTGTGGTTGTCGACCACCCAGGCTGATGGCCAACCCATCGTACGCCCGGTAGCCGCCCAGGACACCGGTGGCGCCATTGCTGGCGAAGTGCGGGCCGACTTCTTCGTGGGCACCGGCCCTGAAGCCGGGAAGATTGCGGGCGACATGAAGCAGAAGGGCAATATCTGGCTGCTATGGCCGAAAGGCGCGGCGCTGCCGCAGTAAAACCACCTGCATGCAATGAAACCAAACCTTTGTGGGAGCGGGCTTGCTCGCGATGGCATCACCGCAGTGCATCAGGCAAACCGGATCGCCTGGATCGCGAGCAAGCCCGCTCCCACACATTCGTCATTGGCTTGCGTTTACATCGACACAAAAAAGAAGCTGACCACCAGCCCCATGCCGATAAACCACACGATGGAGCGCAGGATCGCCCAGTCGGCCAGGTAGCAGATGATGTACAGCATGCGGCTGGTAACGAACAGAACCGCCAGCACATCAATGGTCACGGGCTGGGCGTTCCCTACGATATCGGCAATGATCACCGCCGCCGCAAAGGCCGGGGTCACTTCGAAGCTGTTGAGCTGGGCGCTGTGGGCACGCTTGGCAAAGCCTTGAAGGTTGTCCAGAAACGTACGTGGATCATGGTTTTGTTTGGGCCCGAACTTGCCGTCGCTGAACTTGGCAAAAGCGGTACACACATAGGTCAAACAGAAGGCAATCAGCACACACCAGAAGGCAACCGTCATTGGAATTTCCTTTTTAGAGTTTCAACACGAGTATGGGTGGCCTGCTACAGCGCCAGTGCGCACATGCAACCTCAGTGCAACTGCGTGGTCAATGACCTCGCACATCGCGCCCATTTGCCACACCCCGGGGATGTGCCCCTGATGCCCGCGCCTGCATCCAAACATAGCCCGTACTGATCGGGTTTCCATTCACTCTCGCCACCACAGGATCCCGGATGCTTGAGCTTGTTGCTGCGTTTATCTGCCTGACCTCACTACTGACTTACGTGAACTTCCGCTTTATCGGCCTGCCGCCGACGATTGGCGTGATGGTCACTGCCCTAATGTTTTCGTTGCTGCTGCAAGGCTTGAGCTTTATCGGTTATCCGGGCCTTGAAGAGCGCGTGCAAGAACTGATCGGCCAGATCGACTTCGGCGATCTGCTGATGAACTGGATGCTGTCGTTCCTGCTGTTTGCAGGCGCCTTGCACGTCAATATCAATGATGTCCGCAGCTATCGCTGGCCGATTGGCCTGTTGGCCACCGTCGGTGTGCTGATCGCCACCACCGTGATCGGCAGCCTGGCGTACTGGATTTTTGCCCTGTTCGGCTGGCATATCAGTTTCCTGTACTGCCTGCTGTTCGGCGCACTCATCTCCCCCACCGACCCGATTGCCGTGCTGGGTGTACTGCGGACCGCCAACGCCTCCAAACCGCTGAAAACCACCATCGTAGGCGAGTCGCTGTTCAATGACGGCACCGCTGTTGTGGTGTTCACCGTGTTGCTCGGCATCCTGCAACTGGGCGAAACCCCGAGCCTGAGTGCCACGGCCATGCTGTTTGTTCACGAAGCCATCGGCGGCGTGGTGTTCGGTGGTTTGATCGGTTACCTGGTGTACCGGATGATCAAGAGCATCGAGCAGTATCAGATCGAAGTGATGCTGACCCTGGCACTGGTGATCGGCGGCTCGGCCATGGCCAGTGAACTGCATGTGTCGGCGCCGATCGCGATGGTTGTCGCCGGTCTGATCATCGGTAATCTGGGCCGCAACAAGGCCATGAACGAGATGACCCGTCGCTACATGGACGGTTTTTGGGAGTTGCTTGATGACATGCTCAACGCGCTGCTGTTCGCGCTGATTGGCATGGAACTGTTGCTGCTGCCGTTCTCGTGGCTGCATTTGCTGGCGGCCAGCGTTCTGGCCGTGGCCATTTTGCTGTCGCGCCTCTTGACCGTGGCACCGGCCATTGTCCTGCTGCGCCGCTGGCGTACCGTGCCACGGGGCACCATCCGCATCCTGACCTGGGGTGGCCTGCGCGGCGGTGTTTCGGTGGCGCTGGCCCTGGCATTGCCACTGGGCCCGGAGCGTGACCTGATCCTGAGTATCACCTACATCGTGGTGCTGTCCTCGATCCTGTTCCAGGGTTTGACCATCGGCAAACTGGTCAAGCACGTGACCAAGGATGCGCCGGTAGAGGTTGAGCACGCGCACTGATCCCGGTGTTTTCCCCCGCCTTGGCTACACTCACGTTCCTGAGGCCTTAAGGCATGACACACAAAGGGGAACGGGATGAGTACTTCTGCTGCCTATGCACCACCCAGGCGCCCTCTGGGCGCCAACATCATGATCATCACGGCATTGATTGCTCTGGGCATTACCGCCTGGCGGTTCTTCACTCCCTTGTCCGGGGTGACAGATTCCGGGGGGGCAATGACGGCGATGCTGGCCGAGTTTGTGCTGTTTGTCCTGGGGGTGGTGCTGGCTCAAGTCAGGGCGGGAGGCCTGCGAAACTTCGTCCTCTTCCTGGCCTGGGTCGGTGTGATCGGAACAACGTTTGCCGCATGCCTGCTGCACGGTTGGTGGACAGCCGCCGTTCTGGGGATCTACGCCCTGGGTGTGATCATTGAAACCTTTGCCGGCAAGCCAACAAGGAGCGCGATATGAGCGCGATCACAAAACAGTTTTTGACAGCTCCGGCCTTGTGCTTGCTGGCGGGTGTTTCCAGCGTCCACGCGCAAGACACCTACACCGTCCCGCCGCCTTTGCTGGCACCGCCCAACATCTCTGCCGAGGACGCAAAACTGCCGATCCCCAGCGGCAAGGAGTGGGACAGTTTCCACGGGCAACTGAGCTCGCAAAAGTATTCGCCCCTGACTCAAATCAACAAGGACAACGTCGGCAAACTGACCAAGGTCTGGGAATACTTCACCGGCGACATGTCCACGGGCACCGGCAAAATCCCGCCGTCGGTCTGGTCCGCGACACCTATTTTTGCCAATGACACGTTGTACGTCGGCACGCCTTTTTACCGGATCATTGCCCTGGAGCCCGAGACCGGCAAAGAAAAGTGGACCTACGACACCAAGTCGAAACTGGTCGCCGAAACCCAGCCCGCGCTGAAATCACGTGGCGTGGCCTACTGGCAGGAAAAAACCCCTCAAGCGGGCGTGGCCTGCCAGAAGGTCGTCTACCTGGGCAACATGACCGCGCAGCTCTACGCGGTAGACGCCGACACCGGCAAGCCTTGCGAAGGCTTCGGCAAAAACGGGGTGGTGGACGTCAACCAATGGAACACCATGAACGCGAAATGGCCGCTGTCACAGTTGCAGCCACCCACCGTCATCGGTGACAAGTTGATCGTGGGCTGGGCCGGTAAAGACTGGGAATACGAAGTTGAATCCCCGGGTTCGCTGTTTGCCCTCAATGCCCGCACCGGCGCGCTGGAGTGGGAATTCAAGCCGATCCCCGAGGAAGAAGCAGGCAAAACCGGCACTGCCAACATCTGGACAGCCATGTCGTACGACCCGGCGCTGGGCTTGCTGTATATCCCCGTGTCCTCGCCTTCACCCAACTATTGGGGCGGCAACCGGACCAAGCCGATTCCGCTGGGCACTTCCACCACGGCACTGGATATCAACACCGGCAAAGTCGTGTGGTCTCGTCAGTGGGTTCACCACGACATATGGGACTACGACATCAACTCGGCCCCGACGCTGATGGACATCACCGTCAACGGCAAGCCCGTGGCAGCACTGGTGCAAGCGACCAAGATGGGCTTTTTGTTCACCGTTGACCGCCGCACCGGCGAGGACGTATGGCCGATTGAAGAGCGCCCTGTACCCCAGGGTGATGCTGCTGGAGAGGTGTACTCGCCAACCCAACCGTTCCCGACCAAGCCTGCACCATTGATGGATCAGTCGAAAAAACCGGCGATCTGGAAAATCGCCGACATTGTCGGTTTTGGCCAGTGCACGAAAATGTGGGACGGCCTGGAATACAACGGCATGTATTCGCCGCCCAGCACCAAAGGCTACGGCGTACTGGCCTACCCGGACAGTGCCGGTGGCGTGCAATGGGGCGGTGTAGCGTTTGATCCGGTCAGCCAGGTCGCCATTGTGAACACCTCGCACATTGTGCAGATGATCAAGCTGTGGGACCGCGCCTCCTACGACAAGCAACCCAAAACTGCAGGCAACGAGAACGGCTTCTACCCACAGATCGGCGCGCCTTACGGCATGAGTTTGCTCAACGCGCAGAACTGGGCGGGCATGCCGTGCTGGGCACCGCCTTTCGGTGAAATCGTGGCGATCGACATGCGCACCGGTGACGTGAAATGGCGTCGTCCGATGGGCGCCGTCCAGCAGTGGGGTTGGTACATGCCTGAAGACATGGGCTCGCCGACCATTGGTGGCCCGGCTGTGACCGCAGGTGGCGTGGTGTTCATTGGTGCATCGATGGATGCCAAGGTCCGTGCCTATGCCCTGGAAGACGGCAAAGAGCTGTGGTCGGACATCGTCATGGCCCCTGCCGTCGCCAACCCTGCCGTGTATGAATACAAAGGCCGACAATATGTGGCGTTTGTGGCGGGCGGCAACTCGATTATGAAAGATCAGGTAGGGGACCAGGTGGTGGTGTACGCACTGCCCAAGTAACAGGAAATAACCTGTAGTCGCTGCCGCAGGCTGCGATAAGGGCCGAAGGACCTTCGCTCTTGGAAAAAACGCGAACCCTTTGGACTCGATCGCAGCCTGCGGCAGCGACTACACGGATGTTTGATCAGCCCGCCAACCGCTGCAACTGCTCGCTGGCCCGCTCGGCGAACAATTGCAGCAACCCTTCCAGCGTATGCGCCGGGGCTTCGTCCGCCCTGGTCACCGCGTACAGCGTAATCGGCAGCGCCGGGCTCAAGGGCCGGATCAAGGTGCTTGCCCGTGAAGCACCCAACGCCGTAAACGGATCAATCACCGCCAACCCCGCACCCGACTCCACCATCGCCCGCGCCAGCGAATAGGTCTGCACCGCGATGCTGATGCGCGG
The DNA here is from genome assembly GCF_059862735.1 of Pseudomonas sp. MF06569. Classification (NCBI taxonomy): domain Bacteria; kingdom Pseudomonadati; phylum Pseudomonadota; class Gammaproteobacteria; order Pseudomonadales; family Pseudomonadaceae; genus Pseudomonas; species Pseudomonas sp. MF06569. The sequence goes on along the minus strand of NZ_JCBCUZ010000001.1, from coordinate 303,188 downwards.
CGGCGGCTCTACTGCTTGCAGGTAGCTGTCCAGCCGGGCAAACAGCGGATCGGCACTGCTCAGCCCGATCAACGGCGCGTCCGCCAGCTCATCCAGTGCCAGCGGTACGCCTTCGCTTTCATCCGCCCAGTAACCCCGCGGCGCCAGCGCTACGAGTACACCGTGGGCCAGCGCCCGCGCCTTGAGCCCCGGATGATCGGGCAGCTTGAAGGTCAGGGCCACGTCCAGTTCGCGCATCAACAGGTTTTGCACCAACTCACGGCTGTGGGCGCTGGCCAGTTCACAGTTGATATCGGGATAACGACGGGTCCACTCGCTGATCACCGGCGGCAACAGTGACAACGCCAGCGCGGGCGTGCTGCCAATGCGCAAACGATGCCCCGGCTCACGGCGCAGGCTTTCGGCCAGGCGCTGCACGCCTTGCAGGCTCTCGGTCACCTTGTCGACTTCGCGCTCCAGCAACAGCGCCTCGGGGGTGGGCTGCAACTTGCCGCGCACCCGCAGAAACAGCGGGAACCCCAACCGCTGTTCAGCGTGTTGCAGCACCTTGCTCACCGCAGGCTGGGAAACATGCAGCAACTGGGCAGCCGCACTCACCGACCCGGTTTGGCGAATCGCCTGGAACACTTCGATATGACGCAAGCGCATGGCAGCAGTCCATAACCTTTGTTTATGGGGGGACCATCTTTATTCATTGTTCGCCGCCTGTCACCTGCCCCTAACCTGAAGCCTGTTAAACAGTGGCTAGGGACTGACATGGCACAGCGAGTTTGCATCATCGGCGGGGGCGTTATCGGGCTGGCAACGGCGTATGCATTGGTGCGCGACGGCTTTGACGTGAGCGTGATCGAGGCCCAGCCCACCCTGGGCAGCCAGACCAGCTTTGCCAATGGCGGTCAGCTTTCCTACCGCTACGTCGCCCCGCTGGCCGATGCCGGGGTGCCCTTGCAAGCGGTGGGCTGGATGCTGCGCGGCGACTCGCCGCTCAAGCTGCGCCCACGCATGGACCCGGCCCAATGGCGCTGGCTGGCGTCGTTTATAGCCGCGTGCCGTGGTTCGGTGAACCAGCGCAATGGCGCGCATTTGCTGCGTCTGGCATTGCTCAGCCAGGCCACATTGCAGCAATGGCGCGAAGAAGATCAGCTGGACGGTTTCGCCTGGCAGCGCAACGGCAAACTGGTGGCGTTTCGTGAGCGCAGCCACTTCGACAAAGCGCGCAAAAAAGTTATCCACAGCTCATTTCAACAGGCGCTGTCCGCCAGCGAATGCGCCAGCCTGGAACCCGGCCTGCAAGGCTCGGCATTTGTGGGAGGCATCTACACCCCGAGCGAAGAGGTCGGTGACTGCCACGCGTTCTGCCAACAACTGGTCGCCCGCTTGCAGGCCAGTGGCCGTTGCACGTTCTTGCTGGGTAAAACCGTCACCCGCCTGCGTCATGCCAACGGTGAAGTCCAGGCTGTGGAAATGGGCGACGAGGTGCTGGCAGTGGATCAACTTGTGCTCGCAGCGGGGCACAACAGCCCGGCCCTGCGCCTGCCGGGGATGAACCTGCCGCTGTACCCGCTCAAGGGCTACAGCCTCACGCTGGCCCTGACCGACCCGCAAAAAGCGCCACAGGTGAGCATCACCGACTACGACCGCAAAATTGTCTACGCCCGCATTGGCGAGCAATTGCGCATTGCCGCGATGGTCGACATTGTCGGCTTCGATCCCTCGCTGGACCCCAAGCGCCTGACGCAAATGCGCCAACTGGCCAGCAGTACTTTCCCGGAAGCGGGCGATTATCACGACGCTATCGAGTGGGCTGGCATGCGTCCTGCTACCCCGAGTGGCGTTCCCATTCTTGGCGCCAGCGGCTACCGAAACCTGTGGCTCAACCTGGGCCACGGCGCGCTGGGCTTTACCCTGGCCTGTGGCAGCGGGCGCTTGCTGAGCGAGCTTATTGCACACCGTAAAACGTCCATTGACCTGCAAGGCCTGGCTGCCTGAGTGCGTCATCCCAACCAGAAGGAATGCCCGATGACGATTGACCGCATCAACAGCAATGACCGTTTGAGCGCCGCCGCGACGTTCGAGGCGCTGGTATTTTTGTCCGGACAAGTTCCTACGCAAAGCGAGGACATCACGGCACAGACTCAAGAGGTCTTGAGCAAGATCGACGCACTGCTGGCCGAAACCGGCAGCGACAAGGACCACATCCTTAACGCCACCATTTACCTGCAAGACATTCAGCGCGACTTCGCCGCCATGAATGCCGTGTGGTCAGCCTGGCTATCGGCAGGCAAGGCGCCTACCCGCACCACCCTGCAAGCCGAACTGGCACGGCCTCAGGTGTTGGTGGAAATAAGCGTGATTGCCGTTCGTCATTAATCTGTTTTAAGGGAAAACAACAACATGAAAAAAATTACCTTGATCAGTTGCACCCTGGGCCTGTTGATCAGCCACACCGTGCAAGCCAATGAGACGCCGCTGCAAGGCACGCTAAAGAAAATCGCCGACTCCGGAAGTATTACCTTGGGTTATCGCGATGCCTCGGTGCCGTTTTCGTATGTCGGGGACAACAGCGGCAAACCGATGGGCTATTCGGTGGAGTTGGCGAACAAAATCGTTGAACGTATCCAGCAGCAAGTGGGCGACAAACCGCTGAAGGTCAAATACAACCTGGTGACCTCGCAAACCCGTATCCCGCTGGTGCAGAACGGCACCGTTGACCTGGAGTGCGGCTCAACCGGCGTGACCGCCGAGCGGCAAAAACAGGTGGCGTTTTCCTATGGGTTTATTTACGTCAAAGGCCAATTGCTGACCGCCAAGGACAGCGGCATCAAGGGCTTCGATGATTTGCGGGACAAGAACGTCGTCACGACGGCTGGCACCACCAATGAGCGCTTCATCAAAAGCTACAGCGCCGACCACAAGATGGGCATGAACGTCATCAGCGCCAAAGACCATGGCGAAGCCTTCAAGATGCTCGAAACCGGCCGCGCCGTAGCGTTTTACATGGACGACGCGCTGCTTTACGGCGAACGCGCTAAAGCCCGTGATCCGCACAAATGGGTGGTTGTAGGGGATGAACAATCCCGGGAAATCTACAGCTGCATGGTGCGCAAGGACGACCCGCAGTTCCTGGCAGTGGTCAACAAGACCCTGGCTGACCTGTACCAGTCCGGTGAAATCACCAGCATTTACCAGCGCTGGTTCGAACAACCGATCCCGCCCAACGGCCTGAACCTGGAATTCCCGATGACCGCCGAGCTAAAACAGATCATCGCCAAGCCGGTGAGTGATCCGGTGGAGTAAGGGCGTCAAAAAAAGTCTTCCGTTACACCCTCACCTTCAAACCAGCTGTCCCAAGACGCGCCTGCTGCACTCAGGCGCGTACTGCTTTAACACACCCTTCTGTGGGAGCGGGCTTGCTCGCGATGCAGGCGCCGCGGATTATCTGGATAACCGCGTCGATCCAATCGCGAGTAAGCCCGCTCCCACAAAAGCAAAAAAGGGCTGAGGCTGACTTAGAAATCGCCCCACAACTGCTGCGCCACGGCCAGGGCTACCACCGGCGCGGTTTCGGTGCGCAACACCCGTGGACCAAGGCGTGCAGGCTGGTAGCCGGCGGCTTGGGCCAGATCGATTTCGTTGTCGGTCAGGCCGCCTTCAGGGCCGATCAAGAACGCCAGCGTCGCAGGCTTGGCGTGACTGGCCAAGGGCTCCGATACCGGGTGCAGCACCAGTTTCAAGTCAGCCTGCGTGGTTTTGATCCAGTCGCCGAGCAGCACTGGCGGATGAATCACCGGCACCCGCGAACGACCGCATTGCTCGCACGCACTGATCGCCACTTGCCGCCAGTGGGCCAGGCGCTTGTCGGCGCGCTCGTCCTTGAGCCGCACTTCGCAGCGCTCGCTCATGATCGGCGTGATTTCAGTGACCCCCAGTTCAGTGGCCTTTTGAATCGCCCAGTCCATGCGCTCGCCACGGGACAGGCCCTGGCCGAGGTGAATGGCCAATGGCGATTCGATTTGCCCGACAAAGGTTTCGTCCAGCAACACGCGCACGCGTTTTTTGCCGACTTCCAGCAAGCGCCCCAGAAACTCCTGGCCCGAGCCGTCGAATACCTGCAGGGCATCGCCCTCGGCCATACGCAGCACGCGGCCAATGTAATGCGCCTGGGCCTCAGGCAACTCATGTTCACCAAGGCTCAAGGGAGCATCGATAAAGAAGCGGGACAATCTCATTTATATTCTCTGGAAATTCGAGTGCTGATCACACATCCCTGTGGGAGCGGGCTTGCTCGCGATTGTATCTACGCGGTGGTTCAGCAATACCGTGCAGCCTGCATCGCGAGCAAGCCCGCTCCCACAGTGGATATAAGTACGGCCCGGTTTAACCCGGGTCACGGAAGTCTGGATGAAAGTTCGACGGCACGGCCACGCTGATGTCGTTGCGCGTCGCAAGGTCGATCCCTTCACTGGCCACCTCGGCCAAAAAGTCGATCTGCTCCGGGGTGATCACGTAAGGCGGCAAGAAATACACCACGCTGCCCAATGGACGCAACAACGCGCCCCGCTCCAGCGCGTGCTGGAAGACTTTCAGGCCTCGACGTTCCTGCCACGGGTATGCGGTTTTGCTGGCTTTGTCCTGGACCATTTCAATGGCCAGGACCATACCGGTCTGACGCACCTCCGAAACATGGGGATGGTCTACCAGATGCGCGGTGGCGCTGGCCATGCGTTGTGCCAGGGCCTTGTTGTTTTCGATCACGTTGTCTTCTTCGAAGATATCCAACGTCGCCAGGGCCGCCGCGCAGGCCAGCGGATTGCCCGTGTAGCTGTGGGAATGCAGAAAGGCGCGCAAGGTCGGGTAGTCGTCATAAAACGCGCTGTACACCTCGTCCGTGGTGACACATGCAGCCAGCGGCAAATAGCCACCGGTCAGCGCCTTGGACAGGCACAGGAAGTCCGGTGTGATGCCCGCCTGTTCACAGGCAAACATCGTCCCGGTTCGACCAAAGCCCACGGCGATTTCATCGAGGATCAGGTGCACACCGTAGCGATCACAGGCCTCGCGCAGCAGTGTGAGGTAGACCGGGTGGTACATGCGCATGCCGCCCGCGCCTTGGATCAGCGGCTCAACGATCACCGCCGCAACCGTGTCGTGGTGCTCGGCCAGCGTCTGTTCCATCGCCAGAAACATCGTGCGCGAGTGCGCTTCCCAACTCACGCCTTCGGGACGCAGGTAGCAATCGGGGCTAGGCACTTTGATGGTGTCGAGCAGCAACGCCTTGTAGGTTTCGGTGAACAACGGCACATCACCCACCGACATCGCCGCCATGGTTTCGCCGTGGTAGCTGTTGGTCAGGGTCACGAAGCGTTTTTTGTTCGGCTGTTCGCGATTGAGCCAGTAGTGAAAGCTCATCTTCAGCGCAACTTCGATACACGACGAACCGTTATCGGCGTAGAAGCAACGAGTCAGCCCTTCAGGCGTCATGTTCACCAGACGCTCGGACAGTTCGATCACCGGCTGATGGCTGAAACCGGCAAGGATCACGTGCTCCAGTTGATCGACCTGATCCTTGATGCGCTGATTGATACGCGGGTTGCAGTGGCCAAACACGTTGACCCACCAGGAACTCACCGCATCCAGGTAACGCTTGCCTTCGAAGTCTTCAAGCCACACACCTTCGCCGCGCTTGATCGGGATCAACGGCAGTTGCTCGTGATCCTTCATTTGGGTGCAGGGATGCCATAACACGGCAAGGTCGCGCTGCATCCACTGATTATTCAGGCCCATTTCCACTCTCCTGGCGCTGGTTCCCGACATCTGCGGGTAAACAATCGCGCAAGCCTATGCAATCCGCAGGCGTGTCACAACCCATTACAAATTCCGGCAGCGTATAGACGCTTGCAGACTGGCAAGAAGGACACTAAATATTGTTAACGTTTGCTTAATTATTGCCTCACAGGCTACACATCGTATTTATCGATACCTTGCAGCTAAAAAATGAGCTTTCAATCGATAGGTAAACCATTAGTCTTAGATCCAAGTTCCTACAGGATGTTGGCAATGCAGCTACGTAACTCTTCTTCTCGATATGGTGCCGTCAGCATTCTCATGCACTGGACCGTTGCGCTCGCGGTGTTCGGACTGTTCGCCCTGGGTTTATGGATGGTCGGTCTGGACTATTACAGCCCTTGGCGCAAAGAAGCCCCTGACCTGCATAAAAGCATTGGCCTGACGTTGCTCGCCGTGATGGTGCTGCGTGTCCTGTGGATCTGGATCAGCCCGGCGCCACCGGCACTGGCCAGTTACAGCAAGGCAACGCGTATTGGGGCCAAGCTCGGCCACGGCTTTTTGTACCTGAGTCTGTTTGCCGTGATGATCGCCGGCTACCTGATCTCCACCTCAGAAGGCGTGGGCATCCCGGTCTTCGGCCTGTTTGAAGTCCCTGCACTGATTTCCAACCTGCCCGACCAGGCCGATGTGGCCGGTGTCGTGCACTTATACCTGGCGTGGACCGTGGTGATTTTTGCCGGCTTGCATGGTCTGATCGCTTTGAAACACCATTTTATAGATCGTGATGCGACCCTGACTCGTATGCTGGGGCGCAAAGCCTGATGCTCGACCTCAACTCAAAAGGAAAAGAAAGCATGTTGAAAAAGACCCTCGCTGCGCTCGCTCTCGGTACCGCACTGCTGACCGCAGGCCAGGCCATGGCTGCTGACTACACCATCGACAAAGAAGGCCAGCACGCCTTTATCGACTGGAAAGTCAGCCACCTGGGCTTCAGCTTCATTCACGGTACTTTCAAGGACTGGAGCGGCACATTCTCGTGGGATGCAGCCAAGCCTGCAGACAGCAAGATTGACGTGACCCTGAAAACCGCCAGCCTGTTTTCCAACCACGCAGAACGTGACAAGCACATCGCCAGCAAAGATTTCCTGGACGTGAGCAAGTACCCGGAAGCGACCTTCAAGTCGACCAAGGTTGTGCCGACTGGCGAAAAAACAGCTGACGTGACAGGCGACCTGACCCTGCACGGCGTGACCAAGCCTGTGACCTTCAAGGCAACGTTCAACGGCGAAGGCAAGGACCCATGGGGTGGCGAACGCGCTGGCTTCAACGCGACCACGACTGTGAACCTGAGCGACTTCGGCATCAAATCCCCAAGCAAGGATCAGACCCTGAGCCTGGATATCTCGCTCGAAGGCGTGAAGGCCAAGTAATAGCGCTTTTATACGGCTAACAAAAAACGCCCCGGCTTGCGAAAGCCGGGGCGTTTTTTTGTGTACTGTCGTAGGAGCGGGCTTGCTCGCGATTGGGTCGCCTCGGTGTAGCCGTTAACCCGAGGTGCCTGAATCGCGAGCAAGCCCGCTCCCACAATTTTTAGCGGTTACGCGTCAGCAGTGCCGGCTTCTCGCCACGAGGGCGGTTCGGCAGTTGATCGAGCTGCTCAGGCGTCGGGAAGCGATCGCTTTTCGACTCTTTGTGCATGATCTTCGGCTGATTCTCACGTGGGCCTTTAACCGCTGGCTCTTGACGGGCATCGTCACGGGCCGGGCGGTTTTCGCGACGGGCTTGACCGTCACGCGGGGCACCACTGCGTGGACCGCTGCGCTTGGCAGGCGGTGTGCCAGTGGTAGCGCCGCTGCCAGTACGCGGAGCATTCTGACGACCACCGGTACGCGCGGCAGGTGCTGCGCCAGTGCCTTGAGCCGGAGCTCCCGGACGACGGCCGCGGCTTTGGTTGTTTTTGTTCTGGTACGGGCTGACGTAATCAGCGCGGTTACCAAAGTTGTCCACATCGTCATCACGGAACTCGTCCGGCGCACGGTTGGCGTCTGAACGAGGCGCTGGCTGACGCTGCTCACGGGCAGGCTGAGCTTCGCGTGGCTTTTGCTCACGAGCTGGACGCTCGCTGCGAGCAGCCGCCGGTTTTTCTTTGCTCTTTTCCTTGCCCTTGTCTTTACGACCGCCGCCACCGCCCGGGTTACCCGGACCGTCGCCACGTGGACCGCGTGGCGTGTTGCGCGGGTTACGCACATCCGGACGCTCGCGTACTTCAGGCTTTTCGGCCTCTACGGTGCTGGAGTCAAAACCCATCAGATCGCCATCGGCGATTTTCTGGCGGGTCATGCGCTCGATGCTTTTCAGCAGTTTTTCTTCATCCGGAGCGACCAGCGAGATGGCCTCACCCGAACGACCGGCACGGCCAGTACGGCCGATACGGTGAACGTAATCTTCGTCGACGTTTGGCAGCTCGAAGTTGACCACGTGTGGCAACTGATCGATATCCAGGCCGCGAGCGGCGATATCGGTCGCTACCAGAATGCGTACGGCACCGGCTTTAAAGTCGGCCAGGGCTTTGGTTCGTGCGTTCTGGCTCTTGTTGCCGTGGATGGCCACAGCGCTGAGGCCGTGCTTGTCCAGGTACTCGGCCAGACGGTTGGCACCGTGCTTGGTCCGGGTAAAGACCAGAACCTGTTCCCAGGCGCCTGCGGTGATCAAGTGCGCCAGCAGGGCACGCTTGTGGGTAGCGGGCAGACGGAAAACCCGTTGCTCGATACGCTCGACCGTGGTGTTGGGTGGCGTAACTTCGATACGTTCCGGGTTGCGCAGCAGCTTGCCGGCCAGATCGGTGATGTCCTTGGAGAACGTCGCCGAAAACAGCAGGTTTTGACGCTTGGCTGGCAGACGCGCGAGTACTTTTTTCACGTCATGGACGAAGCCCATGTCGAGCATGCGGTCGGCTTCGTCGAGCACCAGGATTTCAACGTGGGACAGATCAACGCTGCCTTGACCGGCCAGGTCGAGCAAACGACCCGGGCAGGCAACCAGTACGTCAACACCGCGGGCCAGAGCCTGGACCTGAGGGTTGGTACCCACACCGCCGAACACGCAGGCGCTGACGAACTTCAGGTCGCGGGCATAGAGCTTGAAGCTCTCGTGCACCTGGGCGGCGAGTTCGCGGGTCGGTGTCAGGACCAGCACGCGTGGTTGGCGTGGGCCGTGGCGCTGGGATTTGTCCGGGTGGCCATTGGGAAACAGCTTTTCCAGGATCGGAAGAGCGAAGCCGCCGGTTTTACCAGTACCTGTCTGAGCCGCAACCATCAGGTCGCGACCTTGCAACACGGCGGGGATGGCCCGCTGTTGCACCGGAGTAGGCTCGGTATAGCCCGCAGCTTCAATGGCGCGGACTAAAGCCTCGGAGAGACCGAGGGAAGCAAAGGACATGAGAAATCCTGTTCTAGTTAGGGCTTGGCCCAAAGGGATAGTCTTGCCTGGCGTGAATGGCGTTTAAGATGACGCAATCCCGTCCGGTCCTGCTCCAGTCCACAAGGCTCATGCGCACCGCTCGCGCGGGCAAGAGCTGCGCAGTAGCGGGGTTGAGTGGCTTGTACAAGGACGAGCGGCCGGGCGTAAGCCTGGCGGAAAGCCCGGAGTATAACAGAGCAATCACGGCGCGCCGATTTCATGCTGCCCAACGGTTTTAAACCCGTGTGGGAGCGGGCTTGCCCGCGATGGTATCGCTGCGGTCTTTCAAGGGATCGCGTCGTATGCATCGCGAGCAAGCCCGCTCCCACAAAGGCGGATCAGCGCGGCAGCTTGAGGTTGTTCCAGATCGCCAGGCTCGGATCAGCCTGGTTCAGGGTGTAGAAGTGCAACCCCGGTGCGCCGCCATCAAGCAGGCGCTCGCACATTTCGCTGATGACCTGCTCGCCAAACGCCTGGATGCTCTGCGTATCGTCGCCATAGGCTTCAAGTTGCTTGCGGATCCAGCGCGGGATTTCAGCACCACAGGCGTCAGAGAAACGCGCCAGTTTGCTGTAGTTGGTGATCGGCATGATGCCCGGCACGATGGGAACCATCACGCCTGCAGCTTCCACGCGCTCGACAAAACGGAAGTAGCTGTCGGCGTTGAAGAAGTACTGGGTGATCGCACTGTCAGCGCCAGCTTGGGCCTTGCGTACGAAGTTGCTGATATCGTCTTCGAAGTTGCGCGCTTGCGGGTGCATTTCCGGGTAGGCGGCCACTTCGATGTGGAAGTGATCGCCGGTTTCTTCACGAATGAAGCTCACCAGGTCATTGGCGTAGCGCAGCTCACCACTGGCCATGCCCATACCCGAAGGCAGGTCGCCGCGCAGTGCAACAATGCGTTTGATACCTGCAGCCTTGTACTGGGCCAACAGGCCGCGCAAATCGGCCTTGCTGTCACCCACGCAGGACAGGTGCGGTGCAGCAGGCACTTTTACTTCGCTCTCCAGCTGCAGCACGGTATTGATCGTGCGGTCGCGGGTCGAGCCACCGGCACCATAGGTGCAGGAGAAAAAATCCGGGTTGTAGGTCGCCAGTTGGCGAGCCGTGTTCATCAGCTTTTCATGTCCAGCATCGGTCTTGGTCGGGAAGAACTCGAAGCTGAAACGACGGTCTTGAGACATGGGAATACCCTTGCGTACGCGAAGGAGGCCAGTGATGCCCCCTGACGCTGAACTCACACAAAAAAAAGGCGGTCAGTGCAAGCCTGACCGCCTTTTTTAATCAGTAGCGATAAGCGTCTGGCTTGAACGGGCCTTCGACGGTGACGCCGATGTAGTCAGCCTGTTGCTTGGTCAGTTGCGTGACCACGCCGCCGAAGCCGCGAACCATTTCCAGGGCCACTTCTTCGTCCAGCTTCTTCGGCAGAACTTCTACGGTCAGGCGCTCGGCTTGCAGCTCGGCTGGCAGGTCAGCGTACTTCTGGGCGAACAGGAAGATCTGGGCCAGAACCTGGTTGGCGAACGAACCGTCCATGATGCGGCTTGGGTGACCTGTGGCGTTGCCCAGGTTAACCAGACGGCCTTCGGCCAGCAGGATCAGGTAGTCGTCGTTCTGTGGGTCGAATTCGCCCAGGCCAGTACGGTGAACCTTGTGAACCTGTGGCTTCACTTCTTCCCATGCCCAGTTCTTGCGCATGAAAGCGGTGTCGATTTCGTTGTCGAAGTGACCGATGTTGCACACTACGGCGCGTTTTTTCAGCGCAGCCAGCATGTTTTTGTCGCACACGTTGACGTTACCGGTGGTGGTCACGATCAGGTCGATCTTGCCCAGCAGCGCAGCGTCGATGCTGGCAGCAGTGCCGTCGTTCTGGCCGTTGATGAACGGCGAAACCACTTCAAAACCGTCCATGCAGGCTTGCATGGCGCAGATCGGGTCAACTTCGGACACTTTAACGATCATGCCTTCCTGACGCAGGGACTGGGCCGAACCCTTGCCCACGTCACCGTAGCCGATGACCAGTGCTTGCTTGCCGGACAACAGGTGGTCAGTACCACGCTTGATGGCATCGTTCAGGCTGTGACGGCAGCCGTACTTGTTGTCGTTTTTGCTTTTGGTGACCGAATCGTTGACGTTGATCGCAGGGATCATCAGCTCGCCTTTGGCCAGCATGTCCAGCAGACGGTGAACACCGGTGGTGGTTTCTTCAGTCACGCCGTGGATCTTTTTCAGCATGGCCGGGTATTTCTTGTGCAGCAGCTCGGTCAGGTCGCCGCCGTCGTCGAGGATCATGTTGGCATCCCAAGGCTCGCCATCTTTGAGGATGGTTTGCTCAAGGCACCACTCGTACTCTTCTTCAGTCTCGCCTTTCCAGGCGAAAACCGGGATACCGGCAGCAGCGATAGCAGCGGCAGCCTGATCCTGAGTCGAGAAGATGTTGCACGAGGACCAACGCACTTCGGCACCCAGGGCAACCAGGGTTTCGATCAGTACGGCGGTCTGGATGGTCATGTGAATGCAGCCCAGAATCTTCGCGCCCTTGAGCGGTTGTTCTGCTGCATAACGGCGGCGCAGACCCATCAGGGCTGGCATTTCGGACTCGGCGATGAACGTTTCGCGACGGCCCCATTGGGCGAGGGACATATCAGCGACTTTATAGTCGGTAAAACCTGCAGGCGTGTTTACAGCGCTCATCAAGAGCCTCCATTCGTTTAATCGCGAATGGGCGCCGTTGTGCGTTTAGTGCCTGAACAGGGGACCCTGATCAAACAACGCCCCATCCGAGCCTGACAGGTTGAACCTGCTGCAGCGCCCCTCGGACAGGTGGCGGGAACGGTACTGGGTATTAATGACCGTTTTGAAACGGGGGGTATTATAGCCATCCGGGCAAGTGATCCCAAGGCTTTTTCTTTGACCCTATCGAGACCATAGTCCAAGGTTAATAGAGCTAAGTGCCGTGGTCTGACATCATGGCCCGCATCTAAGGCAAGACGGTCAGGAGCGAATATGAATTTTCACACCCGCAAATGGGTTAAACCCGAAGACCTCAACCCCAACGGCACCCTGTTCGGTGGCAGCCTGCTGCGCTGGATCGACGAAGAAGCCGCGATTTACGCCATCGTTCAACTGGGCAACCAGCGCGTGGTCACCAAATACATCTCCGAAATCAACTTCGTCAGTGCTTCGCGCCAGGGCGACATCATCGAACTGGGCATCACCGCCACTGAATTTGGCCGCACCTCGATCACCCTGACCTGCGAAGTGCGCAACAAGATCACCCGCAAAAGCATCCTGACGGTGGACAAGATGGTCTTCGTCAACCTGGGCGAGGACGGCCTGCCCGCACCGCACGGGCGCACCGAGATCAAATACGTCAAAGACCAGTTTCAGGACTGATGACCGGGTTTGATGCCTGGCCTGTGTAGTCGCTGCCGCAGGCTGCGAAGGGTTGCGCAGCAACCCGTTTAATTGAAGGCCCATTGGCCCCATCGCAGCCTTCGGCAGCGACTACAGGTTTTGAGTGAACAGCTACAGCCCCTGCGTGTCGTACCTTTACACACGCCACGGTCATGAAGCTCATGGAAACCCAAAAGTCCGGCAAAACCCCCAACCTGTCGGCTGAAGAAGAGCACGACGTCACCAAAAACCAGCCACCACGCGCCGCCGTCCTGCACGAGATCATTCGCTTGCAGGGCGATCAGGAACTGGAGCGCAGCATCGCCGCCCTGTTCTGGTCGGCTCTCGCTGCAGGGCTGACCATGGGCCTGTCGCTTATGGCCATGGGCTTGCTCAACTCGCGCCTGCCCGACGGCGAAGCCTTCAAGGTCATCGCCAGCTTCGGCTACTGCGCAGGTTTTTTGGCCGTTATCCTTTCCCGCCAGCAATTGTTCACCGAAAACACCCTGACCGCCGTGTTGCCAGTCATGAGCAAACCCACGCTCAATAATTTCGGGCGCCTGCTGCGGCTCTGGGGGGTGGTGCTGGTGGGTAACCTGATGGGCACCCTGCTGGTGGCCTACGTCATGCTGCACCTGCCGATTTTCGACACGCCGACCGACAAGGCCTTTCTTGAAATCGGCCGCAAGGTCATGGAAAACGACGCCAGTCAGATGTTTGCCAAGGGCATCGTTTCGGGCTGGATGATCGCCACCATGGTGTGGATGATCCCGTCCATGGAGAGCGCCAAGATGTGGATCATCATCCTCATCACCTACTTGATGGCGCTGGGCGACTTCACCCACATCGTGGTCGGTACGGCCGAAGTGTCCTATCTGGTGTTTGCCGGGGAGCTGCCCTGGAAAGACTTCTGGCTGATCTTTGCCGGCCCTACCCTGGCCGGCAATATCATCGGTGGCAGTTTTATTTTTGCCCTGATCAGTCACGCGCAGGTTCGCAGTGACACTAAAAAACTGCCCTGAATCAGATCACGTAATGCGCGATGGCCACAAAGTGCAGCAGGCTGCCGGCAATCACGAACAGATGCCAGATACCGTGGGCATGGCGCAGGCGGTGGTCCAGGGCAAAAAAGATAATCCCCACGGTGTACATCACCCCGCCCGTGGCCAGCCAGATAAAGCCCGCGGTGCCCAGCGCCGCGAGTAGCGGCTTGACGGCCACCAGCACAATCCAGCCCATCACCGCGTAAATCACGATAGACAGAATGCGCGCCTCGGAGCGTGGCTTGATCTCTTGCAGCATGCCGATCACCGCCATGCCCCACACAATCCCGAACAGCGACCAGCCCCACGGGCCATGTAGCGTGACCAGGCAAAACGGCGTGTAACTGCCCGCAATCAGCAGGTAAATCGACAAGTGATCAAACTTTTGCATGATCACCTTGGAGCGCCCGCGCACGCTGTGGTACACGGTCGATACGCTGTACAACAGCACCAGCGTGACGCCATAAATGGCCACACTGACAATCTTTTGCGGGCTGCCATCCAGGCACGCCATCACCAGCAACCAGATACTGCCCACTGCTGCTGCAACCGCACCCACCAGATGAGTCCAGGCGTTGAGCTTTTCACCGTGATACATGTGCAACATCCTCAAAAACTGACAGTGCGACTGTGTCACCCGGTTACTAGATAAGGGTCAGGGGTGTGAAGTTAAAGGGCAATGCGGCGATTCGATATGTTCGCGATGGTAGCACCACGGTTCAACTGAAAGACCACATCGCCTGCATCGCGAGCAAGCCCGCTCCCACATGATCCAGAAACTCGCCAGCGTTGGCTGCAGGCGCTTCTCGTTAATCGCCAAATGCTTCAAACCGCAGCATCAGCACCTGTTCAAGCAACTGCTGCGTGCTGCCCAACAGGCTCGCCAACAATCCCTCATCTTCGTCCATATAACCTTCGTATTCCGCGAGGTTACGGCGCTCATGGCACAAGGCAAACAAACGCACCTGCACTTTGTCGATTGTTGACGTATGGATCAGGCTTTGAAAAACCAGATAGCGCCGGTCTGATCGATACCCGTACAGCCGCAAGGCGGTCAGTGCAATGGCGTGGGCTGCGTTGTAAGCCAGATCGAAACGACTGGCGAAAGACAACTGGGCGCTGCCTGCATCTTTCAGGCGATCAACCGCCGAACGCAGCAGCCCTTCACACTCCTTGCGATCGGGTGGTTCAACCTTCAAGCCTCCAGTGCGTACCAGATTTTCCAGGTTTTCATTTTTCTCCATCCACGGGCTCCAGCGGGTCATGACCGATCAGCGTGATTTTTTCCTGTTGCGCAACCCTCACGACAAAGCTGTTTCCGGCAGCCAGCTTGGCGGCCCAGTCTTGAGGGGTGTAGAGCGTCGGGTTGATGGTACGACCCAACGATTCTTCAAGCGGCATCAGGTGCTCCATGACGTCACTGTAATGCAGGTTTTCACCCATCAGCATAAGGTCGATATCACTGCCGACGTGTGCCTGATCCTTGGCAACCGAGCCATATACAAATGCCCATTGCAACTGTTCTGCGAAAGGCATCAGCGCCACACGCAGCGGTTCAGAGAGCCCCGAGGTCTTGCGGATAATGCTCAGCAGCTCCTGATAAATCGGGCACTGTGCATTTGCCTGGTAGTGAGCCTGATTTCCCTGACGGGTCACAGTGAGAATGCCTGATCGCTCTAGACGCCCCAGCTCGCGCGTCAAACTGCCTTTGCCTACCTTTGCCCAACGTGCAATTTCGTTGACGTAAAAGCTCTGGCCTGGCTTGCCAAAAAGCAGGCCCAGCACTTTTTGCTGCGTGGTGGTAAAGAGCGCATCACTGAGCGATAACATGTTGACGGCTCCGCCTAAGAGTCCCAAAAAGGGAACGATAAGTCCCTTTTAGGGACTGATCAAGCTTGACCTGTTAGAGCGGGATTAATCCGCAGCCCCGCGCACCAACCTTTCCAGCGCCAGCAAGTCCGGGATTTTCGCCACGTGGTCCCCCACTTGCACCGCCGCACGCTCCAGCGGGCTGAGCGGTACGTCGACAAAGCTCAGTTGGCTGTCGAGGCGATAGGAGCGCGGGATGCCTTGTACCACCAAGGCGATAAACTTGAGCGCCGGGTCGCCGCCCAGGGTGTTGAGGATGACGATCCGCGCACGCTCACCGATCACCAGCGGCCCGCCGCAGGCGGCTTCAAAGCTGATCAATGGCAGCTGATGGTCGCGCCAGGTGATCTGGCGCAGGTGCCAGGGCGGTGAGTCGCTGCTGGGGTCGCCGCGCTGCCAGCCGATCAGTTCGGCAATGGCAACGTTGGGCAGCAGCAGATAGCGGTCAGCCAGCGGCAGCAGCAAACCGGTCAGGCTGCCCACGCGATGATCAAGCATGAAAGTTGCTCCAGTAGGCGATGCGCTCCAGCAACACCGACTCTTGATACGGTTTGCCCAGGTAGTCGTTGACGCCAATGGCCATCGCACGGTTCTGGTGTTTTTGCCCGGTGCGCGAGGTGATCATGATGATCGGCAAGTCTTTGAGACGCGGGTCGTTGCGCACGCGAGTAGCCACTTCAAAGCCGTCCATGCGCGGCATTTCGATGTCCAGCAGCATCAGGTCAGGGGTGTGTTCTTCGAGCACGCTCATGGCGTCGACCCCGTCCTTGGCGGTGATGACGTTAATGCCGTTGCGCTCCAGCAGGCGACTGGTGACTTTGCGCACCGTGACCGAGTCATCCACCACCAGCACCAGCGGCGGGCGCACGGCCGGGGTGAACTCCAGCGCGCCGACGGCTTCGTGATGCGCCCGCTGCAACGGCTGACGCGCCTGATGGGCGCGAATATAAGCCAGCAGATCGAGGATCAGCACCACCCGGCCATCCCCCAGAATGGTCGCACCCGACAACCCCTGCACCCCGGTAAATTGCGGGCCGAGGCTTTTGACCACGATTTCTCGCGAGCCCGCCAGCGCATCGACTTGCAACGCCACACGCTGATCCTGGCAATGCACCAGCAACACCGGCAACGAATGGCTTTCGCCCACGAGCTTGGGTTTGCCCACGGTTTGCAGCAGCTCCCCCAGATAACGCAACTCATAGGTCTGCCCGCCGTAGTGATACAGCGGGGGATTGAGCTGGTAATACCCCTCCAGCTCATTGGGCATGACTCGCACGATGCCTTCGACGGTGTCGAGGGCAATGGCGTATTGCTCGTCGGCGCATTGCACCATCAGCGCCCGGTTGAGCGAGACGCTGAAGGGCAGGCGGATCTGAAAGTGCACGCCCTGCCCGGCCACCGAGTCGATGGTCATGCTGCCGCCCAACTGCCGGACTTCTTCGTGAACCACGTCCATGCCGACGCCGCGGCCGGAAATCTGAGTGATTTTTTCAGCGGTGGAGAACCCCGGTTGCAGGATGAACTGCAAGACATCGCGGTCGCTGATCGTCGCCTGCGGATCCAACAGGCCGCGCAAAATAGCTTTTCGGCGTACGGCTTCAAGCGGCACGCCGGCGCCATCGTCATGCATGTCGAAGACCACGTCGCCACCGTCGTAAGACAGCTCCAGACTGATCAATCCCTGCTCCGGCTTGCCGCTGGCGTGACGGATATCTGCAGGTTCGAGACCGTGATCGACGGCGTTGCGCAACATGTGTTCCAACGGCGCCACCATGCGCTCAAGCACGTTGCGGTCGATTTCGGCCTCGGCATTGATCACGCTGAATTCGACCTGCTTGCCCAGTTCACTGGCCACCTGGCGCACGACCCGTTTGAGGCGCGGCAATACGCGCTCGAACGGCACCATGCGCGTACCCATCAGGCCTTCCTGCAGCTGGGTATTTACCCGCGCCTGCTTCTGCAAAAGGCCGTGGGCATCCTGATTGCGCGCAGCCAGTGTGGCCTTGAGGTCGAGCAAGTCCGAAGCCGATTCGAACAATGCACGGGACAGCTGTTGCAGCAGGGAGTGACGGTCCATCTCCAGGGGATCGAATTCGTCGTAAGCCACGCCATCGGCTTCGGTGTGCGAGCGGCTGTGCAGGCGCCCCTGGGTTTCGCTGTCGAGGCGACGCAGTTGGTCCTGCATCCGCTCAAGGGTGGTCTGCATTTCGTTGAGAGCGATCTGACCATCGTTGACCTGCTGCTCAACGCGCCCACGGATGATCGAGGCTTCGCCTGCCAGGTTGACCAGGTCTTCCAGCAACTCGGCCGGCACCTTGAGGGTGTCCAGCCCCGTGCGCTCACCTTCGGGCAATGGCGGCGCCACAGGCTCGGACTTGGAAGCTGCGGGAGCCTCCTGACGGGTGTTGCGTTCAATCCTGCGGATTTTTTCTATCAGCGTCTGAGGCGAAGGCAGCGGCTGGCCACTGCGCAACGCATCGAACATTTGTGCAAGCTGGTCATGGCAACGCTCAAGCAGCACAAACAGCTCGGCATTGGGTGCCAGCAAGCCAGCCGAAATATCTTCGAAGAGGGTTTCGAGTTCATGGGCAAAGTCGCCAATGGCGGCAACCTCAACCATCCGCGCCCCACCTTTGAGGGTATGCAGGTCACGCAGCAGGTTTTCGACTTCGAGGTGGCTCTGGGGGTCGGCCCGCCAGCGCGATAACGCCGTGCCCGAGCTTTCGAGAATGTCGAAAGCCTCGTCGAGGAAGATATCCTGCAATTCAGGGTCGGCCGTGTTCAAGGCTGCAGCGGGCTCGGCTTCAGTATTGCCCGGCTCGACAGGCGAATGGCTGTAGAGACGAAACCCGCGAATGGCCTCAATCAGTTCATAAGATTCGCTCAACGGATGCTTGTGCTTGAGCTGATCGAGCATCAGTGCCAGTTGCTCATGGCTGCGCTCAAGCAAGCGGCTCAATGCCGGGCTTTCACTCAGGCGCCGGTCCAGCAGGCCTTCGTAGAGGTGCTCCAGTTCATGGGCCAGATCGGCAATCGGCTCGATCCCGGCCATGCGCGCCCCACCCTTGAGGGTGTGCAAATCGCGCTGCAAGGAAGACAGCGAAGCGAGGCTGTCGGGAGCGCCCAGCCAACGCTGCAGGGCCTGCCCGACACTGTCGAGAATATCCACCGCCTCTTCGAGAAAGATTTCGACGATTTCCTCGTCGACATCATCGTCCAGCCCCGCCCCCAACTGGTCAGTCGCGGCGCCCAGTTCGGTGATGTCCAGCGTCTGGCCGCCATCACGGCGAATCAGCCCCGTGGCGTCAGGCGCCAGCCCTTCGTGCAGCAGCGCATGCAAGGTCTGGATCAGCTCAGGTTGCGGGATGATTTCTTGCCCCGCTGCCAGTTGATCGAGCATGTTGATCAACGC
The DNA here is from genome assembly GCF_059862735.1 of Pseudomonas sp. MF06569. Lineage (NCBI taxonomy): Bacteria > Pseudomonadati > Pseudomonadota > Gammaproteobacteria > Pseudomonadales > Pseudomonadaceae > Pseudomonas > Pseudomonas sp. MF06569. The sequence goes on along the minus strand of NZ_JCBCUZ010000001.1, from coordinate 284,222 downwards.
TTCCTGAGCATCATCGGCCGCCTCGAAGAACCGCTCACTGGCCGCCAGGCTGCTTTCCTCAACGGCGCCATACAGGTCGAGCAAGGCTTCGCACACGGCATCAATGGGGTGCAGGTCCAGCAGGTGTGCGGCCTGGGCCAAGGCAGTCAGCTGGTCCAGCAGGGTATCCAGGCCCTCCCGCTGCTGGGGGTTCTGGTGCCAGTTTTTAAGCAGCTCTTCGGCGTCAAACAGGATGTCCATGCTTTCGCCCAGAAACTCGGTAATCCGTTGCGGGTCGCGCTGGGCCACCCAACTGCTGGTGGGCGTATTGAGCAGGGTTTCAAGTCGGGTGGCGATCAGTCGCTCGGTGCGCTCGATCAGGGAGCGGGCCCCCTTGATCTCGGCCAGCGGGTCACTGTCCAGTTGCTTGAGGCCGCGGTGCAACAAGCCGTCAGCCTCCCGCAACAGCTCAATTTCTTCCTGCCCGAGGGCAAGATGATGGGCCTTGTACTCACGGACCAGATGATCCAGTGGCGCCGCCAGTTCGGCCATGTGCACCACGCCCGCCATGTGCGCACTGCCTTTGAGGGTGTGCATGGCCAGTTGCAGGTCGTCGCTGGCATACAGCGGCATTTGCTCGCGGGCCCGATCCAGAAAACGGTCAAGACGCTCAAGGTGGGTTTGCGCTTCCTGTCGGAAGATGTCCAGCAACTGCGGGTCGAAATGGCTGGCGTCCTGGGCAATCAGCAGCGGCTGCGGCTCACCTTTGGCCAGGCGCTGTGCCCGAGCGGCCAGTTGGTCGACGTCTTCGCGCTGACGCTGGCTTTGCTCGGCAAACGCCTGGATCAGCTCGGGCAGCATCACCAGCACGTCTTCAAGCAGTTGAAAGATCTCTGGGGACGGCGCCACGCTGCGCTCAATCACGCGATTGAGCAGGTTCTCGACCGCCCACGCCAATTCCCCAAGCACCAGCGCACGCACCATGCGCCCGCTGCCCTTGAGGGTGTGAAAGCCGCGGCGCAGTTCAGCCAGTGCGGCGCTGTCCGCCGGGTTGGCGACCCATTGCGGCAGGCAATCGTGCAGGGTGATCAGTACTTCGTCGGTCTCTTCCAGAAAGACGTCCAGCAACTCTTCATCCAGGGGCTCTTCATCCATCGGCGGCGGCAGCAGGCTGGCGGGCATGTGCTGCGCAGGCGGATTGAGCGCAGACAGCGGACTCGCCAGCACTTCGGCCAGGTGCGCCTGCATATCCGGCATCAGCGGTTGATCCGCGGGGCTGCAGGCGTCATCCAGCAACGGTCCGGCAGGCTCGGCCGGGGTATAGCCCAGCCTGGCCAGGCTGTTTTCGGCCCAATCCAACACCCGCTCGCCCGCGGCTCCCGGGTCCTGGGAGAGACGCTCCAGGTAATACTCGATGCTGCTCAGGGCTTCGGCCAGATGATCCAGTTGCTGCGCTGTCGGGATATCAGGCCCCTGCAGCAGGCGCTCGCACAGATAGTCATGGCAGGCTTGCAGCAGGCTGGCAGCGCGGCTCAGGGGGATCATTGCCAGCGCGCCACGGATTTGTGTGATCAGCGCAGGCAGTGGCTGCAAGTGCAGGCGGTCATGGCCGGCCATCACGTAATCGGCGATCAGATCCTTCACTTCCTCAAGGCCGATACGCGCCTCCTTGATCACCAGTTGATGGATCTGCATGAGGTCGGTGGTGGGCAAACGGCTCTCTTCGCGCTGCGAGGGCTCAACGCTGCCAACCATGCCAGCCAATGTGGCCTCTACGTAGAGCAAGGCTGACGCGACATCCATCAACACCGCATCGGTTGGCTCGCGCTGGCCCTGGGCCAGACTTTGCATTACCGCCAGTTGATCGATGATGACTTTGCGCGGCTGACCAAACCCCAGCACCGCCAAGGTGTCGGCGATCTGGCGCAACGGGGCCATCAGGCTGCTCAGTTCCGAGACGTGCAAACGGTCGCTGCGCACAAACAGGTCGAGGCGCTCCTTGACCCGCACCAGTTCTTCGCACAATGCCGCAACCACTGAGCGCATCGCGTCGCGGTCGGGGCCAGCCAGCCGCGCCCGCTCCTCATCGACCATCGCCGCATCGGGCATGGCCTGATCCAGTTCGTAATGGTTTTTCAGGGCGAGCATTTTCGAGGTCGGATGCTCGGCTTTGGCGATGTAAAACAGCAGGCTGGTGAGCAACTCTTCGGGCGCAGGCTGATTGACGGCCTCGATGCCTTGCTCCAGCAGGCGCTTGAGTTCCTTGTCGGACTTTTTAAGCAGGCTGCGCAGGGCCGGGCTGTTCGGGACCCGCCCCTTGAGCATGCCATCGACCAGGGCCGCGGCTATTTTCCACAGGGCGTTGAGCGGCGAACCCAGGCACAGGCTTTGAAGCCGTGCGAACACCCCGGCCATCATTTCCAGATGGGCCTGCACGGCTTCGCCACGGCGCAAACCCAGAAACGCGGTTTGCAAGGTATGGCGCAGAATCCGCAGCTCCCGCGGCAAGTCTGCGGGGAGCAAACGGGCCAGGGCGGCCGTGTCCAATGGGGGCAACACTTGCAAGGGCGGGCTGAACAGACTGGTTTCCGAGAGCAGGGCTTCGCCACGGGCGCTGCGCAAGTCATTGAGCAACGGCAACACCACCAATGGCCAATCCCGTCGGGCACTGTGTACTCGGTCCAGGTACAACGGCAATTGGCTGAAGGCTTGCTGCAATAATCGCAGGGCTTCGTCGAGCTGGCTGACGCGGCCCTGTTGCAAGGCAATGACCAACTGCTCCATCTCTTCTGCCAGCAACGCCGCGCCGTAGAACTCGACCATCAGCAAGCTGCCATGCACCTGATGAATACAGGCCAGGCATTGCTCCAGCGTGTCGGCGGCAGGCTGTTGCGCGTAGGCATCCAGCGCCACGCGGGCCTGTTTTAGCGTGTGGGCAATTTCGCCTTTGACCCACTCAAGGGCCACATAGTCGTGCCGGTCAACCATAACGACTCCAGTCAGAATTGCAGCGCATTACTGTGGACCAAGGTCTTTAGGCGGAGCAGGCAATGTGAAGCCAGATACCGAACGCCGCAGCTGGCTGGCCATTTTGGCCAGATTACCGATGCTGTCGGCGGTCGCAGTGGAGCCCGACGAGGTCTGGTTGGTGATTTGCTGAATAACGTTCATGGTCAGGGAGATCTGCGCCGCCGAAGTGGTCTGCTGCTGCGCGGCGTTGGAGATGCTTTGAATCAGGTCCGCCAGATTTTGCGACACGCCTTCGATCTCCTCCAGCGCAACTCCGGCGTCATGGGCCAGACGGGCACCGCGCACCACTTCGGTGGTGGTTTGCTCCATGGAAATCACCGCCTCGTTGGTGTCGGCCTGAATCGCCCGCACCAGGGTTTCGATTTGCCGCGTAGCCGCCGATGAGCGCTCGGCCAGGCGCTGGACTTCGTCGGCCACCACGGCAAACCCGCGCCCGGCATCGCCGGCCATCGAGGCCTGGATGGCCGCGTTCAACGCCAGGATATTGGTTTGATCGGCAATATCATCAATCAGGCTGACAATGTCGCCGATTTCCTGGGAAGACTCGCCCAACCGCTTGATCCGCTTGGCGGTGTCCTGGATCTGATCACGAATGTTGTCCATGCCATGAATGGTGTTATGCACCACTTCATTGCCCTTGTTGGCAATCGCCACGGAGCGCTCCGCCACCGCTGAAGACTCCGAAGCGTTGGCCGACACCTGATCGATGGAGTGGGCCATTTGCTGGATGGCTCCCGAAGCCTCGGCAATTTGCTGGGCTTGATGCTCGGAAGCCTCGGCCAGCTGCATGGCGGTTGCCTGGGTTTCCTGCACGGCTGCCGCGACCTGACCTGCGGTGTGGTTGATCGTGGCCACTAGCTCGCGCAGTTGGTCGATCGAGTAGTTGATGGAGTCGGCAATGGCCCCCGTAAAATCTTCGGTGACAGAGGCCGTCACCGTCAGGTCGCCGTCGGCCAGATCGGCAATTTCGTCCAGCAAACGCATGATCGCGTTCTGGTTGCGCTCGTTCTTTTCGGCCGTTTCACGCAGTTGGCGATTGGTTTCGCGCACCATCACCAGCCCGATCAGGATGATTGATGCCAGTGCCAGCAAGCCCAATACGTAACCGCCAATGATGTCGAGCGAGCGCCCGGTGGCGAGATTTTCAAAGCCGTTGGCCAGGGTCGACGCTTCATCAAGCAGGGTTTGCGACAGGCTGAATATGGTGTTGGCGGCTTCACGAACGTGGAACAGCTGCGGCGAGGTTTCAATGATTTCATCCACTGAGCCCGACACAAACTGGAACAGCTCGGAAATTTCCTGCAAGCGGGCACGGGCGTCCTTGTCTTCGACCTGGGTAATCCTCATCCCGTCATTGCCTTCCAGCATGCCGTTGAGCACTTGCCCGAAGCGGTTGGCATCGCGCCCGAAAGCACCGGCGGCCTGGGCTGCATTTTCATCACCGGCCAGCACCGTATTCACCGCGCCTAAAATGCGTTCGGCCAGTAATGACTGACGCTGCGCCAGGGCCACCTGGCTGGCTGGCGCGCCACGCTGCAACAGGATTTCGACGACCTTTTCGTATTCGACCTGTAGCTGCGGCACGGTTTCGGCCAGTGTCGCGGCCACTTGATGCAACGACAGTACGGTTTGCTCACTGGCCAAAATGGCGTTGACGTTGCTCAGCAACAGCTCCCAGTCACGCTGAACCGCCTGCATTTCCTTGTGGACTGCAGGAGGCGCGGGAGGCAGGCCAGTGACCGGATCGCCTTTTTTCAGATAGCCCCAACGCTGGCTGAAATCGTTTCGCGCATCGATCAGCAACTTGAACGCGGCAGCCTTTCCGGCTGCGGCCTCAGTGGCGTTTTTGGCAATACGCTGGGACAGGACGCGCAATTCACCCGCGTGGCTGATGTATTGCTTGTCGTAGTTGGATTGGGTGTTGAGGTAAGCAAAGTTGGCGAACAACAGCATGATGAACACGATCAGGGCGATAAAAAGCACGATGATCTGCGAACGACTGCGCGACCCTTCCATTGGTTTAGCGGTATTGGCTGTGGTCATCAATCAGGTCCTGAGATCCCGTTTTAAAGCGCGAGGCCTGATCACACGGCCACCGCCCAGAATTGCGGCGCCTGAGCTAGGGCAAACGGGCTGAATACCCACCAAGGGTGTTCGCCAGCAAAATGCCCCTGCACATAAGGCGCGAACATCGGATGAGGCAACGCGAGCGTATCGGCATTGAGATCGGCATGGGCAAAGTGCTGCATGCCCTGCACTTCGTCCACCTGCAACCCGACAAACACGTCTTTATATTCCAGCACCAGCACCCGGCGCTGTTTACGCAAGGGCGACAGCTCAACCCCGAAAAAGCCGCACAGGTCCATGACCGGCAGCAATTGCCCGCGCAGATTGGCCACGCCCTTGACCCAGGGCTTTACACCGGGCAACAAGGTGAATCGCGGCTCATGGAGGATTTCGGCAATTTCGCCCATCGGCGCCACAAAACAATGCTCGCCGATGCGAAAGCCGATCCCGCTCCAGGTATCGAGTTGCGCTTGTGCAGGCACCAGGCCCGCTGCCAGCTGGCGACAGCGCTGGTCGATTTCAAGCAGCAGTTCGAAGGCCGTCAGTGAGCCAGGCATAAGGCGGCCGTCATTTTGGAGGGTTTTCTTCCAGGACTTTTTTCACCTTGAGGATCAGTTGCTCTTCATCGACCGGCTTGGTCAGGTAGCCCTTGGCCCCTTGTCGTTGGGCCCAGACCATGTCGGTTTCCTGATCCTTTGTCGTCACAACGATAACCGGGATGTAGCTGGTCTCCGGATCTTTGGTCAGCTGACGCGTGGCCTGAAAACCATTGAGGCCCGGCATCACGATGTCCATCAACACCACATCGGGCTTTTCCTGGCGTGCCAGGGCAACGCCGTCGGCGCCGTTTTCAGCCTTGAGCACTTCATGGCCGTGCTTTTCCAGCATGCCGGTCAATTTGTACATTTCAGTCGGCGAGTCATCGACGATCAGAATGCGAGCCATGGTGTTCCCCATTTATAAGGTGGTTGGCCGGCTGGCCGGGCTTCATTGAGCACTTTGTACGATGTTGAAGGCTGGCACATGGGCCTTGATTGCGCTCAGCAATTCATCACGGCTGAAGGGCTTGGTTAAAAATTGATCAGAGCCCACAATTCGTCCCTTGGCCTTGTCGAACAGGCCGTCCTTGGACGACAGCATGATCACGGGGGTCGACTTGAACGCCCGGTTGCTCTTGATCAGTGCGCAGGTCTGATAGCCATCCAGACGCGGCATCATGATGTCTACAAAGATGATGTGCGGATGATGGTCGACAATCTTGGCCAGCGCATCGAAACCGTCGATGGCGGTAATGACCTCGCAGCCCACGTTTTTCAACAGCGTTTCGGCGGTGCGGCGAATGGTTTTCGAATCGTCGATTACCATCACCTTCAAGGCGCTGGAATGTTTTTCCATATGTGCTCTACCATCGCCACGGCGACCCATTTTGTTACAACTGTGCGACTTAAAACCCCAACTCCTTGATGGACAAGGGCTCAAAGCACTGTGCCAGCCTTTTTAGCACAGTCACGACCGTCAATCTATCGAACCGCCCAAGGCGTGCTGGAGCAGGTGGTTTTTCCTTGACCGGGGCCACACTCAGCGCCACTCTGGCGCCACTTTTCAGAGCCTTTTTGCCCATTATTTATTGAGGAATTTGCCATGAGCGTTCGAGTCGGGATTGTCATGGACCCCATTGCGGGCATCTCCTATAAAAAGGACAGCTCGCTGGCCATGTTGCTGGCCGCCCAGGATCGCGGCTGGACCCTGTTCTACATGGAACAGCAAGACCTTTACCTGAATGAAGGCAAGGCGCGGGCGCGCATGAAGCCGCTGAAGGTGTTCGCCAACCCTGAAAAATGGTTTGAGCTGGACGCCGAAACCGACACGGCCCTGAGCGACCTGGACGTGATCCTGATGCGCAAGGACCCGCCCTTCGACATGGAGTTCGTGTACTCCACCTACCTGCTGGAGCAGGCCGAGCGTGATGGCGTACTGATCGTCAACAAGCCGCAAAGCCTGCGCGACTGCAACGAAAAGCTGTTCGCCACCCAGTTCACCCAGTGCACGCCGCCCACCGTGGTCAGCCGCCGCGCCGATGTATTGCGTGAGTTCGCCGCCCTGCACGGTGACGTGATTCTCAAACCCCTGGATGGCATGGGCGGAACGTCGATCTTCCGTCACCGTGTGGGCGATCCGAACCTGTCGGTGATTCTCGAAACCCTGACCGCCAACGGCACCCAGCAAATCATGGCTCAAGGCTATTTACCGGCGATCAAGGACGGCGACAAACGCATCCTCATGATCGACGGCGAGCCTGTTCCGTATTGCCTGGCGCGTATCCCGGCAGCTGGCGAAACTCGTGGCAACCTGGCTGCAGGCGGTCGGGGCGAAGCCCGTCCGCTGAGCGACAAGGACCGTTGGATTGCAGCCCAGGTAGGCCCGACGCTGCGTGAAAAAGGGCTGCTGTTTGTCGGCCTGGACGTGATCGGTGAGCACCTGACCGAAATCAACGTCACCAGCCCGACCTGCATCCGCGAGATCGACAATGCGTTCGGTACCAATATCGGCGCCCTGCTGATGGACGCGATTGAGCGCAAGCTCGCCGCGCGCTGATCTGCAACACCCAGTAATCGACCAACATTGCGCTATCATGCGCACCCTGTGAAACCCGCGATGTTGGTCTTTTTGCCATGACACTCCCCAGCGACCTGCCCCCCGAACTCAGCCATAAAGGCGTGCGAGCGGCCGATCGCCTTGGATTTACCCTGTTTGTGGCGGCGCTGATTCATATCGCGGTGATTGTGGGCGTGGGTTTCAGCATGACCGAACCCAAACAGATCAGTAAAACCCTGGAGATCACGCTCTCCACATTCAAAAGCGAAAAGGCCCCGGAGAAAGCGGACTTTCTGGCTCAGGACAATCAGCAAGGCAGCGGCACGCTGGATAAAAAAGCCGTGCCCAAGACCACTGAAATTGCGCCTTTCCAGGACAACAGCGTGAAAAAGGTCACTCCGCCGCCGGCCGCCAAGCCCGAGCAGACCCAAACCGCACCCAAGGCTGCCGTGACCACCGTGGCGCCAGCCCCGAAAAAAGCGCCGAGCCAGCCGCAAAAGGTCAAGACCGAAGCCGCGCCCAAGGCCAGCATTCCAACGTTCGACAGCTCCCAGCTGTCCAGCGAGATATCCAGCCTGGAGGCCGAACTGGCCAACGAGCAGCAGTTGTACGCCAAGCGCCCGAAGATCTACCGCATGAGCGCGGCCTCGACCATGCGTGACAAGGGCGCCTGGTACAAAGAGGACTGGCGCAAGAAGATCGAGCGCATCGGCAACCTGAATTACCCCGAGCAGGCACGTCGCGAAAAAATCTACGGCAAGCTGCGGCTGCTGGTGTCGATCAACCGGGACGGTTCGCTGCATGAAGTGCTGGTGCTTGAATCATCGGGCCAGCCGCTGCTGGATCAGGCTGCGCAACGCATCGTGCGCCTGGCCGCACCCTTTGCACCGTTCACGGGCGACCTGGCAGACATCGACCGGCTCGAAATCATCCGCACCTGGAAGTTCGCCCAGGGCGATCGGCTTTCGAGCAACTGAGGTAAAACCTGTAGTCGCTGCCGAAGGCTGCGATGGGGCGCACCGCGGCCCTGGCTTTTGAAGGTCCTGCGGACCTTATCGCAGCCTTCGGCAGTGATTACAGGGCTTTTATCATCCTCAAACTTGTCAGTTCACGTTGCCAGCGCCACACTAAGACTCATGAAAAACCACGCACCGACTTACCTCAAGCATCAATTCCTGATCGCCATGCCGCACATGGCCGACCCGAATTTTGCCCACACCTTGACCTACATCGTCGAGCACACGGCCAGTGGGGCCATGGGGCTGGTGATCAATCGCCCGCTGGAACTGAGCCTGGCGGACATTCTTGAGCAGTTGCGTCCGGAAAAACTCTCCTCGGCCCTGTGCCAGCACGTTCCGATCTATGGCGGCGGGCCAGTGATGACTGACCGTGGATTTGTCCTGCACCCCACGGGAATGAGCTTTGACGCCACCGTCGAGCTGGCTGACGGGCTGGCCCTCAGCACCTCGGCCGATGTGCTGTTCAGCATTGCCGACGGGCACGGCCCGAACCGCAGCCTGATTTGCCTGGGCTATGCCGGGTGGGACGCTGGCCAGCTGGAAGCCGAACTGGTCGACAATGCGTGGCTGACCTGCCCGTATTCCGCTGATGTCCTGTTTGAAACCCCTAGCGAGCTGCGCCTCGACGCGGCCGCGAAACACCTCGGAGTGAACCTCAATTTGTTAAGCACCCAAGCAGGCCATTCCTGATGGCCGGCCTTCGTTTACTGCTGGGCTTTGACTACGGCACCCGATCCATCGGTGTCGCTGTCGGCCAGATGATTACCGGCCAAGCCCGCGAGCTATGCAACTTGAAAGCCGAAAATGGCATTCCCAGGTGGGAAGAAATTGAAAAGCTGATCAAGGAATGGCAGCCCGACGCAATGGTGGTCGGCATGCCGCTGAACATGGACGGTACCCCGAGCGACTTCTGCGCCCGTGCGCAAAAATTTGCCAACCGTCTGAATGGCCGCTTCAATCTGCCCGTTTTCACCCACGATGAACGCCTGACCACCTTCGAGGCCAAGGGCGAACGCCGGGCCCAGGGCGGCCAGCGCGGCAGCTACCGCGACAACCCCGTCGATGCCATCGCCGCCAAGCTGGTGCTGCAAGGCTGGCTCGACGAAAACCCGGCTCAATCCCAGGACTGACCCGGCGCTTGTATCACTTGACCCGCCCCGTTGTTTGCGCCCGCCGCTGCACGTTTTGCTGCGCGGGCCTTTAAAGGAGCCACCATGATCCTGCCTGTTCCCGCTGAACTGATCTCCCAGATGGCCCTTGATCTCAAGGCCCACCTTGCCCGTCGCGGCATCACTGAACCGAATTTTATCGGTATCCGCACTGGCGGCATCTGGGTTGCCCAGGCGCTGCTGCGGGCGCTCAACAGCGATGCTCCGCTGGGTACGCTGGATGTATCGTTCTACCGCGATGACTTCAGCCAGAACGGCCTGCACCCGCAAGTGCGTCCCTCTGAGCTGCCGTTCGAAATCGAAGGCCAGCACCTGGTGCTGATCGACGACGTGCTGATGAGCGGTCGCACCATCCGCGCGGCACTTAACGAGCTGTTCGACTATGGACGTCCGGCCAGCGTGACGCTGGTCAGCCTGCTGGACCTGGACGCGGCCGAGCTGCCGATCCGGCCGGATGTGGTGGGGGCGACCTTGTGCCTCAAGCCGAGCGAGCGGGTGAAGTTGTCCGGCCCTGCGCCACTGACACTCGAACTTCAAGACCTAGCCCTTCCTGCCCATTAAGAGATGAGACCATTGCGATGACGCCTACAGACGCCAAGCGCCCGCTGCAGCTCAATGATCAGGGCCAGCTGCGCCACTTTCTGTCGCTCGACGGTTTGCGCCGCGAGCTGCTGACTGAAATCCTCGACACCGCTGACTCGTTCCTTGAAGTCGGTGCCCGAGCGGTGAAAAAAGTCCCGTTGCTGCGCGGCAAGACCGTATGCAACGTGTTCTTCGAGAACTCCACTCGCACCCGTACCACCTTTGAAATGGCCGCCCAGCGCCTGTCTGCCGACGTGATCACGCTCAACGTGTCGACCTCGTCGGCGAGCAAGGGCGAGACCCTGCTCGACACCCTGCGCAACCTTGAAGCCATGGCCGCTGACATGTTCGTGGTACGCCACGGCGACTCCGGCGCCGCCCACTTCATTGCTGAGCACGTGTGCCCTCAGGTAGCGATCATCAACGGTGGCGACGGCCGTCACGCCCACCCGACCCAGGGCATGCTCGACATGCTGACCATTCGTCGGCACAAGGGCGGTTTTGAGAACCTGTCGGTGGCCATCGTCGGCGACATCCTGCACTCGCGGGTCGCGCGCTCGAACATGATCGCCCTCAAGACCCTCGGCTGCCCTGACATCCGCGTGATTGCTCCCAAGACCTTGCTGCCGATCGGCATCGAGCAATATGGAGTGAAGGTCTACACCGACATGACCGAAGGCCTGAAAGACGTCGACGTGGTGATCATGTTGCGCCTGCAGCGCGAGCGCATGTCCGGCGGCCTGTTGCCGAGCGAAGGCGAGTTCTACCGCCTGTTCGGCCTGACCACTGCGCGCCTGGCCGGCGCCAAGCCCGATTGCATCGTGATGCACCCGGGCCCCATCAACCGCGGGGTCGAAATCGAATCCGCCGTGGCCGACGGTCCGCACTCGGTGATTCTCAACCAAGTGACCTACGGCATTGCCGTACGCATGGCCGTGTTGTCCATGACCATGAGCGGACAAACCGCCCAGCGCCAATTCGAACAGGAGAACGCCCAGTGAAGCTCAGCATTCTCGGCGCCCGTGTAATTGATCCGGGCACCCAGCTGGATCAAGTGACTGACCTGCATCTGGAAGCCGGCAAGATCATTGCCATTGGCGCAGCGCCAGCCGGTTTCACCCCGACTCAAACCATTGAGGCCCAGGGCCTGGTGGCCGCCCCCGGCCTGGTTGACCTGAACGTCGCCCTGCGCGAGCCGGGTTACAGCCGCAAAGGCACCATTGCCAGCGAAACCCGTGCTGCGGCAGCCGGTGGCGTCACCAGCCTGTGCTGCCCGCCGCACACCAAGCCGGTACTGGATACCTCGGCGGTGGCCGAGCTGATCCTGGACCGCGCCCGCGAAGCCGGAAACTGCAAAGTGTTCCCCATTGGCGCACTGAGCAAGGGCCTGGAGGGCGAGCAGCTTGCAGAGCTGATCGCTTTGCGCGATGCCGGCTGTGTGGCGTTTGGCAACGGCCTCAACAGCTTCACCAACACCCGCACCCTGTGCCGGGCACTGGAATACGCGGCCACGTTCGACCTGACGGTGATTTTCCACTCCCAGGACCGTGACCTGGCCGAAGGCGGTATTGCCCACGATGGCGCGATGGCCGCGTTCCGTGGTTTGCCGGGCATCCCGGAAACCGCCGAAACCGTGGCGCTGGCCCGGGATCTGCTGCTGGTTGAGCAAAGCGGCGTGCGCGCCCACTTCAGTCAACTGACCAGTGCACGGGGTGTGGCCCTGATCGCCCAGGCCCAGGCACGCGGCCTCAAGGTCACGGCCGATGTGGCGCTGTATCAGCTTATTTTGACGGATGAGGCCCTGGAGGATTTCTCCAGCGTTTACCACGTGCAACCGCCGTTGCGTACCCGTGCCGACCGTGATGGTCTGCGCGAGGCGGTGAAGTCGGGTGTGGTGCAAGCCATTTCCAGCCATCACCAGCCCCACGAACGCGACGCCAAACTGGCACCGTTCGGCGCTACCGAACCGGGCATGAGCAGTGTTGAAGTATTGCTGCCGCTGGCGATGACCTTGGTAGAAGACGGCCTGCTGGACTTGCCGACACTGCTTTCTCGTCTCAGCGCAGGCCCGGCTCAAGCGCTGCGCCTACCGGCCGGCAAGCTGGCGGTAGGCTCGGCTGCAGACCTGGTGCTGTTTGACCCGGCGGCCTCGACCCTGGTCGGCGAAAAATGGTATTCCAAAGGCGATAACTGCCCGTTCCTCGGCCATTGCCTGCCGAGTGCCGTGCGTTACACGCTGGTGGATGGTCGGATCAGTTACGAAGGCTGAAGCCTGAAGTGCACCCTGTGGGAGCGGGCTTGCTCGCGATTGGATTAACTCGGTTTTTCAGAAATACCGAGGTGCCTGAATCGCGAGCAAGCCTTCTCCCACAGGCTTTAATGTGCGACGGCTTAACGACGCTCTGCGTTCTTGATCGAGATCTGCTCGTTCAAGGTCCAGAAGTCATACAGGATACCGATCAAGAACAAACCACCGGTAAACAGGTAGATGATCCCGGTGATCCATTTGCCCATGTACATGCGGTGTACGCCGAACAACCCCAGAAACGTCAGCAGAATCCAGGCCACGCTGTAGTCTGTGTCACCTGAGGTGAATCGCAAGTCAGCTTCACGGTCCATGCTCGGGATCAGGAACAAGTCGATCAACCAGCCAATTCCCAACAAGCCCAAGGTGAAAAACCAGATCGTCCCGGTCACCGGCTTGCCGTAATAGAAGCGATGCGCCCCCAGAAAACCGAAAATCCACAGCAGGTAGCCCAGCACTTTGCTGTGAGTATCGCGTTGTATATCGTCTCGATAGCCGCTCATAAATGCCCTCGTTGCTGCTGATAGAAAAATATTGTGAAGTTTTTTGTGACTTTTTTACTGTCGTGCAAAAGGTAAAAGTGTCTTACAAGAAATGGCGCAAAGCCTTATAGGACCTGACCTGCGCCGTCACCATGTGACAATTTGCCACCACCTTTGCGGAATTTGACCCCATAGTCCAACTGACAAATGGCCTGAGAAAGGACAAAAAAGCTGTTATAAAGTTTCGCGTTTATAACCATTGAGCCCTGCCGAATGCGTCCTATATTCAAGACATGGCTAACCATTTGCCTATTATTGCCACTGGCCGCCCACGCCACCAATCGTGAGCAACATCTTCCTTCAGGCTTCACCGGCTACACCGCAAAGTCATCTGCGGGCGCCGCTTACGTTGCCTCTAACAGCAAGACCGTAGCACGTCCTGCAGCCAGTAAAGCCCACCGCAAAGCCCCAGGCAAAATTGCGACCGCTTCACTGGCAGCCGCCAACAAGCAAAGCAGCACGGTCTTGAGCCGCGCTGTAAATGTGTTGGGCACCCCTTATCGTTGGGGCGGCAGCAGCCCAAGCAAAGGGTTTGACTGCAGCGGCCTGGTCAAATATGCCTTCAATGACGTTGCAGCAGTCGACTTGCCGCGCACTTCAAGCGAAATGGCCAGTGGTCATGGTCAGAAGGTCGAACGCAAGGACCTGAAGCCTGGCGACTTGCTGTTTTTCAACATCAAGAGCCGCAAGGTCAACCACGTTGCCATCTACCTGGGCAACGACCGGTTCATCCACGCTCCGCGTCGCGGCAAGTCGGTCACTATCGACACGCTGAAAAAGCCTTACTGGCAGAGCCACTACGTGGTCGCCAAGCGCGTATTGCCTAAAGAGAAAGCCCCGCTGCAGGTTGTACAACGCTAAAGCTGTGGGAGCGGGCTTGCTCGCGATGGGAGCGGCGTGGTTCACCCGCTGAACCGCGCCGCCTGGATCGCGAGCAAGCCCGCTCCCACAGAAACAACACCCCCCCGGTTATTGCGTCAGTCCCTGCTCCCTCAGCCTGTTCAGGCCCATTTCCAGCGTCTGCATGCCCACCGCTGCGCCGGTCTGGATCGCTGAAACCATCTGCGCCACCTTGTTCTCCCGAATCAGATGTCGAATCGCAGGCGTAGCCAGCATGATTTCGTGAGCCGCCACACGCCCCCCTCCTGTTTTTTTTACCAGTGTCTGGGAAACCACGGCCAGCAGTGACTCCGAGAGCAGGGCGCGCACCATCGCCTTTTCGTCGCCGGGAAACACATCCACCATCCGGTCGATGGTCTTGGCCGCCGACGATGTGTGCAGCGTGGCAAACACCAGATGTCCGGTTTCTGCCGCTGTCAGCGCCAGCCTGATGGTGTCCAGGTCGCGCATCTCGCCCAGCATGATCACATCCGGGTCTTCGCGCATGGCCGAACGCAAGGCGGCTGCAAAGCTGTGGGTGTGGCGATGCACCTCGCGCTGGCTGATCAGGGACAGACACGGCGAGTGGATAAACTCGATCGGGTCCTCAAGGGTGAGGATGTGCCGTTGGCGGGTGCGGTTGAGGTGATCAATCATCGCCGCCAGGGTGGTGGTCTTGCCCGAGCCCGTCGCGCCCGTGACCAGGACCAGCCCGTGGGGTGCCTGGCAGAGCTGGCTGAATACGTCGCCCAGGCCCAGCGATTCAAGGCTGGGCACTGTCTCGGCTATGCGGCGAAACACGGCGCCGGGGCCGCGCTGCTGTTCGAAAACATTGACCCTGAAGCGGCCCAGCCCCGGCAGGGCGTACGCAAAATCGGCTTCGAGTTGCGCCTCAAACCCTCGGCGCTGTGCTTCACTCATGACGCTCTGGACCAGCCCTCGCACTTGCCCTGCCTCCAGCACCGGCAAATCGCAGCGCTGCATGTCACCGTCAATGCGCAGCATCGGCACCACGCCCGCTGACAGGTGCAAGTCCGAAGCCCCGTGGTTGACGCTTAACGCCAACAGGTCGGCGATATCCATCCCCCCTCCCAATTCCAGTAGAATGCCGCAGACTTTCACAACGGCGGGCTTAAACGAATGTCCACGATAGCAGGCAACATTGCACAGGTTGAGGCTCGCATCCGTGCAGCAGCACTGGCTGTGCAACGTGATGTAACGAGCATTCACCTGCTCGCTGTCAGCAAGACCAAACCTGCCGCCGCACTGCGTGAAGCCTATGCCGCAGGGGTTCGCGACTTTGGCGAAAACTACCTGCAGGAAGCCCGCGCCAAACAGGTCGAATTGGCCGACCTGCCCTTGTGTTGGCACTTCATCGGCCCCATTCAATCGAACAAGACGCGCGACATCGCCGAGCATTTTGCGTGGGTGCATTCCGTTGACCGGCTCAAGATTGCCCAGCGCTTGTCTGACCAGCGCCCGGCAGACTTGCCGCCGCTCAACATCTGCATTCAGGTCAATGTCAGTGGCGAGGCCAGTAAATCGGGCTGTAACCCGGCAGACTTGCCTGCGCTGGCGGCCGCAATCAGCGCGCTGCCCCGTTTGAAACTGCGCGGCTTGATGGCGATTCCGGAACCAACGCAAGACCGCGCCGAGCAGGACGCCGCATTTGCGACGGTACGTACGCTGCAAGAGAGCCTGAACATGGGGCTCGACACGCTTTCGATGGGCATGAGCCACGACCTTGGGTCGGCTATTGCCCAAGGTGCCACCTGGGTGCGCATTGGCACCGCATTATTTGGCGCCCGCGACTACGGCCAGGCCTGAAGAGGCCTTCTCTTTTTTTATAAGGATCGGTTATGAGCAAAACGCGTATTGCCTTTATCGGCGCCGGCAACATGGCTTCCAGCCTGATCGGCGGCCTGTTGGCCAAAGGTCTGGATGCAGCACAGATCCGCGCCAGCGATCCCGGTGCCGAGACCCGGGCCAAAGTGGCCGCCGAGCACGGTGTCGAGCTGTTTGCCGATAACGCCCAAGCCATTCAAGACGCCGATGTGATTGTGATCGCAGTCAAGCCACAGGCCATGAAAGCCGTGTGCCAGGACCTGCGCCCGCACCTCTTGCCGCATCAGTTGCTGGTATCGATTGCCGCAGGCATTACCTGCGCCAGCCTCTTCAACTGGCTGGGCAACCAACCGCTGGTACGCTGCATGCCCAACACCCCGGCGCTTCTGGGCAAAGGCGTGAGCGGCCTGTACGCCACCGCCGGCGTCAGCGCCGAGCAACGCCAGCTGGCCGAGCAACTGTTGAGCGCCGTGGGCATTGTGGTGTGGGTTGATACCGAAGCGCAGATCGATGCCGTGACCGCCGTGTCCGGCAGTGGTCCTGCGTACTTCTTCTTGCTGATCGAAGCCATGACCGAGGCTGGCGTCAAGCTCGGCCTGCCCCGCGAAGTCGCCAAGCAGCTTGCCGAGCAGACCGCCCTGGGCGCCGCGCACATGGCCGTGGGCAGCGATGTCGACGCCGCCGAACTGCGCCGCCGCGTGACTTCGCCTGCCGGCACCACCGAAGCTGCAATCAAATCATTCCAGGCCGACGGCTTCGCAGCCTCGGTCGAAAAAGCATTGAGTGCCGCCGCGCACCGCTCGGCCGAAATGGCCGAACAACTGGGTCAATAAGGAGCACATGATGTCAGGACTAAATGGCGCAGCCATTTTCGTAATTCAAACCCTGGGTAGCCTCTACCTGCTGATCGTACTGCTGCGGTTCATCCTGCAGCTGGTGCGCGCCAACTTCTACAACCCGCTGTGCCAGTTCACGGTCAAGGCCACCCAGCCTTTGCTCAAGCCTCTGCGCCGGGTGATTCCAAGCCTGTTCGGCCTGGACATGTCGTCCCTGGTACTGGCTATCGCCGTGCAGATGGTGATTTTCGCCGTGGTACTGACGCTCAGCTACATGTCGTTCAACGTGCTGGGCCTGCTGCTGTGGGCGATCATTGGCGTGACCGCACTGTTTTTGAAGGTGTTCTTCTTCGCCATGATCATCAGCGTGATCCTGTCGTGGGTTGCACCGGGCAGCACCAGCCCAGGCGCTGAACTGGTCAACCAGATCACCGAGCCTGCACTGGCACCGTTTCGCCGCTTCCTGCCAAGCATGGGCGGCCTGGATATCTCGCCGATCCTGGCGTTCATGGTCATCCAGTTGATCCAGAGCTACGTGATCCCGCCATTGGCGATGTACGTCGGCATGCCGGTCGTGTTGTTCGGCCTGATCTGATGAGCTACTTCCGTTGGGACGGCGAGGACCTGATTCTCGACTGTCACCTGCAACCCAAGGCCAGCAGCGACGAGTTCGCTGGCTTGCACGGTGATCGTCTGAAAATCCGCCTCACTGCCCCGCCGGTAGAAGGCAAGGCCAATGCCCACCTGATGGCTTTTCTGGCCAAGGCGTTTGGCATCTCCAAAAGCCAGGTAAGCCTGATCAGCGGCGAACTGAACCGTCAGA
Source organism: Pseudomonas sp. MF06569 (assembly GCF_059862735.1). NCBI lineage: Bacteria > Pseudomonadati > Pseudomonadota > Gammaproteobacteria > Pseudomonadales > Pseudomonadaceae > Pseudomonas > Pseudomonas sp. MF06569. Next base: position 266,551 of record NZ_JCBCUZ010000001.1, on the reverse strand, counting down.
AACGGGTGCGCTTGCACGGCCCGAAAAAACTGCCGGACCTGCCGGGGCTGGCCAGGCCCTGAACCAAAATTTGTAGTCGCTGCCGCAGGCTGCGAAGAGTTGCGTAGCGACTCGTTGTCCAGGGGGCGCCCACGATCCCCTTCGCAGCCTGCGGCAGCGACTACAGGTTTGGGTCAGCTCATAAAATCAGCCCAGACCATTGCTTGCTGCTGGGTCCCCCGCTCATTAGACTTACGCCTCATTTAAATGAGAGCAGGGTCGATGCCAGCTGCCTTTCCCCCCGATTCCGTTGGTCTGGTTGTGCCGCAAACGGCGCACTTCAACGAGCCCCTGGCGTTAGCCTGCGGCCGCTCGCTGCCTGCCTACGACCTGATTTACGAAACCTACGGCCAGCTCAATGCCACCGCCAGCAATGCGGTACTGATCTGTCATGCGCTGTCAGGGCACCATCATGCGGCGGGCTATCACAGCGCCGATGATCGCAAGCCCGGCTGGTGGGACAGTTGCATCGGTCCCGGCAAGCCAATCGACACCAACAAGTTCTTCGTCGTCAGCCTGAACAATCTGGGCGGCTGCAACGGCTCTACCGGCCCCAGCAGCACCAACCCCGAAACCGGTCGCCCGTTTGGCGCCGAGTTCCCGGTATTGACCGTCGAAGACTGGGTCCACAGCCAGGCACGTCTGGCCGACCGGCTGGGCATCTACCAGTGGGCCGCCGTGATCGGTGGCAGCCTGGGCGGCATGCAGGCGCTCCAGTGGAGCATCAGCTACCCGGATCGCCTGCGCCATTGTCTGGCGATTGCCTCGGCACCCAAATTGTCTGCGCAAAACATCGCGTTCAACGAAGTCGCCCGCCAGGCCATCCTCACCGACCCCGAGTTCCACGGCGGTTCGTTCCAGGAAAAAGGCGTAATCCCCAAGCGCGGCCTGATGCTGGCACGCATGGTAGGGCACATCACTTATCTGTCCGATGACTCGATGGGTGAAAAATTCGGCCGTGGCCTGAAAAACGAAAACCTCAACTACGACTTCCACAGCGTCGAGTTCCAGGTCGAGAGTTACCTGCGTTATCAGGGTGAAGAGTTCTCCGGGCGTTTCGACGCCAATACCTACCTGCTGATGACCAAGGCGCTGGACTACTTCGACCCCGCGGCCAATTTCGACGACGACCTGGCCAAAACCTTTGCCGGTGCCAAGGCGCGCTTTTGCGTGATGTCGTTCACCACCGACTGGCGCTTCTCGCCGGCCCGTTCGCGGGAGCTGGTGGATGCCCTGATGGCCGCGAAAAAAGACGTGTGCTATCTGGAAATCGACGCTCCGCAGGGCCATGACGCCTTCCTGATCCCGATTCCGCGTTACCTGCAAGCCTTCAGCAACTACATGAACCGAATAGAACTGTGAGAACGCCATGAGAGCCGACCTGGAAATCATCCAAGACTGGATCCCCGCCGGCAGCCGCGTGCTCGACCTCGGTTGTGGTGATGGTGAGCTGCTGAGCTGGCTGCGCGACAACAAACAAGTCACCGGCTACGGCCTGGAAAACGACCCGGACAATATCGCCGAGTGCGTTGCCAAGGGCATCAACGTCATCGAGCAAGACCTCGACAAAGGCCTGGGCAACTTCGCCAGCAACAGTTTCGACATCGTGGTCATGACCCAGGCGCTGCAAGCCGTGCATTACCCCGACCGGATCCTCGACGAGATGCTGCGCGTGGGTCGCCAATGCATCATCACCTTCCCCAACTTCGGCCACTGGCGCTGCCGCTGGTACCTGGCCAGCAAGGGACGGATGCCGGTTTCCGACTTTCTGCCCTACACCTGGTACAACACGCCGAACATCCACTTCTGCACCTTCGAAGACTTCGAAGCGCTGTGCCGTGGTCGTGAAGCCCGGGTGATCAACCGTCTTGCCGTGGATCAACAACACCGACACGGGTGGGCAAGCAAGATATGGCCTAACCTGTTGGGCGAGATTGGCATTTATCGTGTCAGCAGCCCTGGCCTTCAAGATCATCAGGTCGCGGTCTAAACCAGCAAGTTCAAGGAGAGTGACAATGGGTCGTATTGGATTACTACTGCTTTCAATGTGTTTTGGCATGCAGGCGTTTGCCGGTGACGGAACCTCTGCCCAGCGTCAGCAGACGTTTGGCGACACAACGGTGTATTACAACGCGTTCCCGTCGACTTTCCTGACGCCGGACATCGCCAACGAATTTCAAGTCACCCGCAGCAAAACCAATGCGGTCCTGAACATCACCCTGAACAAGGGCGGCAAAAACATTGCCGCCAACGTTCAGGGCACGGTCCAGAGTGGCGACGCCAAACCAACACCGCTGACATTCCGGCAGGTGGGCAAGAACGGCGAAATCAACTATCTGGCCCAGTTCCCGGTAGCCGGACCGCAAACCTTCACCTTCAAGGTGGATGTGAAGGCTGGCGGCGCAACCTCTGAAACCATCCAATTTTCTCAAATGGTCGCTCCAATCGAATGATGAACCTCACGCAACTGGTACTGGCTAGCCACAACGCCGGCAAACTCAAAGAACTTCAGGCCATGCTCGGCGAGTCGGTGCAGTTGCGCTCGATTGGAGAGTTCAGCAGCGTCGAACCGGATGAGACCGGTTTGTCGTTTGTTGAAAACGCGATTCTCAAAGCCCGCAATGCGGCGCGCATCTCGGGTTTGCCGGCACTGGCCGACGATTCGGGGCTGGCGGTGGACTTTCTCGGTGGCGCGCCGGGCATCTATTCGGCGCGTTACGCTGACGGCCAAGGTGACGCGGCGAACAACGCCAAGCTGCTGGACGCCCTCAAGGACGTGCCTGAAGCCGAGCGCGGCGCACAGTTTGTCTGCGTGTTGGCGCTGGTGCGCCACGCCGATGATCCGCTGCCGATTATCTGCGAAGGCTTGTGGCACGGGCGCATCCTGCCTGTGGCCAGTGGCGAACACGGTTTTGGCTATGACCCGCTGTTCTGGGTCCCGGAGCGCAACTGCTCCAGCGCCGAACTCAGCCCGATCGAGAAAAACCAGCTGAGCCATCGTGCCCGGGCCATGGTTCTTCTGCGTCAGCGTTTGGGCCTGAAATGACCCACGACACACCTCCACAGCCGCTCTATCTGGGCGCGGCTGGCTTTACCCAGCAGGCGCCGCGCGCGCCGCTGAGCCAATTGCCACCCCTGTCGCTGTACATCCATATCCCGTGGTGCGTGCGCAAATGCCCGTACTGCGACTTCAACTCCCACACCGCAAGCCCGGTGCTGCCCGAAGACGAGTATGTCGACGCGCTGCTGGCCGACCTTGATCAGGACCTGCATGCCGTCTATGGCCGTGAGCTGAGCTCGATATTTTTCGGCGGCGGCACACCCAGCCTGTTCAGCGCGCAATCCCTGGGGCGCTTGCTCAAGGGTGTTGAAGCGCGTATCCCGTTTGCCAGCGATATCGAAATCACCCTGGAAGCCAACCCCGGTACGTTCGAGCAGGAAAAGTTCGTGGCCTACCGCCAACTGGGGATCAATCGCCTGTCGATTGGTATCCAGAGCTTCCAGCAAGAAAAACTGCAGGCCCTGGGCCGCATCCACAACGGTGACGAGGCCGTACGTGCGGCCGGGATGGCGCGTCAGGCGGGCTTTGATAATTTCAACCTGGACTTGATGCACGGCTTGCCCGATCAGTCGCTGGAAGACGCCCTGGGCGACCTGCGCCAGGCGATCGCACTCAAGCCGACCCACCTGTCGTGGTATCAGCTGACACTGGAACCCAACACCGTATTCTGGAACCAGCCGCCGGTTCTGCCTGAAGACGACACCCTGTGGGATATTCAGGAAGCTGGCCAGGCCCTGCTCGCCGAACACGGCTACGCCCAGTACGAAGTGTCGGCTTATGCCCAGCCCGGTCGTGCGGCGCGGCATAACCTCAACTACTGGAGCTTTGGCGACTTTATCGGCATCGGCGCCGGAGCCCACGGCAAATTGAGCCATCCCGATGGCCGTATCGTACGCACCTGGAAAACCCGCCTGCCGAAGGACTACCTGAATCCAGCTAAAAACTTTCAAGCAGGCGAGAAAACCCTTACAGCCGAAGAGCTACCTTTCGAGTTTCTAATGAACGCCTTGCGCCTGACCGATGGCGTCGACTCGGTGCTCTACCCTCAGCGCACCGGGTTGCCCCTGGAAAGCCTGAGCATTGGACGCAAAGAAGCCGAACAAAGTGGCTTATTGCAGGTCGAACCGTCACGCCTGGCGGCAACCGCCCGGGGCCAGCTGTTTCTCAACGACTTGTTGCAGCACTTTTTGACCTAAGGAACTCGAATGGACTTGGTACTTGACCTGCTTGCCACCGTATCGCGCTGGAGCCGCAGCCATCTCTCGGAGATCGCTCTGGCATTGATTGGCTGTGTGCTGGTGCTGTTTGGTGCCGACTTCAAGGGCTGGGTCGAACAACGTCTGGGCAGCATCGCCGGCGCCTTGCGCGTACCGCTGATGGCCTTGCTGTGCCTGATCGGCAGCGGCGCTGCGTTGATCTATGCCACGCCGTGGGTGGAGCGCGGATTGAGCCAGTTCAACAACTACAGCCTGGCGCCGGTGTTGTTGGTGGTGCTGGTGTTGATCGGGGTTGTGGCGGATCGACGGGGGTAGAAGTACCTGACTGTAGTCGCTGCCGAGGCACGAGGCTGCGATCGGCGGCGAAGCCGTCGCACTTACCTCGTGGATCTTCAAAGAAACGGGTTGCTACGCAACCCTTCGCAGCCTTCGGCAGCGACTACGCCAGTTTTTCGAACTTCAGATCCCACACGCCATGACCCAGACGTTCGCCGCGGCGTTCGAACTTGGTCACCGGGCGCTCAGGCGGACGCGGCACGCAAAGGCCATCTTCAGCCAGGTTGCGGTAGCCCGGCGCGACGTTCATCACTTCCAGCATGTATTCAGCGTACGGTTCCCAATCGGTAGCCATGTGCAGCACGCCACCGGCCTTGAGCTTGGAGCGCACCAGCTCGGCAAAGGATGCTTGCACGATCCGGCGCTTGTGGTGACGGCTCTTGTGCCAAGGGTCCGGGAAGAACAGCAACAGACGGTCAAGGCTGTTGTCTGCCACGCAACGGGTCAGCACTTCGATCGCATCGCAATCGTAAACCCGCAGGTTGGTCAGGCCCTGGGTCAGCACGCCATTTAACAGCGCGCCCACACCCGGGCGGTGAACCTCTACCCCGATGAAGTCCTGCTCAGGCGAAGCAGCCGCCATTTCCAGCAGGGAATGGCCCATGCCAAAGCCGATTTCGAGGGTGCGCGGCGCGGAGCGGCCGAACACCTGATCAAAATCGACCGGCGCGTCAGCCAGCGGCAGTACATAGAGCGGCGTGCCTTGATCGAGGCCGCGTTGCTGGCCTTCGGTCATGCGCCCGGCGCGCATCACAAAACTCTTGATGCGGCGGTGTTGGCGATCTTCGCCTTCTTCCGGGATTGGGGTGTCTAGTGATTCAGTCATCAGTGGCTCTTACTTGATCAGACCATCCAGCGGCGAAGAGGCGCTGGCATAGAGTTTTTTCGGCATGCGCCCGGCCAGATACGCCAGACGGCCCGCCACAATGGCGTGCTTCATGGCTTCGGCCATGATGATCGGGTGCTGGGCGTTGGCGATGGCCGAGTTCATCAGCACCGCCTCACAGCCCATTTCCATGGCAATGGTCGCGTCGGAGGCAGTACCCACACCCGCATCGACCAGCACCGGAATTTTTGCTTCTTCAAGAATGATGCGCAGGTTGTAAGGGTTGCAGATCCCCAAACCTGTACCAATCAGGCCAGCCAGCGGCATCACGGCAATACAGCCCATGGCTTCAAGCTCGCGGGCAATGATCGGGTCATCACTGGTGTACACCATGACGTCAAAACCGTCCTTGACCAGAATCTCGGCGGCCTTGAGGGTTTCGATGACGTTGGGGAACAGGGTCTTCTGATCTGCCAGCACTTCGAGCTTGACCAGCTTGTGGCCATCGAGCAGTTCACGGGCCAGGCGGCAGGTGCGCACGGCTTCGATCGCGTCATAGCAACCGGCGGTGTTCGGCAGGATGGTGTAGCGATCCGGCGGCAACACGTCCAGCAGGTTGGGCTCGCCCGGGTTCTGGCCGATGTTGGTGCGACGCACAGCAACAGTGACGATTTCAGCACCCGAGGCTTCGATGGCCAGGCGGGTTTCTTCAAGGTCACGGTACTTGCCGGTGCCTACCAGCAAACGCGACTGATAGGTACGGCCAGCCAGGATAAAGGGCTTGTCGCTGCGAACGTTGCTCATCGGGAATCCTCTTTAATTATGTGCACTGTGGGCCGGGCGTGAAGTGTGTGGCAAAACCTAGCCGCCACCGATGGCGTGCACCACTTCAACCTGATCGCCTGCTTTGAGTACCGTTTCGGCATGCTGGCTGCGCGGGACAATGTCCAGATTGAGCTCGACCGCGACCCGACGGCCCGTCAGCTCCTGGCGTGCCAGCAGATCCGCGACGGTCTCGCCGTCCGGTAGTTCAAAGGATTCACCGTTCAACTGAATGAGCATGCGCGACGCTGCCTTCATTTTAAGGGGCCAGCATTCTAGCCCGATCAGTCAGGCCGACCCAAGCCATTCATCTTGTGGTCTCAGCTCAGGCGCCAGGCGGCCAGCCCCAAACACAGCCAGCCGGCCAAAAATGCCAGGCCACCGAAGGGTGTAATGATCCCCAGCTTGCTGATGCCAGTCATGGTCAGCAGGTACAGACTGCCCGAGAACAGCACGATCCCGAGGGCGAAACAGATACCTGCCCAGGTCACCAGGCGTCCGGGCAGATGCGTAGCAAGCAATGCCACGCCGAAAAGGGCCAGGGTGTGAACCAGTTGGTAGGTCACGCCTGTATGGAAAATAGCCAGATACTGCTCACTCAAGCGACCTTTCAGGCCGTGGGCGGCGAATGCGCCCAGCGCAACACCGGTAAAGCCAAAGAAAGCGGCCAGCATCAAATAAGTGCGCAGCATGGGGTAACTCCAGTCAGGATCATCGAATGGCGCAGGGTCTGTATAATGGCCCGCTCAACGGGTTCGGCCAAGCCATCTATGCTGCGTTTTCTTGTTCACCGCTTTCTTAAAGCCCTGCTCTGGTTCGCAGTGGGCAGCGCATTGCTGGTGCTGATCTTTCGCTGGGTGCCACCACCCGGCACTGCACTGATGGTCGAGCGCAAGGTCGAGTCCTGGTTCGATGGTGAGCCCATCGACCTGCAGCGCAGCTGGCGGCCGTGGGATGAAATCTCCAACGACCTCAAAGTCGCAGCCATGGCTGGCGAGGATCAGAAATTTCCCGAGCACTGGGGTTTCGACTTCGGTGCAATCCGCGCTGCCCTGGTGCACAACGAGCAGGGCGGCACATTGCGCGGCGCCAGCACGCTGAGCCAGCAAGTGTCGAAGAACCTGTTTTTATGGTCGGGCCGCAGCTGGTTACGCAAGGGCCTGGAAGCCTGGTTTACCGGGTTGATTGAAATCCTTTGGCCCAAGCAGCGAATTCTTGAGGTGTACCTCAACAGCGCAGAGTGGGATGAAGGCGTATTCGGCGCAGAAGCGGCAGCTCGCCATCACTTCGGCGTGAGTGCCAAGAACCTTTCAACCCAGCAGGCCAGCTACCTGGCAGCGGTGCTGCCCAGCCCGCTGAACTGGAGCGCCAGCCACCCCAGCACCTACGTGAGCCGCCGCGCAGGCTGGATTCGCCAGCAAATGCGCCAGTTGGGCGGTGATAGCTACCTCGACACCCTGAATAACTCGCGCAAGGCGCCGTGGGCTGACTGAAGCCGTCCCCCGCCCATGCGTTTGTGGGAGCGGGCTTGCTCGCGATGCACAGCACTCGGTTTGTCAGGCCAACCGCAGTGATGCCATCGCGAGCACGCCCGCTCCCACACCATCCGCACCGTAGAATGAACGCAACTGCAACACACACAAAAACGCCCCGACTCTTGCGAGCCGGGGCGTTTTTTTATCGAGCCGGGTTAGGCGGCAATCGACAGTTTGAGCTTGTTCATCGCGCTTTTTTCAAGCTGACGAATCCGCTCGGCAGACACGTTGTACTTCTGTGCCAGGTCGTGAAGCGTGGCTTTCTCTTCAGCCAGCCAGCGCTGATACAGAATGTCGCGACTGCGGTCGTCCAGCACTTCCAGCGCTTCATGCAGGTTGCTGGTGGAGTTATCAGTCCAGTCAGCATCTTCCAGTTGGCGCGCCGGGTCGTACCGATGGTCTTCCAGGTAGTTGGCTGGCGACTGGAATGCACTGTCGTCGTCAGCTTCAGCTGCCGGGTCGAAGGCCATGTCATGACCGGTCAGGCGGCTTTCCATCTCGCGTACTTCACGAGGCTCTACGCCGAGGCTTTCAGCCACACGATGAACTTCGTCGTTGTTCAGCCAGGCCAAACGTTTTTTCTGGCTGCGCAGGTTGAAGAACAGTTTGCGCTGAGCCTTGGTGGTCGCGACTTTCACGATCCGCCAGTTACGCAAAATGAACTCGTGGATCTCTGCCTTGATCCAGTGAACGGCGAACGACACCAGACGCACGCCCATTTCAGGGTTAAAGCGTTTGACCGCCTTCATCAGGCCGACGTTGCCTTCCTGGATCAGGTCAGCCTGAGCCAGGCCATAGCCCGAATAACTACGGGCAATGTGTACAACAAAACGCAGGTGGGCGAGCACCATCTGCCGAGCCGCCCCCAAATCCTGCTCATAATAGAGACTCTCGGCCAGTTCACGCTCCTGCTCCGGTGTCAGCAGTGGAATGCTGTTCACCGTGTTGACATAGGCCTCAAGGTTCGCACCAGGGACCAACGCATACGCAGGTTGCAAAGAAGTGGTCATACGAAAAAACCTCCGTCTTACATAACTCGTGCAGTTCAGCACTGCGAAAGTTGACCGGAAACCTGGAAAAAAGTTCCCAAAAAAAGCTGAAAAGGTCAACAGGTGTAAAGACACTACTTGGGCGAAAGCTCACGTAAGTGACGCGCGACTGCAATCCATGCACCGATATACCCTAACAACACCGCGCCAAGCAAGAGAGACAGACCATCGGCTACCGGCACACCCGCCAGGGCAAAATTGCTGCCATACAGACCAGCCAATCCCACCACCGCGTCGTTTAGCCAATTCAGGCCGAAAGCCAAAACGCCCCAGGAAAGCACTCCCGCACCGAAACCATACAGCGCGCCCATGTATAGAAATGGCCTGCGCACATAGCTGTCAGTACCACCGACCAGCTTGATGACTTCAATTTCGATACGACGATTCTCGATATGCAAACGAATCGTATTACCGATGACCAGCAGCAAAGCTGATACCAGCAACACCGTCAAGCCAAACACAAAACGGTCACCCAATTTCAGGATGGCCGCCAAGCGCTCGACCCAGACTAGATCAAGTTGCGCCTGTTGCACCTTTGGCAACTGCGCAAGACGCTCGCGAAGCGCCTCAAGCGTGGCTTTATCGACCTCGGCCGGGGTCACGAGCACTACGCCCGGCAACGGGTTATCGGGCAGTTCTTTAAGCGCTTCGCCCAGCCCTGACTGCTGCTGGAACTCTTCAAGGGCTTTTTCACGGCTGATGAATTCTGCGTCAGCCACCCCCGCCATACCTTTGATCTGATCGCTGAGTTTTTCACCTTGCTCGCTGCTGGCATCCATCTGCAAGTACAGAGAGATTTGCGCTGCACGCTGCCAGGAACCTCCCAAGCGCTCGACGTTGTTAAGCAACAACGACAAGCCCATGGGCAGACTCAGGGCAACGGCCATCACAAGACAGGTAAAAAAGCTGCCAATGGGCTGCTTGCCCAGGCGCTTGAGGCTATCTAGCAAGCTTGCACGGTGAGCCTCAACCCAGGCGTGAAACAACATGCCAAAGGTCGGACCATCGTCATCGTCGTGTTTTTTCTTCGGTGGCTGCGGATCGGCTGCCTTGGGTGCTACGCGTTCGGACACTTTGGAGCTGCGTGTTGCACTCATACGGCGGCCTCCCCGTCGCCAATCAATCGCCCGCGCTGCAAGGTCAGCATGCGATGGCGCATGCGTGCGATCAGGGCCAGGTCATGGCTGGCGATCAGTACGCTGGTGCCCAAACGGTTGATGTCTTCAAATACGCCCATGATTTCCGCCGCCAGACGCGGATCGAGGTTACCGGTGGGCTCATCGGCCAGCAGCAAGGCCGGACGATGGACGATGGCTCGGGCAATGCCCACGCGTTGTTGCTGACCTGTGGACAAGTCACCTGGATAAAGATCGGTTTTGTCCGACAGCGCAACACGCTCCAGCGCCGAGTCGACTCGCTTGGCGATTTCAGGTTTGGACAACCCGAGAATCTGCAGCGGCAAGGCGACGTTGTTGAACACCGTGCGATCAAACAACAGCTGGTGGTTCTGGAACACCACGCCGATCTGGCGACGCAAGAAAGGAATCTGCGCATTGCTGATCTGCCCCAGGTCCTGCCCGGCCAGCAGCAACTTGCCGGTGGTCGGACGTTCCATCGCCAGCAGCAGGCGCAACAGCGTGCTTTTACCTGCGCCGGAGTGGCCGGTCACAAAGAGGAATTCGCCCCGACGGACCCGAAAGCTCAGCTCGTGCAGGCCCACGTGTCCATTTGGATAGCGCTTACCGACCTGCTCGAAACGAATCATGGACGCTCCCGCTCCGCAAACAGAGCCTGGACAAAGGGTTCGGACTCAAAGTCACGCAAATCATCAATCCCTTCACCCACACCGATAAAGCGGATCGGGATATTGAATTGCTTGGCCAAGGCGAAAATCACCCCGCCCTTGGCCGTGCCGTCCAGCTTGGTCAGCGCCAGGCCTGTGAGGGCAACGGTCTGATCAAACTGCTTGGTCTGGCTGATAGCGTTCTGCCCTGTGCCAGCATCAAGTACCAGCAACACTTCGTGCGGGGCATCGGCGTCGAGCTTGCCGATAACCCGACGAACTTTCTTGAGTTCTTCCATCAGGTTGTCTTTGGTGTGCAGGCGACCGGCGGTATCAGCGATCAATACGTCGATGCCACGGGCCTTGGCGGCTTGCACGGCGTCAAAAATCACCGATGCCGAGTCAGCGCCAGTGTGCTGGGCGATGACCGGGATATGGTTGCGCTCGCCCCACACCTGCAACTGCTCAACGGCCGCGGCGCGGAAGGTATCACCGGCCGCCAGCATGACTTTCTTGCCTTCAAGCTGCAGCTTTTTGGCCAGCTTGCCGATGGTGGTGGTTTTACCTGCACCGTTGACGCCCACCACCAGAATCACGAATGGCTTGTTTTGCGATTCGATTTTCAGCGGCTGTTCAACCGGCTTGAGCATGGCCGCCAGCTCGTCCTGCAACGACTTGTACAGTGCGTCGGCATCGGTCAATTGCTTGCGGGCGACTTTCTGCGTCAGGTTTTTAATGATCACCGACGTTGCTTCAACGCCCACATCGGCGGTCAACAAACGGGTTTCGATCTCTTCGAGCAAATCGTCATCAATGGCCTTTTTACCCAGAAACAGGCTGGCCATGCCTTCGCCAATGCTGGCGCTGGTCTTGGACAGACCTTGCTTGAGACGGGCAAAGAAGCCTGTCTTGGGTTCAGCGGCAACCACCGGAGCCGGCACCGGGGCTTCAACCACAGGAGCGGCTGCAGCCACCGGAGCTGGCACGATGACCGGCTCAACAACGGCAACTCGCACTGGCTCTGGCTCTGGCTCTGGCTCAATGATGGGTTCAACCACCTCGGGCTCTTCAACCACTGGCTCCGGGGCAATCACCGGCTCGGGAACAACCACCTCAGGCTCAGGAATCGGAGGCACGACATGCGGCGCTTGCACGTCGGCAACCAGTGCCACCGGCTCTTCGGGAACAGGCAACGGCGGCCATGGCGCCGCCTCAGGGGCGACAGGCGGTTCAATGGCTGGCTCAACCGCTGGTGCTGCGGCCACGACGACCACTTCAGGCGTTGCCTCGACGACCACCGCAGTGGCCTCAATCAACGGCTGCGGGGTAATTTCGGGCGCAGGCGCGGGCTGTTCCACGACGGTTTCCTGCGGCTTTCTGCGCAGCCATCCGAACAGGCCTTTTTTCTCGCCAGCCGCAGCTGGGTTCTTCTTGTCGTCGTTGGAACCAAACATGGAGGACGGCTATCTCATCGTAGCGGCGCGCCACTGTGGCGCCCCGGCAAATAATATTCGGTGTGAAACAGACTGTAATTTTGTCAGCTTGTTCGCACGCAACTGTGTTCAGAGGGTAAAACGCACCTCGTGAACTTCGTCTTAACTCGGGTCTGTCACGGGAAAGTCGGCAAAAATGCGAAATTTACCGGGATACATCCACACTTCCAAGCGGGCTCCTATACTGCCCGATCAACCTTAGTCTGATCGTCAATGGCCTGATAGGCGTGGCCGCCAGTAAAACGGATCAGTATCCTAGCACCTCCTCACCTGCAGACGCTAAGGCCGAGCAGGTAGCCCAACAGGTTAAAAAACGAATGAATCTAGCCCGCCGCGCTGCTGGCCTGTTGCTCAGCACAGTTTTACTTCCGCTTTCGGCCCTGGCGGCCGAACCGCAGCCGACCCACGAGTTCCGCCTCGACAATGGCCTGAAAGTCATTGTGCGCGAAGACCATCGCGCGCCCGTAGTGGTCTCCCAGGTCTGGTACAAAGTGGGTTCCAGTTTCGAGACGCCCGGCAAGACCGGCCTGTCCCACGCCCTTGAGCACATGATGTTCAAGGGCAGCAACAAGGTCGGCCCCGGCGAGGCTTCGTTGATCCTGCGCGACCTTGGCGCCCAGGAAAACGCCTTCACCAGCGACGACTACACCGCCTATTACCAGGTGCTGGCCCGCGACCGCCTGGGCGTGGCCTTTGAACTTGAGGCCGATCGCATGGCCAGCCTTCGCCTGCCGCCTGAAGAGTTCAAGCGCGAGATCGAAGTGATCAAGGAAGAACGCCGCCTGCGCACCGACGACCAGCCCATGAGCAAAGCCTACGAGCTGTTCAGTGCAATGGCCTTCCCGTCCAGCGGCTACCACACTCCGACCATCGGCTGGATGGTGGACCTCGAGCGCATGAGCGTTGGCGAACTGCGCGCATGGTACGAAGAGTGGTATGCGCCCAACAACGCCACGTTGGTCGTGGTTGGCGACGTGACCCCGGATGAAGTCAAAGCCCTGGCTCAACGCTACTTCGGGCCTGTTCCAAAACGCGAAATTCCTGTCGCCAAAATCCCGCTGGAGCTGCCAACCCCTGGCGAGCGCCTGCTCAAGATCCACGTACAGACCCAACTGCCAAGCTTGATGCTGGGCTTTAACGTGCCAAGCATTGCGACGGCCAAAGACCCGATCACCGCCAATGCCCTGCGCCTGATTTCTGCGCTGCTGGACGGCGGCTACAGCGCACGCATGCCGACCCAGCTTGAGCGCGGTGAAGAACTGGTCTCCGGGGCATCGTCCAGCTACAACGCCTTCACCCGTGGCGACAGCCTGTTCATGCTTTCAGCAATGCCCAACAGCCAGAAAAAAGTCACCATGGCCCAGGCCGAAGCGGGTTTGTGGCGTTTGCTCGACGACCTGAAAAAGACCCCGCCTACCACTGAAGAACTTGAGCGCGTGCGTGCCCAGGTGATTGCCGGCCTGGTCTACGAGCGCGACTCGATCACCAGCCAGGCCACCTCGATTGGCCAACTGGAAACCGTCGGCCTGTCCTGGAAGCTGATGGACTCCGAGCTGGCTGACCTGCAAAAGGTCACACCGGCCGATATCCAGCAAGCCGCCCGCACCTATTTCACTCGCGACCGCCTGAGCGTTGCGCATGTTCTGCCCGAGGAGAAAACCCATGAGTGAGCGTAAAGCCTCCCGCTTCGCCCTGCTCGGTCTGAGCGCTGCCGTTCTGGTTGGCGCACTCGGCTACTTTTTTGCCAATCCCGACCAATCGGTTGCAAGCCAGGCGCTGGACAAGGCCAAGACCGAGCAAAAACTCCAGTCATTGGCCGAACTCGACGGCAAGGCACCCAGCCACCGTGCGCTGAACGTGCAAACCTGGAAAACCGCAGAAGGCTCCAAAGTGCTGTTCGTCGAAGCACGGGAGCTGCCGATGTTCGACCTGCGCCTGACCTTCGCCGCCGGCAGCAGCCAGGACGACAACACCCCCGGCCTGGCCCTGCTGACCAACGCCATGCTCAACGAAGGCGTGGCCGGCAAAGATGTAGGCGCCATCGCCCAGGGCTTTGAAGGCCTGGGTGCCGACTTCGGCAATGGTGCTTATCGCGATATGGCCGTTGCCTCACTGCGCAGCCTGAGCGATGTGGACAAACGCACTCCGGCGCTCAATCTGTTCGCCGAGGTGGTGGGCAAGCCGACATTCCCGGCTGACTCCCTGGCGCGGATCAAAAACCAGTTGCTCGCCAGCTTTGAGTTCCAGAAGCAAAACCCCGGAAAACTGGCCAGCGATGAGCTGTTCAAGCGCCTGTACGGCGATCACCCGTACGCTCATGCCAGCGATGGCAACGCCCAAAGCATCACTTCTATAACCATCGATCAGCTCAAGGCCTTCCACAACAAGGCCTACACCGCTGGCAACGCAGTCATTGCGATCGTTGGCGACCTGTCTCGCGCTGAAGCAGAAGCCATCGCAGCCCAGGTTTCGGCCGCGCTGCCCAAGGGCCCGGCCGTTGCAAAAACAGTGCAACCGAGCGAGCCAAAACCCGGCGCAACCCACATCGAGTTCCCGTCCAAGCAAACCCACTTGCTGGTGTCCCAACTGGGCATTGACCGTGACGACCCCGACTATGCCGCACTGGCTTTGGGCAACAGCATCCTGGGTGGCGGCGGTTTCGGCACGCGCCTGATGACTGAAGTGCGTGAAAAGCGCGGCCTGACCTATGGCGTGTATTCCGGCTTCAGCCCGATGCAAGCCCGTGGCCCGTTCATGATCAACCTGCAAACCCGTGCCGAATTGAGCGAAGGTACGCTCAAATTGGTGCAAGACATTTTGGCTGATTACCTGAAAAATGGTCCGACGCAAAAAGAACTCGACGATGCCAAGCGTGAACTGGCAGGCAGCTTCCCGCTGTCCACTGCCAGCAACTCAGCCATCGTCGGCCAACTTGGCGCAATGGGCTTCTATGATTTGCCTTTGGACTATCTTGAAACCTTCATGCAGCAATCCCAGGACCTGACCACCGATCAGGTCAAGGCCGCCATGAACAAGCACCTGAGCGCCGACAAAATGGTCGTAGTGACCGCTGGCCCAACCGTGCCGCAAAAAACACTGCCACCTCCTACCGACAAACCTTCAGAGCAACCTCTTGGGGTTCCGGAGCATTAATGGCAAAGCCAAAAAACACATCGCACTCAGGTGCGGGTCAGTTACGCATCATTGGCGGGGAATGGCGCAGCCGCAAGCTCGACTTCCCCCATGTAGAGGGCCTGCGTCCGACACCGGATCGCGTGCGAGAAACCCTGTTCAACTGGTTGGCCCCGCACATCGGCGGCGCCAAGGTACTGGACGTATTCGCCGGCAGCGGCGCGCTGTTCCTTGAAGCCATGTCCCGCGGCGCAGCCAAAGGCGTGGCACTGGACAGCAACCGCGATGCGATTTCCAACATTCGCGAGAACATGGGCATCCTGCGCTGCACGGTCGGCGAAGTGCAGCAGACCGACGCCCTTCGTTATCTGGACGCGACGGCAACTGACACGTTCGACGTGGTTTTCCTGGACCCGCCGTTCAACAAGGACCTGCTCAAGCCGGCCTGCGACCTGCTGGAGCAACGCGGCTGGCTGGCCGATGACGCATGGGTTTACACCGAAAGCGAAGTCCGTCCATCGGAACTGAGCCTGCCTGCCAACTGGCGCCTGCACCGCGAGCAAAAAGCCGGGGGCGTGAACTACGCCCTGTGGCAGCGTGAGGCTGCGGCCGCACAATAACCTGTAGCCGCTGCCGCAGGCTGCGATCGAGCCCGAAGGGATCGCTCTTTTTCAAGAGCAAAGGTTCTTCGGCCCTTATCGCAGCCTACGGCAGCGGCTCCACGGTCCGGGCGATGCCTTGAGCGCGCCTGCAAACACACAATCCCTGCGCAACACCCTCTCCTGCCTTCGCAAGCTCAGCCGGTTCTTTTGATGGGACCCCGTTGCATGCCAGCCATCAGATAACTAACAGGCCATTACGCAACACTTGGGTGCCGGGCTGCTATGTGGCAATTTAGACACCCGCCGTACCTGTCATCCGATGAGAACCACCGTGCCTTTTTCAGCCAGCCATGCTTTACCCCTCAAGCCGTTTGTCACGGCGTCGGGTTTGGGTAATCCCCATATCCAGACGTTATGGGGGCCGTTATGGCGCACAAAACCTGCCATCGAGCATCGGCGTGAACGCATCTGGCTCAAGGATGGCGACTTTCTCGATCTGGACTGGCACGGCACGCCGCAGGCATATGCACCCGTCGTTCTGGTGCTGCACGGCCTGACCGGCTCATCGGGTTCGCACTATGTTCTGGGGCTGCAAAACGCCCTTGCCGCACGCGGCTGGACCAGTGCTGCACTGAACTGGAGAGGCTGCTCGGGCGAACCCAACCTGTTGGCTCGCAGCTATCATTCAGGCGCCAGCGAAGACCTGGCCGAAGCCGTGGCGCATTTGCGCACCACACACCCGTTGGCGCCGCTGTATGCCGTGGGCTATTCGCTGGGGGGCAATGTGCTGCTCAAGTATCTGGGCGAAAGCGGCCACGAGAGTGGCTTGCAAGGTGCCGTCGCCGTGTCGGTACCGTTCCGTCTTGACCAGTGTGCAGACCGGATCGGCCTCGGGTTTTCGAGGGTCTACCAGGCTCATTTCATGCGCGAGATGCTGGCCTACGTCAAAGTCAAAAAGCACCGGTTCCAGCTCGATGCCCAACACGAAGGCCTGGCCAGACTGGCCGAGCTGGGTTCAGTGAAGACGCTGGGCAAGATGCGCACCTTCTGGGAATTCGATGACCGTGTGACAGCCCCCCTTAACGGCTATCTCAACGTCGATGATTACTACCGTCGCGCCTCCAGCCGTTATTTCCTCGGTGCTATCGACACCCCAACCTTGATTATCCAGTCCACGGACGATCCGTTCGTGTTCAAGCACAGCATCCCTGAAGCCAGCGAGCTGTCGCCCAGCACGCAACTTGAATTGCACGCCAAAGGCGGACATGTCGGCTTTTTGGAAGGTACGCCGACCAGGCCGGGTTACTACCTTGAGCGACGGATTCCCCAATGGCTGGCCGCGCTGCGGCTTGAGTCCGAGTAATGGACGCACAGCAGGGTGAGTCGATTCGCTTCTGGCAAACGCCGCCCCTGACGGGCGTCGAATTGCTCACGGCGCGCTATATCGAGCACCGCTTCGTGCCCCATGTGCATGATGGTTTTGTGATCGGCATGATCGTCGAGGGCGCCCAGCGTTATCGCTATCGGGGCGCCGAACACCTGGCCGCCACGGGCACGCTGGTGCTGATCAACCCGGACGAAGTCCACAATGGGCACAAAGGCCATGATGCGGGCTGGCGCTACCGGGCTTTTTACCCGGACAACGCGCAAATTCAACAATTGCTCGAAGAACTCGAACTGCCCGCCACGCACTTGCCGACCTTCAATGACACATTGCTGTACGACAGCGACCTGTTTCACGGGTTGTTCAAACTGCATCAATTGCTCGAAGGGCCAGAAACTACCTTGCACCAGCAAACTGTATGGCGCCAGATGATGCTAGCCCTGCTCAATCGCCATGCCCGCCTGCCGATGCCGGCAAAACCCGGCGTCGAGCATCGCGCCGTAAGCCGGGCCAAGGAACTGTTAAACGCCCGGCTGGCAGAGCCACCCTCACTGGAAGAGCTCGCCGCAGCGGTCAACTTGTCTGCGTTCCACTTTGCCCGGGTGTTTCAACGGGCCACTGGCATGCCACCACACACCTGGCTGATGCAGCAGCGCATCGCCCATGCCCGGGCTTTGTTGCAACAAGGCTGCTTGCCGCTACAAGTGGCGACGCAATTGGGTTTTGCCGACCAGAGCCACCTGAGCCGGCAATTCAAGAAGGTCTATGGCGTTGGCCCTGGTGCGTATCGCTTGGCCAGTGCCAACTCGGACCGCCGATGATTGCACTCCGCCTCTGTGGGAGCGGGCTTGCTCGCGATGGCATCAGCGCAATTCACCTGATAGACCGCGCCGCCTGAATCGCGAGCAAGCCCGCTCCCACACACTAAACCGCCCTCGGTTGATCAATCGCCGGTAGCAATGCCACGCGCCGGATCGTTGATCCACTCACTCCACGAACCCGCATAGAGCTTGCCCAGCGGATAACCCGCCAGCCCCAGCGCAAAAAGGTTATGACACGCCGTCACGCCGGACCCGCAATAGGCCACCAGCTCTTCGGGCGAGCGATCCCCCAGCTTTTCGGCGAACCGCTGCTTGAGTTGCTCGGCAGGCAAAAAACGCCCCGTGCTATCAAGGTTTTCGCTGAACGCTGCGCACTGCGCACCTGGAATATGTCCGGCAACAGGATCGATGGGCTCCACCTCGCCTCGAAAGCGCGGCTGCGCACGGGCGTCGATCAAGGTCATCTGCGGTTTGCCGAGGCGCTTTTGCAGTTGCTCCGCGCTGAGCAGCATATGGCTGTCAGGTTTACCTTCGAACGTACCGCGCAACGTCGGGGCCGCATCCAGGCTCAGGGGAAAGCCCGCTCCATGCCAGGCCTTGAGGCCGCCATCCAGGATAAACACGCCGTCGCGCTTGCCCAGCCAGGTCAGCAACCACCATGCCCTAGCAGCAAAGGCACCGGGACCATCGTCATACAGCACCACATCGCTGTCGGCATTTACACCCCAGGCGCGCAGTCGCTCCACAAGGGTGCGCGGATCGGGCAGCGGATGGCGACCTGTCACGCCCTTGATCACCGGCCCGCTCAGGTCACGCTCAAGGTCGGCAAACTGTGCGCCGGCAATGTGCCCTTCGGCATAACTGCAACGGCCATAATCCGGGTCTTCCAGGGCAAAGCGACAGTCCAGAATAACCAGACCGGGCTGCGCCTGACGTTCATTCAGGGCTTGAGGGCTGATCAGTTGCGCAACGGGCATAGTGAACTCCTGTGAGGGGGTGAAATGCAGTTATTGAGCGTACAGCGCATGTTCCAGGGGAACGTAATATTCCTTGATCAGTTCATCGACTGCTTCACGGGCCTGGTCGGTGACAAACCCCGCCTCCAGCACCAGCAGTTGATACACACCACGCTTGATCGCCTGCTCGCTGAGCTGCTCACTGTTCTCACGGGTGGTGCATAAAAATCCGACCCACGAGGTAAGAATAATCCACGCGTTAAGGCTCAAGGATTCGATTTGCTGGGAGGTCATACGCAAGATTTCGGCCTCGACGAATCCGGCATAGATCGCCTGCGCCTGAGCCAGGCAGTGCTGTGAAAAGCGTCGATAGCGGATGGCCAGTTCCGAATCGCTGTGCAGTAAATGCTCAATGTCGCGGTACAAAAAACGGTAGCGCCACATGGCATCCAGCAGTTGCTGCAAGTAATGGCGCTTGTCGGCAACGGTGGGCAAACGCCCTTCTGGCGGGTGTAAAAAACTCAATACCAGTGCTTCGTACTCACTGAACAACACCGAGATGATCGCCTGCTTGTTCGGGAAGTGGTAATACAGATTGCCCGGCGAAATTTCCATATGGGCCGCAATGTGGTTGGTACTGACACTGCGTTCGCCCAGCTGGTTAAAAAGCTCCAGGCTGCTATTGGCGATGCGCTGGCTGGTTTTTAGTCGTATGGCCATGAGCTTGCGCTTAATTTAAAAACGAAAGGCATCTTACGGCCTAACCTTGAATCGATAAACAACACGGGTGACAGGCCCGGCGATTGACAACTTAGAGCACAAGCTCTAAAAACATCACTGCTCTCCAACGATAAAAACCCATAGAAAAAACGCCTGGAGCAACCATGTCTGTCGACAGTGCCTACGATCACAACGTCTCAGCCCTTCAGGATGAGCTCAATTCACTGCTCGACAAACAGCGTCAGGCCTACGCAGCCCATCCGTTTGCACCTCTTGCGCAACGCCAGCAATGGTTAAAAAGTCTGCGCCGACTGCTCAGTGCCGAGC
Source organism: Pseudomonas sp. MF06569 (assembly GCF_059862735.1). NCBI lineage: Bacteria > Pseudomonadati > Pseudomonadota > Gammaproteobacteria > Pseudomonadales > Pseudomonadaceae > Pseudomonas > Pseudomonas sp. MF06569. The sequence continues at coordinate 246,448 of NZ_JCBCUZ010000001.1, read as the reverse complement.
GTGAAGTCTTGATCGACGCCATCAGTCAGGATTTCAGCCACCGCAGTCCGGACGAAACCTTGTTTGCCGAGCTGATGCCTTGCCTGCACAGCATTGATTACACCCTCAGACACCTCAAGCGCTGGATGAAGCCTTCAACGCGCAGCGTCGGCATGATGTTTGTCCCCGCCAGCGCCAAGGTGGTGTACCAGCCACTGGGCGTGGTCGGAATTATCGTGCCGTGGAACTACCCGCTGTACCTGGCAATTGGCCCTTTGGTCGGGGCATTGGCCGCCGGCAACCGGGTCATGCTCAAGCTCAGCGAGTTCACCCCGGCCACAGGGCGTTTGCTCAAGGATTTGCTGGGGCGCATCTTTCCCGAAGACATGGTGACGGTGGTGCTGGGCGAAGCCGATGTGGCTGTAGCGTTCTCCAGCCTGGGGTTTGATCACTTGCTGTTCACCGGCTCCACCCACGTGGGCAAGCAGGTGATGCGCGCGGCCGCTGAAAACCTGACCCCCGTCACCCTGGAACTGGGCGGCAAATCTCCTGCCATTGTGTCGGCCGATGTACCGCTCAAGGATGCCGCCCAGCGCATCGCCTGGGGCAAGACCCTGAACGCGGGACAGACCTGCATCGCCCCGGATTACGTGCTGGTACCCCAGGACCGGGTCGACGGTTTTATCGACGCCTACCGCCAGGCGGTCCACAGCTTTTATCCGACCCTGATCGATAACCCGGACTACACCGCAATCATCAACGAACGCCAGGTGGCGCGCCTTGAACGACTGCAAGCCGATGCGACCCTCAAGGGCGCACGCCTGGTTCCGTTATATGAACAAGGCCAGGGGCGACGCATGCCCCATGCACTGGTGCTGGAGGTCAGCAACGACATGCAGGTCATGCAGGACGAGATCTTTGGCCCGCTGCTGCCCGTCGTGACCTATACCCATCTCGATCAGGCATTGGCGTACATCAACGCCAGACCTCGCCCCTTGGCGCTTTATTACTTCGGCTACAACAAGGCCGAGCAACAGCGTGTCATCCAGCACACCCACTCGGGCGGTGTCAGCATCAATGAAACACTGCTGCACGTGGCCATCGACGACCTGCCTTTTGGCGGGGTCGGGCACTCGGGCATGGGCCATTACCATGGTCACGAAGGGTTTCTGACCTTCAGCAAGGCCAAAGGGGTCCTGGTCAAACAGCGCTGGAACAGCTCGCTGATGATCTACCCGCCTTACGGCCGGCAGTTGGTGCGCCTGATCCAGAAACTGTTCATCCGCTAGCGGAGCCTTGGCTATGCCTGTACTCAGTGTCGAGAACGCCCTGCTTTCACGTCGCGGGGTCTTGAAGGTCGGTGCATGTGCCAGTGCATTACTGGCGACTGCCGGGCTGGGTGCCAGCCTCAGCGGCTGCTCGGCCAGCAGCAGCGCCAGTGGCTTTGCGGTATTGCGCAGCAGCGACCTGGTTTTTTTGCGCGCGCTGATCCCGGTCATGCTCGCTGGCAGCGTGCCTGCATCCTCGATGTCCGACGCTACGAAGGCCACGCTGAATACTCTGGACGACAACCTCAACCACTTGTCTCCCGCGCTGCTCAGCCTTACCCAACAACTGTTCGACGTGCTGGCCATGCCCATGACACGCGGCCCGTTGACCGGCGTTTGGGGGCGCTGGGAATACGCCAGCCCCGAGCAGATCCGGCACTTTCTCCAGCGCTGGCAAAACAGCAGCCTGGGCTTGCTGAAAATGGGTCATGGCTCGCTGGTGCAGCTGGTCATGATGAGTTGGTACGAGTGCCCGCAATCATGGGCGGCCTGCGGCTACCCGGGCCCGCCAAAAATATAAAAACACTTACGCTCCCGCACTCATCTCGAGTAACCCTGATGCCCGTAACCGATCCGTTTCGCGAAGGCCTGGCCCGAGGCTGGAAAACCCATGATGGCTCGCAACTGGAAGGCGATCTGACACTGGAGGCAGACGTCGCCATTGTCGGCAGCGGTGCAGGCGGCGGCACCACGGCTGAAATCCTCAGCGCAGCGGGCTACAAGGTCCTACTGATCGAAGAAGGACCGCTCAAGACCAGCAGCGATTTCAAGCTGCTCGAGGACGAGGCCTACGCCAGCCTGTATCAGGAAGGTGTGGGGCGCATGAGCAAAGACGGCGCCATCAGCATTCTTCAAGGCCGGGCCGTGGGCGGCACCACGCTGGTGAACTGGACCTCCAGCTTTCGCACCCCGGCGCCCACTCTGGAACACTGGGCCCGCGAGCACGCAGTCGCAGGCCACAGCGAGGAACAGATGGCTCCCTGGTTCGAACACATGGAGCAGCGCCTGGGTGTTGCGCCCTGGCAAGTCCCGCCCAACGCCAACAACGAAGTGATCCGCAACGGCTGCGAAAAGCTCGGCTACAGCTGGCATGTGATCCCCCGCAACGTGCGGGGCTGCTGGAACCTGGGCTATTGCGGCATGGGCTGCCCGACCAACGCCAAACAATCAATGCTGGTCACAACCATTCCCGCGACTCTGGAGAACGGCGGCGAACTGTTGTATCTGGCCCGCGCGTGGCGGTTATCCATCAGTGGCGACCATGTCACCGGCCTGGAGTGCCAGGCAATGGACAGCCGCTGCGTGACCCCCAACGGCCACACGATTACGGTCAAGGCCCGCCACTACGTTCTGGCAGGCGGTGGCATCAATACGCCCGGCCTGCTGATGCGCTCCGACGCACCCGACCCACACAAGCGACTGGGCAAGCGGACATTTCTGCATCTGGTCAACTTCTCAGCAGCGCAATTTCCTACTGCAATCAATCCTTTCTACGGCGCCCCGCAGTCGATTTACTCAGATCACTTTCAATGGAAAGACGGTCCCAAAGGCCCTTTGGGCTACAAACTCGAAGTACCGCCGCTGCACCCGGCATTGGCCGCCACCTTGTTTTCAGGCTTTGGCCAGAGCAGCGCTGAACAAATGGCCAAACTGCCCACCACCCACATGATGCTGGCGCTGATGCGCGACGGTTTTCATCCTGACAGCCCTGGTGGCAGTGTCGAGTTGCGCAGCGATGACAGTCCGGTGCTCGATTACACCCTCACGCCCTACGGCTGGGAGGGGCTCAAGCGCGCCTTCCACAGCATGGCCGAAATCCAGTTTGCGGCAGGTGCCAGCGCAGTCATGCCATTGCACAGCGATGCGCGCTACATGACACGCCTTCGCGAAACACGTGACCAGATCGACAGTTTGAGCCTTGAGTTGTATCGAACCCGCCTGGCCAGTGCCCATGTGATGGGCGGATGTTCAATGGGTGAAAATCCGCAGATGGCCGTCACCGACAGCCTCGGCCGCCATCATCAATTGCGCAATGTATCGGTCCACGACGGCTCTTTATTCCCCACCAGCATTGGTGCCAACCCACAATTATCGGTGTACGGATTGACGGCTAAACTCGCGACGCAACTGGCCGAACGCCTTAAAAGTTCATGAAAAAGCAGTTAATTCGTCGCGTCTATAGTGCTTTCTTCTTCGAATGGCGACTTGGCCGACCGGTAATGCTGCGATACCATCCGACTCCCCAACGGATTCCCGCCAGGACGACGCGATGAACCGAGTGTTGTACCCAGGTACATTCGACCCTATTACCAAGGGCCATGGCGATCTGGTCGAACGCGCTTCGCGCCTGTTCGATCACGTGATCATTGCTGTCGCTGCCAGCACCAAGAAAAACCCGCTATTCCCACTGGAACAGCGTGTGGAGCTGGCTCGTGAAGTCACCAAACACCTGCCCAATGTTGAGGTGGTCGGTTTCTCGACGCTGCTCGCGCATTTCGCCAAAGAACAGAACGCCAATGTCTTTCTGCGTGGCCTGCGTGCCGTGTCGGACTTCGAATACGAGTTTCAGCTGGCGAACATGAATCGCCAACTGGCCCCCGATGTCGAAAGTCTGTTCCTCACGCCGTCAGAGCGTTATTCGTTCATATCGTCGACGCTGGTGCGCGAAATCGCAGCATTGGGCGGCGATATCAACAAATTCGTACACCCGGCCGTGGCGGATGCCCTGACCGAGCGTTTTCGCAAGAAATAACCACTGAAGCGGCGCCCGCGTGCACTGCGGGCGCCAATGCGGCACAATTGCCGCATTCGATTTCAGTTGCCCGGGCCGACCGCCCCGGCCGGAGTACCCATGTCCCTGATCATCACCGACGATTGCATTAACTGCGACGTCTGCGAACCCGAGTGTCCGAACGCTGCCATTTCCCAGGGCGAAGAGATCTACGTGATCGACCCCAACCTGTGTACCCAGTGCGTTGGCCACTACGACGAACCGCAATGCCAACAGGTTTGCCCGGTTGACTGCATCCCGCTGGATGAAGCCCACCCGGAAACCGAAGAACAGCTGATGGAAAAGTACCGGGCAATTACCGGGAAGGCCTGATTCATCGTCTATGCGATTTGTGTGGGAGCGGGCTTGCTCGCGATAGATTCACTGCGATCGACCCGTTCGACCGAGGTGGTTGCATCGCGAGCAAGCCCGCTCCCACAAGCGTTCAGCGCAGGACTGGTGGCTACGTCTGGCAACGCGGGCAGAACACGCTGGCGCGCTGACCCAGCTTTACATCACGCAGTTCAGTGCCGCAGATCTTGCAGGGCTCATACCCGCGCCCGTACACGAACAGTTCCTGCTGGAAGTAACCGGGCTGGCCATCGCCACCGATAAAGTCGCGCAAGGTCGTGCCACCACGCTCGATGGCGGCGGCCAAAATCCGTTTGATCTCAATCGCCAGCTTCAAATAGCGCGCACGGGAAATACTCTTGGCCTCGCGACGCGGGTCGATCCCGGCAGCAAACAATGCTTCAGTCGCGTAAATATTGCCCACGCCCACCACCACCGCGTTGTCCATGATGAACGGCTTGACCGCCATCGAACGCTTGCGCGACAGCTGAAACAGTCGATCGCCATCAAACAGGTCCGTCAGCGGCTCCGGCCCCAGGCGCGCCAGCAGCTCGTGGTTCAGCGGATCCAGACTCCAGAGCATTGCCCCGAACCGGCGCGGGTCGGTGTAACGCAAGGCCAGCCCGGACTCCAGTTCAATGTCCACATGCTCATGTTTGGCAGCGGGCAGGCCCGCCTCCACCAGCCGCAAGTTGCCGGACATGCCCAAATGGCTGATCAGCGTCCCCACCTCGGCGTTGATCAGCAAGTACTTGGCCCGACGCTCGACCAGCACAATGCGCTGCCCTGACAGCCGTACATCAAGGTCTTCGGGGATCGGCCAGCGCAAACGGCGCTCGCGCACAATCACCCGGCTGACCCGCTGCCCCTCAAGGTGCGGGGCGATGCCACGCCGGGTGGTTTCGACTTCAGGTAATTCAGGCATGGGGGCTCCGTACTCTGGAATAGCTGGCGATTCTAACGGAAATTTCTGCGCGACTAGCTCCGTGATCCGACGCAATGCGGTGAATCAGCCAAGCCTCAAGGTTACGTCTAAGGCTATAATCGCGCCCTTTTCAATACCCGGAGCGACGTCATGTCCCTGCCAAGCCTGCGCCTTAAAGCCAATGCCGATCGACGCCTGCGCGCCGGCCACTTGTGGGTCTACAGCAACGAAATCGATGTAGCCGCCACACCGCTGAACGGTTTTAAGGCCGGCGACCAAGCGGTACTCGAAACCGCCGGCGGCAAGCCGCTGGGCATCGTTGCCATGAGCCCCAACAACCTGATCTGTGCACGCCTGCTGTCACGCGACATCAAGCTGCCATTGGACAAATCGCTGCTGGTTCACCGCCTGAACATGGCCCTGTCCCTGCGCGACCGCCTGTTCGACAAGCCTTACTACCGCCTGGTTTACGGCGATTCAGACCTGCTGCCGGGCCTGGTAGTCGACCGTTTCGGTGACATCCTGGTGGTCCAGCTGGCTTCGGCCACCATGGAACAGCACAAAGACGACGTGATCGCAGCGCTGGTGCAAGTCCTCAAGCCAAGCGGCATCCTGTTCAAGAACGACTCGGCTGCCCGCGACGCTGAAGGCCTTGAGCGCTACGTCGAAACCGTGTTCGGCCTGGTGCCGGAGTGGGTTGCGCTGGAAGAGAACGGCGTCAAGTTCGAAGCGCCGGTCATGACCGGTCAGAAAACCGGCTGGTTCTACGACCACCGCATGAACCGTGCCCGCCTGGCGCCTTACGTCAAAGGCAAAAAGGTCCTGGACCTGTTCAGCTACATCGGTGGCTGGGGTATTCAGGCGGCTGCTTTCGGCGCCAGCGAAGTGACCTGTGTCGACGCGTCATCGTTCGCCCTGGACGGTGTTGAGCGCAACGCGGCCCTGAACGGTTTTGCCGAGCGAGTCACCTGCATGGAAGGCGACGTGTTTGAAGCCCTCAAGGAACTCAAAGCCAACGAAGAGCGTTTCGACGTGATCGTTGCTGATCCGCCGGCCTTCATCAAACGCAAAAAAGACCTGAAAAACGGCGAAGGTGCCTACCGCCGCCTGAATGAGCAAGCCATGCGCCTGCTCACCAAGGACGGGATTCTGGTCAGCGCATCGTGCTCGATGCACCTGCCAGAAGACGACCTGCAGAACATTCTGCTGACCAGCGCCCGTCATCTGGATCGCAACATCCAGCTGCTGGAACGCGGTGGCCAGGGTCCGGATCACCCGGTACACCCGGCCATCAACGAAACACGCTACATCAAGAGCATCACCTGCCGTTTGCTGCCTAACAGCTAAGTAAGGCGGGCATCGCCCCGTAACAGCTGCCGAGGAACGAAGGCAGCTGTTACGGGGGGCTCAGGGCTTGCTAGGCTTCTCCAGCTTCGGCGTCAGCTCAACCTCGCCAATCTGCAATGACTGATAACTCGGTTTCACCACCTTCACATTGCCTTGGCGGATTTTCTCGATCAGTTCCAGCGCGCTCTCATCACCCGCATAAGTACCGGCTCGCCGCCATTTGCCCTGAGCATCACGCTTGAAGAAGTGCAACGGCTCGGACCACTTGTTCTTGGGTAACTGCAGCACCTCCGGCTGCCCGTCCTGATCCAGATCCACGGCCCACAGGGCGCAACCTGGCGCCAGGCACAACTGCCCGTCAAACTCCTTGTCCTCAAACTGCTCACTGCCCTCGACCTTGGGCCCGATCCATTCCAGCAACCGTTCCGACCCTCTGGGGCCATTGCCCGTTCCTGCTTCCTTGAGACGTTTCAACAAGACTTGCCGCTTCGGCCCGGTCAGTACCACCCCCTGCTCGACTTGCGCCAACAACGCGTCATACGCCTGCTTGCCCTGTGGCCCCAGACGATTGCGCAAGGTATCAGCATCAAAGGTATCCACCGCAGCCTTGCCGCTGAGCACGCGCTGCACCTGATTGTTCGCGCTCAACTTAAGCGGGCTGAACCACGGCGTATGCAGCCCCAGCAGCAACACCACACACAGCAGCGCAATCAACGGATTACTGGCACGCAAGCTACCCAGCCAGACAGCCTTGGTGGCGAACACGGCCCAAACCGCCGCCAGGCAATGAACAAAAATCATCAGCACCAGCGCCATGGCCAGAATCCGCGACGGGGTCAGGCCGTACTGCTCGATACGCAGCCAGGTCGAATACCCCGCCAACACCACCAGCACCGGCAAGCACAGCAGGCAAAGGTCGATTACCCGCACCAGCCAGGCCGGATAACCGCTGCCTTGGCTGCCATCCTGAAACACGCCATTGAGCAAAAACAGACTGACCGCCACCAGCCACAACATGATTGGCGTCGAATAGCCGGTATCCCAGATCGGCTCCAGCCCGGTAAAAGGCAAGGCGAAAGTGAACACAATGACAATCAGCGCACTCAACGGCAGCAGAAAGCGGCACAGCGCCAGCAAAATCCCGCGCAGCTGGCCGACAACCCGCTCTTTTTCGCGGCCCATATGCACGCCAAGGGCAAACACCATCGCCGAGCTGACGCAGATAAACCCATCGGTTGAGAACAGCTTGTTGAGCGCCACGATGCCGAGCATCTTGAACAGCCCGCCCCACAGCAACAGCAATGCCCAGAACACCCCGTTCAACAGCAGGCCCAGCATGACGATAAACACTGTGTCCCAGGCATGGCGGAACAGGTCTTCGTAGCGTGGGTAGCGCCCCTCGCGCGTCGGCCAGCTCAGCATAAAAACCGTGCACACATAAGTAATGACGGCGGCGAAGAAGGTCCAACTGCCCACCAGCCAACTGCCTGAGCGCCAATACTCATCGCCGCCCCAAAATACCCAGGCACTGATTGCCGTCATGACTGCCGTAAGCCCGAGCACCAACCCTATAGTGCCGCTCTGACGGATTTTCTCGCCCAGCAGCAACAGGTTGATGCCACCCACCAGCACTGCAGTCATCAGCCCATATTGGACTCCCGGCTCGCCTATGGCGGTGCCCAGCCATAGCAACAGCCCTTGCACCAGGCCGATGACCAGATACGTTTTGACGGATCGATCAAGCGTCAGCATTTGCACTCCTCACCAAAAAACCAATCGCACACTATTGCTTGGTTCCCATTAAATGATCTTGCCACTTTTTAAAAATAGTTCTTTCCCACAGTAAAGTAGGTCCCGCCTTACTAGAACTTATTGCCCCATACATCTTCACGAGTCATTCATTTGTACCTTGGAGTAACGGCCCTGCCCATTCCCTCCGCCCGCCAGCCGTGTAGAATCGACGGATTCATCGCCAATCATCCCCGGCGGGTTTATGAGCTCAGGCCCAGGCGCGCGGCGATCCCGCAGCGTTTAAGGCAGCTAGCTGACACGTAGTCATTTTCTGTGTGGTCTGCCAGTCATTAGAAGCTCACTTCCCTGTTTGTTACCTGATTAGCCGCCCGGAGTTGTTCCATGCCTGACTATCGTTCGAAAACCTCCACCCACGGCCGCAACATGGCCGGCGCCCGCGCTTTGTGGCGCGCCACGGGGATGAAAGATGCCGACTTTAAAAAGCCGATCATCGCCATTGCCAACTCCTTTACCCAGTTCGTACCCGGCCACGTCCACCTGAAGGACATGGGTCAACTGGTTGCCCGCGAGATCGAGCGCGCTGGCGGCGTTGCCAAGGAATTCAACACCATTGCCGTAGACGACGGCATCGCCATGGGCCATGACGGCATGCTGTATTCGCTGCCGAGCCGCGAGATCATCGCCGACTCCGTCGAGTACATGGTCAACGCCCACTGCGCCGACGCCATTGTGTGTATCTCCAACTGCGACAAGATCACCCCTGGCATGTTGATGGCCTCGTTGCGCCTCAACATCCCGGTGATTTTCGTTTCCGGTGGCCCAATGGAAGCGGGCAAGACCAAACTCGCCAGCCACGGCCTGGACCTGGTAGATGCCATGGTCATCGCGGCCGACTCCAGCGCTTCTGACGAGAAGGTTGCCGAGTACGAGCGCAGCGCTTGCCCTACCTGTGGTTCGTGCTCCGGCATGTTCACCGCCAACTCCATGAACTGCCTGACCGAAGCCCTGGGCCTGGCCCTGCCGGGCAACGGCTCGGCACTGGCGACCCACAGCGACCGCGAGCAACTGTTCCTGCAAGCTGGTCGCACCATCGTCGACCTGTGCCGCCAGTACTACGTCGAGAACGACGAATCGGTACTGCCGCGCAACATCGCCAACTTCAAGGCATTCGAAAACGCCATGACGCTGGACATCGCCATGGGCGGGTCGACCAACACCATCCTGCACTTGCTGGCCGCTGCCCAAGAGGCCGAGATCGACTTCGACCTGAAAGACATCGACCGCCTGTCGCGTCACGTGCCGCAGCTGTGCAAAGTCGCGCCGAACATCCAGAAGTACCACATGGAAGACGTGCACCGCGCCGGCGGCATTTTCTCCATCCTCGGCTCGCTGGCCCGTGGCGGTCTGCTGCACACCGACCTGCCGACCGTACACAGCAAGACCCTGGCCGAAGGCATCGCCAAGTGGGACATCACCCAGACTGACGACGAAGCCGTGCATACCTTCTTCCGTGCAGGCCCGGCCGGTATTCCAACCCAAACCGCGTTCAGCCAGTCGACCCGCTGGGACACCCTGGACGACGACCGTGAAAACGGCTGTATCCGCAGTGTCGAGCATGCCTACTCGCAAGAAGGCGGCCTGGCCGTGCTGTACGGCAACATCGCGCTGGATGGTTGCGTCGTTAAAACGGCGGGCGTAGACGAGTCGATCCACGTGTTCGAAGGCAATGCCAAGATCTTCGAAAGCCAGGACAGCGCCGTGCGCGGCATTCTGGCGGACGAAGTGCAGGCCGGTGACATCGTGATCATCCGCTACGAAGGCCCGAAAGGCGGCCCGGGCATGCAAGAGATGCTTTACCCGACGTCCTACCTGAAATCCAAAGGTCTGGGCAAAGCTTGCGCCCTGCTTACCGATGGCCGCTTCTCGGGCGGTACGTCGGGCCTGTCCATCGGCCATGCTTCGCCGGAAGCGGCGGCTGGCGGCGCGATCGGTCTGGTGCAGGACGGCGACAAAGTGCTGATCGACATTCCAAACCGCTCGATCAACCTGCTGATCAGCGACGAAGAAATGGCGACACGCCGTGCCGCGCAAGACAAGAAAGGCTGGAAGCCGGTTGAAGTGCGTCCGCGCAAAGTCACCACCGCCCTCAAGGCCTACGCCTTGCTGGCCACCAGCGCCGACAAGGGCGCGGTGCGTGACAAAGCATTGCTGGACAAGCTGGTGCCGTAAGCCACCCTGCAACAACAAAAATCCCGGCCAGGTGCCGGGATTTTTTATGGGCAACATAACCACCCGTGTGGGAGCGGGCTTGCCCGCGATGGCATCGCCGTGGTCATGCAGGCAGACCGCGCCGCCTGCATCGCGAGCAAGCCCGCTCCCACAGGAATTACTGGATCTGGTCAGGCTTGACGATCACCCAGTTCTTGTCCGCCGTCACCGGCAAACCTTCCTTGGCCTGGGCCGCTGCGTTTTTGGCCATCATGCCTTCCAGCTGCGCCATGTATTTGTCCTTGCGGTTGACCCACAGGTGAATCCCGCCCTTGGCGACGTCAACCCCGTGAAACAACATGTAGCCATCACTGGACGGCGTATCACCGCCCACCAGCACCGGTTTTTTCCATTGATCGATATAGGTCAGGATCGCCGCTTGCTTGCCCGCCATCCACGTCGCCGGAGTCCACAGGTAAGGCGTCAGTTCCAGCCCAAGGTTGGCTTTTTCGTTATAGGTGCCCGCACTGATCTGCTTGCGTGCCGTGGTCAGCTCCCCGGTTTTACGGTCCTTGAGCAAGGTGGTCACGCCAATCACGTTCTGCGGCTTGACGTTGTAACCGTACTTGGGATCGGCCGCCACCATGCGCACCAGCTCTTCCGAGGCGGCCGTCATCACGTAGACCTCGATGCCGTTTTCCATCAGTTTGTTGAACAGCTCGACCTGACCGGTAAACACCTTGGGCGGCTGAACCTCTGAGGTCTTGACCACATCACCCTCGAAATAAGTCACCGGCACCGGCTTGCCCGACGCCATCAACTCATCCACGTAACCCTTGAGCTGTTGCAGGGTGAAACCGGAAAACACCTGGGCCACCCACGGGTAGCAGACCATGTCGTCGATTTCACACAGGCGATAGTAGTAACTGAACAGGCTTTCCTTGTGGTCAGCGGTGTCTTTGAAGGGGATCAGTTTGAGTGACGGGTCCAGGCTTTCGCGGGTGATCAGGCCCTTGTTCTCCATATAAGGCAGCAGGGCCTCTTCCAGATCGTTGCGATAGCTGGTGTTGTCCATGTCAAAGACCGCGAAGTTACCCTTGTTCGCGTTGGCGGCGATCATGGCTTCCAGTTGCCTGGCCTGGTCAGCGGGCCAGTGTTTCAGTTCTGTGGCCAGTGCCTGGCCCGTCAGGCCCAGACACAGGGTTGCAGCGATCAACTTGGCGGTCAGTTTCATCAGCTATGCTCCACGTCAAAGGCATCGAAGCTAACAAACCTGTGTGACAATTTTTGATTCGGACACGACGGCTATCGTCGTGAATGCGTCACCGCCTTATTCCAAAAACAAAGGTTGTCATTCCACAACGGTATATTTCCTGTTATTTCAAACTGTTACGATTTCCGGTTCGCAATAGCTGCATACAAATACTGATACACGTCGTCCCCTCGGAGTTTTCATGAATTTCCCGCTGATCCTCAATCTGCTGGTGTTCCTCGCGTTGCTGTTTGGCCTGTCGCTGACCCGCCACACCGCGTGGAGCCTGGCTAAAAAAGTCTTGCTGGCACTGGTTCTCGGCGTGGTCTTCGGTCTGTGCCTGCACATGACCTACGGTGCTGATAGCCCTACCCTGAAAACGTCCATCGGCTGGTTCGATCTGGTAGGCAGCGGCTACGTGCAACTGCTGCAAATGATCGTGATCCCGCTGGTTTTCGCATCGATCCTCAGCGCTGTGGCCCGACTGCATAACGCCTCATCCCTGGGCAAGATCAGCTTCCTGACCATCGGCACGCTGCTGTTCACCACCATGATCGCAGCGCTGGTGGGCATCGGCCTGACCAACCTGTTCGGCCTGACCGCCGATGGCCTGGTGGCGGGCGCGGCTGAAATGAGCCGCCTGCAAGTGATCCAGAGCGACTACGTGGGCAAGGTGTCGGACCTGAACGTGCCGCAGTTGCTGCTGTCGTTTATCCCGCAGAACCCGTTTGCCGACCTGGCCCGAGCCAAGCCGACCTCGATCATCAGCGTGGTGATTTTCGCTGCATTCCTGGGTATTGCTGCACTGCAACTGTTCAAGGATGAACCGGAAAAAGGCGGCAAGATCCTCAGCGCCATCGACACCCTGCAAGCCTGGGTGATGCGCCTGGTGCGCCTGGTGATGAAACTGACCCCGTATGGCGTTCTGGCCCTGATGACCAAAGTGGTCGCCATGTCCAACGTGCAAGACATCATCAAACTGGGCAGCTTTGTGGTGGTGTCCTACATCGCCCTAGCCCTGATGTTCGTGATTCATGGCGTGATCCTGTCGGTATCCGGCGTTAACCCGCTGCGCTTTTTCCGCAAGGTATGGCCAGTACTGACGTTTGCTTTCACCAGCCGCTCGAGCGCGGCCAGCATCCCGCTGAGCATTGAAGCGCAAACCCGTCGCCTGGGGATTCCATCTTCCATCGCCAGCTTTGCCGCCTCGTTTGGCGCCACCATTGGCCAGAACGGCTGTGCCGGCCTGTACCCGGCCATGTTGGCGGTGATGGTTGCCCCGACCGTTGGCATCAACCCGCTGGACCCGGTGTGGATCGCGTCGCTGGTAGCGATTGTGACCTTGAGTTCAGTGGGCGTGGCCGGTGTGGGCGGTGGTGCGACCTTCGCGGCACTGATCGTATTGCCCGCGATGGGCTTGCCGGTATCGCTGGTGGCGTTGCTGATTTCGGTTGAGCCACTGATCGACATGGGCCGCACGGCGCTGAACGTCAGCGGTTCGATGGTCGCCGGTACGGTGACCAGCCAGATTCTGCACCAGACCGACAAGGCCATTCTGGCTGAAGACGACCATGGTGATCTGGCGCACGCGTAACACCTGACTGACCCCGCGCCCACGCTTGTGGGAGCGGGCTTGCTCGCGATTCAGGCAACGCGGTTTGTCTGTACCAACGCGGTGATGCAATCGCGAGCAAGCCAGGTCCACAGGGTAATGGGTTGCCTTAAACCCTTTCCCACACCTCAAAGCTGAACGCCGGCTTGTCATCCGCGGCGGCATGCAGTTCTTCTGACACCCGCTTCCATTGCGCCTGATCAAACTCAGGGAACCACGCATCGCCTTCCGGGCTCATCCCCACCCGCGTCAGGTACAACCGGTCGGCATCCGCCAGGCCCTGGGTGTACAACTGCGCGCCGCCAATCAACATGACTTCGCTTACGCCCTGCTCGGTTGCCCACTGCTCGGCACGCTCAACCGCGGCTTCAAGCGATGCAAACACCTCGGCACCTTCGAGCTGCAAATCGGTCTGACGACTGACCACCAGGTTCAATCGACCCGGCAACGGGCGCCCCAGGGAGTCCCAGGTTTTGCGACCCATGATGATCGGCTTGCCCAGGGTGGTGGCCTTGAAGTATTTGAAATCCGCAGGCAAATGCCACGGCATGCTGTTGTCGACGCCGATCACGCGGTTTTCAGCGAGTGCCGCGATCAGGCTTAGGGGGAGTGATTTTTTCATGGCGCCGAGGATACCAGAGCGACCTGCGCCGACAGTACCCCGCCTGACTAACAGCGGTTATGCTCCTTGTTCACTTGAATGGAATGTCGCGTGACTCAACTTTCCCCATTACAACGCCTCTGGTTGACCGAGACCGTGCGCCTGCGCGAAGAACACGCAGGCCCGCTGGACGACCTGGAAGCCAATCGCCGTGCCCGCACCACGGCTGGCGACTTATCCACACGCCTGCAAAACCGTGCCCTGTGGCTGGCCGAACGCGATGGTTTGCTCAGTGCCATGCAGCACTGGCTGCAAGGCGCCCGGCTGGCGTTGCTGGTGCTGGCCGTGCTGGCCGTGATCAGCGGCGCCGGCCTTGCATTTGCGGCCCTGGGCGACGGGCAAACCCCGGTCAATGTGTTCTGGGCACTGGGCAGCCTGCTGGGGCTCAACCTGATACTGCTTCTGAGCTGGGCAACCGGCCTGCTGTTTGCCGGTGAACACGGCGCCAGCCTCGGCCGCCTGTGGCTGTGGCTCAGTGAAAAACTCGCCCGTGACGCCAAGGCCGCGCAATTGGCACCCGCGTTATTGCTGTTGCTGCAACGGCGCAAACTCAATCGCTGGGCGCTCGGCACACTGGTCAATGGCCTGTGGCTGCTGGCAATGCTCAGCGCGCTGGTGATGATGCTGTTGCTTATGGCCACCCGCCGCTACGGGTTTATCTGGGAGACCACGATTCTGGGCGCCGACGTCTTTGTCGCCGCCACCCGCGCCCTTGGCGCATTGCCCAACTGGCTGGGCATGAGCGTGCCGACCGTAGAGATGATCCGCATCAGCAACGACACCAGCCTCTACAACAACGAACTGGTGCGTCAGGCCTGGGCGGTCTGGCTGGTTGGCGTGGTACTGATTTACGGCGTACTGCCGCGCCTGCTTCTGGCAGCCTTGTGCCTGTGGCGCTGGAAAACCGGGCGCAACGCTCTGGAGCTGGATCTCAACCTGCCCGGCTACAGCCAGTTGCGCGAACGGCTGATGCCCAGCAGCGAACGCCTGGGCGTCAACGACATCGCCCCCGAGCAATTGCACAGCGTGCAGGGCGGGCACAGCGACCTGCACACCGATGGCGCATTGATCGTGGCCATTGAACTGGACGACCAGCATCCGTGGCCACCCACCTTGCCGCCCACGGTCAAGGATGCGGGCATACTCGACAGCCGCGAGTCCCGGCAAAAACTGCTCGAACAAATGACCCGCTTCCCTCCGGCCCGGCTTGCCATCGCTTGCGACCCGCGGCGCTCGCCGGACCGCGGCAGCCTGGCGCTGATCGGCGAACTGGCCCGCAGTGCCAGCGAGACCCGCGTGTGGCTGCTGCAAGCCCCGCCCGGCCAGGCGCTGGATGCCGACCGCCTGGGCGACTGGCACACTGCGCTGCAGCAACTGGGGCTGCCGTTCGCCGCCAGTGCCCCCTTGAACTGGCTGGAGACAGGCCATGACTAAGCCACTGACGCTGGCCGTAGTCGGCCACACCAATGTCGGCAAAACCTCTTTGCTGCGCACCCTGACCCGGGATGTCGGCTTTGGCGAGGTGTCCCATCGTCCCAGTACCACGCGCCATGTCGAAGGTGCGCGATTGTCGGTAGACGGCGAGCCCCTGCTGGAGCTTTACGACACCCCGGGGCTTGAAGATGCCATCGCCCTGCTCGACTACCTTGAGCGCCTCGACCACCCCGGCGAACGCCTTGATGGCCCGGCGCGGGTGGCCCGGTTTCTTGAAGGCAGCGAGGCACGCCAGCGTTTTGAGCAGGAGGCCAAGGTACTGCGCCAACTGCTGGCATCGGACGCGGGGTTGTTTGTGATCGACGCCCGCGAGCCGGTCCTGGCCAAGTACCGCGACGAACTCAGTGTGCTGGCCAGTTGCGGCAAGCCGCTGCTGCCGGTGCTCAATTTTGTCAGCAGCCCGCAGCACCGCGAGCCTGAATGGCGCGAAGCCCTGGCACGCCTTGGTTTGCATGCTCTGGTGCGGTTTGACAGCGTGGCCCCGCCCGAAGATGGCGAGCGCCGCTTGTATGAAAGCCTGGCCCTGCTGCTGGAGCATTCACGGGAGGCGTTGCAGCGCCTGATTACAGACCAGGAGGCCCAACGAGAAGCCCGCAAGCACAGTGCGCTGCGCTTGATCGCCGAGTTGCTGATCGACTGCGCCGCGTGCCGTCGTAGCGTGATCAGCGAAAAAGCCGCCGAACAACAGGCCATCCAGCAACTGCGCGAAGCCATCCGCCAGCGTGAGCAGCGCTGCGTTGAAGCCATGCTCAAACTGTATGGCTTTCGTACCAGCGATGCGGCGGCCAGTGATTTGCCGTTGCTTGACGGGCGCTGGGGCGATGACTTGTTCAACCCCGAGACCCTCAAGCAACTGGGTGTGCGGGTCGGTAGCGGGATTGCTGCAGGCGCGGCGGCCGGGGCCGGTGTGGACCTGATGGTCGGCGGCCTGACCCTGGGTGCGGCCGCACTGGCCGGCGCCATTGCCGGCGGTGCGCTGCAGACCGCACGCAGCTATGGCAGCCGCTTGCTGGGCAAACTCAAGGGCCAGCGTGAATTGACCGTGGACGACAGCGTGTTGCGCCTGCTGGCCTTGCGCCAACGGCAATTGCTGCACGCCCTCAATGCCCGCGGGCATGCCGCTGTCGACAGCATCAAGGTCGCCACCCCACAGGACAAAACCTGGCGCGAGGGCAAATTGCCCGAAGCCCTGAACAAAGCCCGTGCGCACCCGCAATGGTCGTCTCTGAACCCCCATCCGAAGTTGAACCAGGCCGAGCGCCAGGAACAGATCGAGTGGCTGGCCACACACATCTGAAAGGCATCTTCTGTGGGAGCGGGCTTGCTCGCGATGGCATCACCGTGGTCATGCAGGTAGACCGCATCGCCTGCATCGCGAGCAAGCCCGCTCCCACAAGAGTTTGTCTTTAACTGTTCAGCAGGCGGATGGCCTTGTCCTTAAGCATTTGCAGGTCAATGATGGGGACATGCTCTTGTTTGGCCTGCTCATCCCAGACCCGCATGCGCAGGCTCAACGCACACAGCGGATCTTGCTCGAATGCATCCGCCTCGGCCTCGCTCATCACCCCGCCCTGATACCCCAGCGTGCGAATGCTGGCCTCGCTCAGCAAGTCGTAATACCCCGGCTGGCGCAAGGTCAGGTAGCGCTTGGCCTGTACGTGGTACTCCACCAGCCTGGCCACCCGCTCGCTGAAACCTGCACGGCGCAAATAATTGGCGCCCACCCGTTCATGGCTGACCACGCCATAGCCATCCATGTTCTTTGCATCATTGACGCAGAAGTGGCCAATATCGTGAAAGAACGCCGCCAATACCACTTCATCGTCACAGCCTTCGGCCAACGCTAACTGTGCGGCCTGGGACATATGCTCGATCTGGGACACCGGCTCGCCGATGTAATCGTCAGTGCCGTATTGCCGATACAAGCCAAACACCTCTTCAACCACTTGCTGCGCAGCTGTCATCACATGCTCTCCAGCATCCGGGCGATATTGCCCTCGGCCATCGCCGGGCCCACGCTCATGCCCACGCCGGTGTGCATCAGCGCCGCATTCAGCCCCGGTTCCACCTCCAGCCAGGTGAACGGCTTGGCCCCTTTTGCCCCATAGACACCCTGCCAACGCTCAATCACCCGGACTTCACAACCCAGGGTTTCCTCGCACAGCTGCAGCATCCAGTTATCAACCTGTTCACCGTTAAAGGGTGTCGGATCCCGGCTGTAATCGTGAGAATCACCGACAATCAAGTCACCGTAGGGCGTTGGGCTGATCAGCAGATGTATGCCGTGCTGATCCAGATGGGGGCTGCCTCGCAGGATTTCGTCCTGCACCGCCGCTGCTTCTGGCAAGTCGGCAAAGGCACCGTAATGCACACAGCTGAGCCCGGTCAGCAGGGCGTGTTGCAACTTCAAATCGACCTTGGGTCTCACACGCAGCATTTGCAGGCGGCAAATCTGCGGGTTGAGCCGGGCCAGCGGCTCGGCCAGTAAAGTCAGGTAATCGTGCCCCGAACACACAATCACCTGCGAGCCCTTGAAACTGCCCGCCGTGGTGTGGACTTGACCGGGCTCGACCTCGCGTACCAGGGTCGAAAAATGAAACTCGACCCCCAGGTCACGCTGCAGATACGCAATCAATGCCGGGATCGCCTCCCGGGAATAGACCTGCTGATCGTCCAGACCGTGCAAAGCAGCACGGTGATGGCTGAATTGACCGCCGTACAGCGCGTCCAGGTCTGCGCCGCGCAACAGTTCGGCACGATAGCCGAATTCACGAGCGCGGCCTTGGCAAAAGGCGTCCAGCAGGTGCTCTTCGGCTTCGGTGCGGGCGAACAGGTATGAGCCATTACGCTTGAGCTCGAAACCTGCACGCTGCGCCCAGTCGGCCCAGACAGGGCGACTGGCCCGGGCCAGATCGAGCATCACGCCGGGCGGTTGGCCGGTGACCAGGGCCTGGCCAAAGTTGCGCACCGAAGCGCCCAAGGGCGTAGCCGTACGCTCGAATACGCGCACCTTGAGCCCGCGTCTTGCAGCGGCATAGGCGTGGGACAAGCCCAGAATGCCAGCGCCGACGATAAGGATTGGTTGAGTCATCACGATGTCCTGAAGGGCAACTTCACTTACCTTGTGAGAGCGGGCTTGCTCGCGATACAAACGCCGCGATGCGGCTATCCAATCGCGGGCAAGCCCGCTCCCACAGGTCTTTTGTGGCTACAAAACTACTGCGCCGCTTTCTCGGACTTGCCGTCATAGCGTTTGCGCCACTCGGCCAGGATGCTGTCGCGGTTCTGCGAGGCCCAGGCGAAGTCGTTCTTGATCAGGCGCTGCTCGTAGTCGGCTGGCAGTTCGGTCTGTGGCTTGGCAATGCCGGGCTGGGCGAGGACGGCGAAGTTCTCTTTATAAAGCTCCATCGCTGCGGGGCTGGCGGAGAAGTCAGCCAGCTTCTTGGCGGCTTCTTCGTGGGGCGTCCCCTTGATCACGGCAGTGGCTTCGATTTCCCAACCCAGGCCTTCTTTTGGCAACACGATGTCCAGCGGGGCACCCTGGCGCTTGAGCTGCACCGCCGGATATTCAAACGAAATACCGATCGGGAATTCCCCCGAAGCGGCCAACTTGCATGGCTTGGAGCCGGAGTGAACGTACTGGCCGATGTTCTGGTGCAGGTCGTCCATGTACTGCCAACCCTGCTTCTCGCCAAAGGTCTGCAACCACGCGCTCACGTCCAGAAAGCCGGTACCGGATGAAGCCGGGTTGGGCATGACGATCTTGCCCTTGTACTCGGGCTTGGTCAGGTCTTGCCAGCTCACCGGCTTGGTCAGGCCCTGTTTCTCGGCTTCGATGGTGTTGAAGCAAATGGTCGCAGCCCACACGTCCATCCCCACCCAGGCAGGCGGATTGGCCGCATCGCGGTAGTTGACGCCAATCTTGGCCAGATCCTTGGGCGCGTAGCGTTGCAGCATTCCTTGCTGATCCAGGATCGCCAGGCTGGACGCAGCCAGGCCCCATACGGCATCGGCTTGCGGGCGGGCTTTTTCAGCCAGCAGTTTGGCCGTGATGATGCCCGTGGAATCGCGCACCCACTTGATCTCAACGTCCGGGTTGGCCTTCTCGAAAGCCTGCTTATAGGTCTTGAGCTGCTCGGCTTCGAGGGCCGTGTATACGGTCAGCTCGGTTTTCGCAGCAAACGCATTGAAGCTAAAAGCGGTGAGGACAGCAGCGGCAAGGGCAAGTGGCTTGAACATGGTGCGGTTCCTTTATGGTTGTAGGGGCAGAGTTGTGTGGGCACGCATCATTGCGCAGGAGCGCCCTGGCGCCAGGCCTGGGAGCGACTCAGCAAGCCGCGCGAAGCCCGGGCCAGCAGCAGGGACACACACGCCGAGGTGAACAGGATCAGGGTCGACATGGCCGCCGCGCCGCCCACATTGCCGGCGTCGTCCATGTTCAGCACCGCCACCGCTGCAAGGATGGTGTCGGGGCTGTAGAGGAAGATCGCCGCCGACACGGTGGTCATCGCCGAGACAAACAGGTAGCGGATGATGTCCAGCAGCGCTGGCAGGCAGATCGGCACGGTGACGCGCCAGTAATGGCGGTACAGCGGCGCTTTCAGCGACAGCGCGGCCGCTTCGAATTCGCCGTCGAGCTGGCGCAGCGCAGTGGTGGCGGTCATTTGCGCGGTGGTCAAATAATGAGCAATGGTGCACACCACCAGCAGGGTCATGGTGCCGTAGAGCACGTGAAGCGGGTTGCCGGGCAAATTGAAAAAGAACACGTAGCCCAGGCCAAGCACCAGGCCGGGCACCGCCATCGGCACGAAGCTGAGCATGCGCAGGGCCAGGGTCAGTCCCTTCTGGCCCCTGGTTTTTTCCATCAGGTAGGCACCGGTGAAGATGACTGCACTCCCGATCAAGGCCGTGCACAGCGCCATCGTCACGCTGTTGCGATAGGCCAGCCAGCCGCCGCCGGCCGTGTCGCCGAACTGGTAGTGCTTGAGCGACAACGACAGGTTGTACGGCCAGAACGTGACCAGCGACGAGTACACCGCCATGCCGAACACCAGCAGCAGGATGGCGCAGATCAGCAGCACGATGGCCAGGTAGCAGCGGTCACGCATCTTGGAAGGCAGGGGCTTGAACACTTGGGCGCGGCCGCTCATGGCATCGCCGTGCTGGCGGCGCAGCCAGGCATCGACCCCGAAGCTGAACAGCGCAGGCAGCAACAAGACCATGCCGATCAGGGCACCGCGACCGAATTGCTGCTGACCGACCACGGCCTTGTAGGCTTCCAGCGCCAGCACTTGATAGTCACCGCCCACCACCACAGGCACCCCGAAGTCAGTGATGGTCAGGGTGAACACCAGGCAGAACGCTGCGAACACCGCCTGCCGGGTGCCCGGCCAGGTGATGCTGCGAAAGGCTTTGAATGGCCCGGCGCCCATGCTCGATGCCGCATCAAACAAACGTGCATCGGCCAGCGACAAGGCCGACAGCAAAATCATCAACGCGTGGGGGAAGGTATAAATCACTTCGCCGAGCACGATTCCCCAGAAGCCGTAGATGTTGTCCGAAATCAGCCCGCGCAACATGCCCTGATTACCGAACAGGTAGACCAGCGCAATGCCCGGCAACATCGACGGAGCCATCAGCGGCAACAGGGACATACCGCGCCAGATGGGTTTGCCGGGGATCAGGGTGCGTTGCAGGGCGTAGGCAAACAGGTAGGCCAGCGGCACGACAATGGCCGCTACACTGAGCGCCACTTTGAGGCTATTGCCCACCAGCCAGTGGAAATTATCGCTGGTGACCAGCTCCCGAGCGGCAACCCAACCACCGCCCTGCCCCTCTTCGGCGCTCAAGCCGCGCCAGAAGATCGCCAGCAACGGCATCAACACGGCAACCCCCAGCAGCAGCAGTAAAAGCAGTTTGCCGCCGACTACAAACATGCGGTCGCCGAGCTCAGCGCGGGTAGTTTTGCGGGGCAGGTTGCCGGGCAGTGGCAGGGCCATATCAGCAGCCATCTCAGGCAAACACCTGCAAGCTGCCCGGGGGCAGGGCGACGAAAATGTCCGGGGCGCCAAGGCGCGGCAAGTCCTGGCTGCCGACTTCGGCAGTCAGCGCATGGCCCGGCAAGTGGTTGAGTTCAAAACTCATGCGGCAACGATTGCCCAGAAAGGTGATTTCTCGCACCCGCGCCGGGAACAGGTTTTCCTGATGCAGCACCGGGTTCACGCTGATGGCTTCAGGGCGACAAAACAGACGGCCCGAGGCGGCACGCCCGGCATCGTCTGCCAGGCGCATGTTCATACCGCCGACCTGGGCGTGGCTCGCGCTGTTGCGCTGGAACGGCAGCCAGTTGCCCTGCCCCACAAACTCGGCCACGAACGGGGTGGCCGGTTTGTCGTAGATTTCCTGCGGGGTGGCGTATTGCTCGACCTTACCGTTGTTCATCACGGCAATGCGGTCGGCCATCAACATGGCCTCGTCCTGGTTGTGCGTCACCATCAGCGTAGTGATGCCCAGGCTGCGCTGGAGTTGGCGCAGTTCGGTACACAAGTGCTCACGCACACGGGCATCCAGTGCCGACATCGGCTCGTCGAGCAACAACAAGGACGGCGAAGGAGCCAGGGCGCGGGCCAGGGCAACGCGCTGTTGCTGGCCACCCGACAACTGCCCCGGGTATTTCTTTTCGCTGCCGGTCAGGCCCACCAGTTCGAGCATGTCGCCAACGCGCTTGCGCACCACATCACGATTGCTGCCCGCCAGGCCATAAGCGATGTTGGCTTCAACGGTCAGATTGGGAAACAAGGCGTAGGACTGAAACAGAATCCCGTAGTCACGGGCTTGCGGTGCCAGCTCGGACACATCGCGATCACCCAGATACAGCGCGCCGTCGTCCTGGCGTTCAAGCCCCGCAATGCACCGCAGCAGCGTGGTCTTGCCGCAACCTGACGGCCCGAGCAGGCACACCAGTTCGCCTGCGGCCACCTCCAGCGAGACGCTGTCCAGCGCGGTAAAGGCGCCAAAGCGTTTGCTGACATTGCGCACCCTCATCGGTACGCCGGGTTGGGTCAAAGCGGTTGCGTTCGAGCTGTTCATGGATGCACCTCATCAAGCAGATGGGGGTCATCCTAGAGACGCAATGCGTACAGGATATGGCAGCAAGGCCAAAGCTGCCGATAGTGGTATTGGTGGATTTGGGTATGGGTGCTGGGTCATTGTGGGAGCGGGCTTGCTCGCGATGGCCTTACCGCGTTTTGCCTGACAGGCCGCATCGCCTGCATCGCGAGCAAGCCCGCTCCCACAGTGGTTGTGGTCAGGCCGGGGCCATCTCTTGCGCCAGCCCCAGAAAAGCCGCTGGCAAACGCGCCGATTTACGCTCTTTGAGGCAGTACAGGTATTCGTGGATGACCGGGGCATTTTCCAGGGTCAGCACCCGAAGCTGCGGGTCGTGGGGCACTTCTTGCCGGGCAATGATGCTGATGCCGATGTTGCGCAGCACCGCCTCGCGGATCGATTCCCGGCTACCGATTTCCAGCAGCGGGCCAAAGCTGACACCGGCGCTTTCAAGCAGTTCTTCCGTCAACTTGCGCGTGGTCGAACCCTGTTCGCGCATCAACAGACAATGCCCGGCCAGCGCACTCAACGGCACGTGTTCTAGGTTGGCCAGCGGGTGATTGCGATGCACCGCCAGCACCAGCGGATCGGCGCCGAGTACGCGGCGAATCAGGCGCGGGTCTTCGAGTAATTGCGACGAGGCCGCAATGTCGACCCGGTATTCATCCAGCGCTTCAAGCACCTGCTGGGAATTGCCGATGTCCACCGACACTTCGATCTGCGGCAAGCGTTCGCGAAAGGCCTTCACCAGATCGAGGATGTAATACGGTGCCGTGGCGGCGATACGCAAGGTGCCGTTGCCCTGGCCGCTGTTGCGCAAAAAGAACTCGATGTCGGCTTCTTGCTGCAGCAGCGCCTTGACCATCGGCAGCAGACGCACGCCCTCATCGCTGAGTGTCAGGCGCCGGCCGCCACGGTAGAACAGCTCCACGGCGTACTGGCTTTCGAGGTTACGGATCTGCGTGGTCACAGTCGGCTGGCTAAGCCCGAGCTTTTTTGCGGCCTGAGTAATGCTGCCCAACTGGGCCACCCGGTAAAACGCTTTCAGCTCGGCACTCAGCACAGCGGCCTCTCTTGCTCTATTTGCGCAGCAGGCGCAAACCGTTGAACACCACCAACAGACTCACGCCCATGTCGGCAAACACGGCCATCCACATGGTGGCCATACCGAGGAAGGTTACCGCAAGAAAGATCGCTTTGATGACCAATGCCAGGGCAATGTTCTGCTTGAGGATGCTGGAGGTCTGGCGTGACAGGCGAATGAATGCCGGGATCTTGCGCAGATCGTCGTCCATCAGGGCGACATCCGCCGTCTCAATCGCAGTATCCGTACCCGCAGCAGCCATCGCAAAACCAATCTCGGCGCGGGCCAGGGCAGGGGCGTCGTTGATTCCGTCACCCACCATGCCTACGTGATGCCCCTTGGCATACAGGGCTTCGATCGCCTTGAGCTTGTCCTCCGGCAGCAAGTTGCCTTGCGCTTCGTCGATGCCGACCTGGGCCGCAATGGCACTGGCGGTGTGCGGGTTGTCGCCGGTGAGCATCAAGGTTTTGATGCCCAGCTCATGCAATTCCCGAATCGCTTCGCGGCTGGTTTCCTTGACGGTGTCTGCTACCGCGAAAAGCGCCATCGGACCTGAGTTGTCGCACAGCAAGATGACCGTTTTACCCTGCTCTTCCAGGGCAAACAGCTTTTCTTCAAGGGCAGGCGAGCACAGGCCCAGTTCCTCTACCAGTCGGTGGTTGCCCAAGTGGTAAAGCTTGCCGTCTATCTCGCCACGCACGCCGCGACCCGCCAGGGCGGCGAAGTTATCCACAGCGCTCAGTTGCAGGTTTTTATCCACAGCCGCAGTGGCGACCGCCAGTGAGACCGGGTGATCGGAGCGCGAGGCCAGGCTTGCGGCCAACAACACGGCGCTGTCGGTGACCAACGGATCAAGGGGCAGGTAATCGGTTTGCACCGGTTTGCCGTGGGTGATGGTGCCCGTCTTGTCGAGCGCCAGAAAGTCGAGCTTATGGCCGCTTTCCAGGTACACACCGCCTTTGACCAAAATCCCCTTGCGGGCCGCTGCCGCCAGGCCGCTGACGATGGTGACCGGTGTCGAGATCACCAGCGCACACGGGCACGCAACAACCAGCAGCACCAGTGCGCGATAGATCCAGTCGAACCAGACGCCACCCATGAACAGGGGCGGAATCACAGCCACTGCCAAGGCGAAAACGAACACCAGCGGGGTATAGATTTTCGAGAAACTGTCGACGAAGCGCTGGGTCGGCGCCCGAGAGCCCTGGGCTTGCTCCACGGCGTGGATGATCCGCGCCAGCGTCGAGTTGTTGGCCGCTGCCGTCACCCGGTACTCCAGGGCACCGGCCTGGTTGATGGTGCCCGCGAAGACTTTATCGCCCACTGTCTTCTCGATGGGCAGGCTTTCACCGGTGATCGGCGCCTGATCGATCGTCGAACTGCCCGCGATCACTTCGCCGTCCAGGCCGATCCGCTCGCCGGGGCGCACCCGCACGATGGCGCCAAGCGCGATGTCTTTGACCTCAAGCTCGATCCAGTTGCCATCCGCCTGTTGCACGGTGGCCTTGTCCGGTGCCATTTGCATCAGTCCGCTGATGGCATTGCGTGCGCGGTCGAGGGATTTGGCCTCGATCAACTCAGCCACGGTAAACAGGAACATCACCATGGCAGCTTCTGGCCACTGACCGATCAACACTGCGCCAGTCACCGCAATGCTCATCAGCGCATTGATATTCAGGTTGAGGTTTTTCAGGGCAATCCAGCCCTTTTTGTAGGTGGTCAGGCCGCCGCTGAGGATCGACACCAAGGCCACCAGCGCGATCACCCACGTAGGCGCCGCATCGGTGAAGTGCAGGACTTCCGCCGCCAGTGCGCCCACACCGGCTACCGCCAGCGGCCACCAGTGTTTTTTGACGGGTGGCGCAGCCGGGGCCGCCTCTGCCCCGGACTCAATGGGGTCAGCCACCATGCCAAGGGATTTGATCGCCGCGATAATCGGTTCGGTCGACGGCAGGTCGTGGGTCACGCCCAGCACCCGGTTGATCAGGTTGAACTCCAGCTGCTGCACACCCGCCAGCTTGCCCAGCTTGTTCTGGATCAGCGTTTGTTCGGTGGGGCAATCCATTGCTTCGATGCGAAAGTTGCTCAGCCGAGCACCCGCCGTAGGGGCAGCGCCGAGCTTGATCACGCTGGGGCCCGCCGCGGTCGAACAGCAGCTGTGGCCATGACTGGCGTGGTCATGCTTTTTGCCATGATCGTGGTCGTGGTCGTGGTCGTGCTTGTGCGGGGTGTGAATGGAATCGCTCATCAGGTTGCGTCCGGAAAAGGTGCCTGTTGCCAAGTAAAGACCCTGTAGCCACTATAGGGTCAAGCAACCTTTCGGAGATAAACGCGATGAAAATTGGTGAACTGGCTAAATTGACCGATTGTCAGGTCGAAACCATCCGTTATTACGAGCGCGAAGGGTTGCTGCCGGAGCCTGCGCGCAGTGAAGGCAATTACCGCTTGTACACCCAGGCCCACGTGGAGCGGCTGACGTTCATCCGCAATTGCCGCAGCCTGGACATGACCCTCGAAGAAATCCGCAGCCTGCTCAACCTGCGCGACAGCCCGCAGGACCAGTGCGAAAGCGTGAATGCGCTGATCGACGAGCATATTCATCACGTCAAGGCACGGATCGACGGCTTGCTGGCCTTGCAGACACAACTGCTCGACCTGCGCCAACGGTGTGGCGAAGGGCCGAACGGGGAACATTGCGGAATTTTGCAGCAGCTGGAAGTCAGCGGATCGGTCAGCACGCCGGAAGGCGAGCCCAGCCATGTGGGCAGAAGCCACGGACATTGACACCACCCTGTAGCCGCTGCCGCAGGCTGCGACAAGGGCCAAAAAGCGCGACCCCTTCGGGCTCGATCGCAGCCTGCGGCAGCGACTACAGGGTTGGCGTTGAGGGTTTACACCGCCATCGGCGCGGTCATTGGCGCGTGGTGCTGATAGCCTTCGAGGCTGAAGTCGCTCGGCTCGATCAGGCCCAGCCACTCCGGCTGATACACGCCCGTCTTGGCGAATTCCGGCACGCGATCCGAAATCACCAATTTAGGCATCGGGAACGGTTCACGGGTCAGTTGCTCATTGAGCATGTCCAGGTGGTTTTCATACACATGGGCATCGCCGATGAAGTAGGTGAACCAGCGTGGCGTATATCCGGTCAGACGGCCGATGAGGCTCAGCAGTGCAGCACCTTCGGTCAGGTTGAACGGTGTGCCCAGGCCCAGGTCGTTGGAACGGATGTACAGGGTCAGGGAAATTTCCCTGGTCTCGACATTCGGGTGGAACTGATACAGCAAATGGCACGGCGGCAGGGCCATTTCGTCGAGCTGGGCGCAGTTCCAGCCGTGGAACAGAATACGGCGGCTGCCCGGGTCATTGATGATGGTGTCGACACACTGGCGCACCTGATCAATGGCTTTGTACAGCACCACGTAGGCCTGACCGTCTTCTTCACCTTCGGCGATCTGGCGATAGCCCTGGCTCAGGCACAACTCGATAGCCGCCTGGTTGCTGCGCTCGATTTGCTTGTAAGCCGGCCATTTGCGCCAT
This sequence comes from Pseudomonas sp. MF06569, assembly GCF_059862735.1. Classification (NCBI taxonomy): domain Bacteria; kingdom Pseudomonadati; phylum Pseudomonadota; class Gammaproteobacteria; order Pseudomonadales; family Pseudomonadaceae; genus Pseudomonas; species Pseudomonas sp. MF06569. Next base: position 219,041 of record NZ_JCBCUZ010000001.1, on the reverse strand, counting down.
TGCACGCCGTAGATTTCGCCCAGGTCGTCTTCACCCTGACGGAACGGGTTGGCCAGCCACTGCGCGTTTTCGTTGGCGTTCTGGTCCCACACCTTGCAACCCAGCGCACGGAAATCGGCGGCGCTGTTGACCGGACGCAGGAAGCCGCACATCTCGCCAATGGCAGATTTGAACGCCATGCGTCGGGTGGTGATGGCCGGGAAGCCTTCCTTGAGGTCATAGCGCAACATGGCGCCGGGCAGACTGATGGTCTTCACGCCGGTGCGGTTGGCTTGCAGGGTGCCGTTTTTGATGACGTTGGCAACGAGGTCGAGATATTGCTTCATGGTTTTCCTACCGTTTGAATGCAGGGCGTTGTGCGCCCTGCGATTCGAATTTAAAGCGCAGCTTTGTTAGCCGCTGGATCGCGGTGGTAAGCCCACCAGATCAGGAACAGGCCGCCCGCGATCATCGGGATGCAGAGAATTTGCCCCATCGTCACCCAGCCGAACGCCAGATAGCCTAGCTGGGCATCCGGTACACGGACGAATTCGACGATAAAGCGGAAGATGCCGTAGAACAGGGCGAACATCCCGGACACCGCCATGGTTGGCCGAGGTTTACGCGAGTACAGCCAAAGAATCAGGAACAGTGCCACACCTTCCAGCGCAAACTGATAAAGCTGCGACGGATGGCGCGCCAGTTGCTGCGGGTCGGTAGGGAAGATCATCGCCCACGGCACATCACTGGCCTTGCCCCACAGTTCGGCGTTGATGAAGTTGCCGATGCGCCCCGCACCCAGGCCAATCGGCACCACAGGGGCAATAAAGTCCATGATCTGGAAGAACGATTTGCCGTTGCGCTTGCCGAACCACCAGACAGCCAGCATCACGCCGATCAGGCCACCGTGGAACGCCATGCCGCCTTTCCACACTTCAAAAATCAGCAGCGGGTTGGCGATGTAGGCGCTCAGGTCGTAAAACAGCACATAGCCCAAACGACCCCCGACAATCACGCCCATGGCCACCCAGAACACCAGGTCGGAGAGTTTCTCCTTGGTCCAGGTCGGGTCGAAGCGGTTAAGGCGTCGCGACAGGATCAGCCAGGCAGCGCCAATGCCGATCAGGTACATCAAGCCATACCAATGGATTTTCAGCGGTCCGATGGCCAGTGCCACCGGGTCAATCTGCGGGTAAGGCAGCATTGCGACTCCTTGTTAGATCAGGAAACTCAAACCGACACAGAACAACAGTGCGGCAAACAGCCGTTTCAGCAGGCGTGGCGAAAGCTTGTGGGCCAGTCGCGCACCAAAACGGGCGAAAAACATGCTGGTCAGGGCAATCCCGAGCAGCGCCGGCAAGTAGACAAAACCGAGACTATGCGCGGGCAGGTCGGGGTTATGCCAGCCAATGATCATGAAACTTAATGCACCCACCAGCGCAATCGGCAATCCGCAGGCCGCCGAGGTGGCTACGGCTTGCTGCATCGGCACACTGCGCCAGCTCAGAAATGGCACGGTCAGCGAACCACCACCGATGCCGAAAATCGCCGAAGCCCAGCCAATCACGGTGCCCGCCAGGGTCAGACCGAACTTGCCCGGCACCGTGCCGCTGGCCTTGGGCTGCAACCCCAGGGCCATTTGCACGGCAATCAACAGGGCGAACACGCCAATAATTTTCTGCAAGTGAGGACCGGCAATCGCTTCTGCCGTGATCGCACCAATACCCGCGCCGATCAGAATGCCCAGTGTCATCCAGACAAACAGCGGCCAGCGCACGGCGCCTTTGCGGTTGTGCTCACGAATCGAGTTGATCGAGGTAAAAATGATCGTGGCCAATGACGTACCCACGGCCAGATGGGTCAGCACCTCGCTGTCAAAACCCTGCAAGGTGAAGCTGAACACCAGCACCGGCACGATGATTATTCCGCCACCGACCCCGAACAGCCCGGCCAGCACGCCCGCAAAACCTCCCAGCACCAGATAGAGCAGAAATTCCATGACGCCCCCCAAATTTGATCCGCATGGTAACGGAGCAAGGGCTTTGGCTCCACTGCGCTGCAGTGGTATGGCGCGACCGGCCTGAGCAATCTATAAGTAGAGTGATTAAAAAAACATTAAGGACTGCCCATGTGTCTGATTGTCTTCGCCTGGCGCCCCGGCCATGCACAGCCTTTGGTCGTTGCGGCCAACCGCGATGAGTTTTATGCGCGCCCCGCCAAACCCTTTGCCCAATGGGCCAATACACCCCAGGTGTATGCTGGCCGCGACCTTGAGGCGGGCGGAACCTGGCTGGGGATTGGTGCTGACGGGCGCTTTGCGGCACTGACCAATATCCGCGAACCCCACAAGCCACCTTCGCGGCGTTCCCGAGGTGAATTGGTGGCGGACTTCTTGACCGGCAACCAGTCCATTGCAGAGTACTTCACGCAAATTGGGCGACGTTCCGTCGAATATGCTGGCTTTAACCTGCTTTTGGGCACCCGCGATCAACTCTGGCACTTCAACTCCAAAGACCTGGCGCCACAGCCGCTGGGCGAAGGTATTTATGGCTTGTCGAATGCCGGGCTGGACACTCCCTGGCCCAAGCTGATGAAGGCCAAGGCAGCGCTGGCCGAGGTACTCGACGACCCGCAACCGCAAGCCCTGCTGGCCTTGCTCAAAGACTCGCAAACCGCACCCTTTAGCGAACTGCCGGATACCGGTGTGGGGCTGGCCACTGAAAGCCTGCTGTCGAGTGTGTTCATTGCCAGTCCCAGCTACGGCACTCGCGCCAGCACGGCGCTGATCATCAATGCTGACGGTTCAAGGTTAGTGGTGGAGCACAGCTTCGGACCGCTCGGGGGGCGGCTGGGGGAAGTGAGGATAGAAGCCTGAGGGCATAAACCCTGTGGGAGCGGACTTGTTCGCGATACAGACACCACGGTCTGACTGATTGACCGAGTTGAATCTATCGCGAGCAAGCCCGCTCCCACACGTGGCCGCTTCTCAATACGGCTTGATTGCCGCCGGGTTCATCATCCGCGTCAGACCCATATTTTTCAGGGCCAGGTGGATGGTGCTGCGAATAACCTGCGGGTTGTCGATGGTCATCACTTCAGCCAACAGCTCCTTGGCGCGGCTCAGGCTGACCTGACGCAGCATCCACTTCACTTTTGGCAGGTTGGTGGCGTTCATCGACAGGCTGTCAAAACCCATCGCCATCAGCAGGATCGCTGCCGCCGGATCACCGGCCATTTCACCGCAGATACTCGCCGGCTTGCCTTCAGCGTGGGCGTCGCGCACGACCGATTGCAGGGCTTGCAGTACGGCCGGGTGCAGGTAGTCGTACAAATCCGCGACCCGTGGGTTGTTACGGTCCACGGCCAGCAGGTATTGAGTCAGGTCGTTGGAACCCACCGACAGGAAGTCCACCTGGCGCGCCAGCTCCTTGGTCTGATAGACCGCCGCCGGGATTTCGATCATCACGCCAATGGGCGGCATCGGCACGTCGGTCCCTTCGTCACGCACCTCACCCCAGGCACGGTGCAACAGGTGCAAGGCTTCTTCGAGCTCATGGGTGCCGGAGATCATCGGCAGCAAAATGCGCAGGTTGTTCAGGCCTTCACTGGCCTTGAGCATGGCCCGGGCCTGAACCAGAAAGATTTCAGGGTGGTCGAGGGTGACGCGAATCCCGCGCCAGCCAAGGAACGGGTTGTCTTCCTTGATCGGGAAGTACGACAGTGACTTGTCGCCGCCAATGTCCAGGCTGCGCATCGTCACCGGTTGCGGATGGAAGGCGGCGAGTTGCTCGCGATAAATCGCCAGCTGCTCCTTTTCGCTTGGAAAGCGCTGGTTGATCATGAACGGCACTTCGGTGCGGTACAGACCTACGCCTTCGGCGCCACGCTGTTGCGCACGCGCCACATCGGCCAGCAGGCCGGTGTTGACCCACAGCGGCATGCGATGCCCGTCCGGGGTGATGCACGGCAGCTCGCGCAGGGCGTCCAGCCCCAGAGACAACTGGCGTTCTTCTTCGACAACCTCGGCGTATTGCTTGCGCAACACTTCGCTGGGGTTGGTGTAGACCTCGCCGTGATAGCCGTCGACGATCATCTGGATGCCGTCGACCTTGGAGTACGGCAGATCGACCAGGCCCATGACCGTAGGAATGCCCATGGCCCGTGCCAGAATGGCCACGTGGGAGTTGCCCGAACCCAGTACCGACACCAGGCCGATCAGCTTGCCCTCAGGCACTTCGCCGAGCATGGTGGCGGTCAGTTCTTCGCTGACCAGAATGGTGTTGTCGGGGTAGACCATGCTCTGCTGGCGATCATGCTGCAAGTAGGCCAGCAGGCGACGACCGAGGTCGCGCACATCCGACGCCCGCTCGCGCAGGTAGTCGTCGTCCATCAATTCAAAACGGTTGACGTGATCAGTCACCACCTGACGCAGCGCGCCCTGGGCCCACTGACCGGTCTTGATGACATTTTTGACTTCGCTGCCCAGCGACGCATCGTCGAGCATCATCAGGTATACGTCGAACAGCGCCTGCTCTTCGGGGCGCAACTGCGTGGCGAGTTTTTTCGACACGGCGCGCATGTCGTTGCGCACGCCTTCGAGGGCTGTTTTGAACAGCGCGATTTCGGCAGGAATATCGGTGATGGCCTTGTCGGGCACCACGTCCAGATCCGCCGGAGGCAACATGACGACGGCAGTACCCACCGCCGCACCCGGAGAACCCGGCACGCCGACGAACTTGGCTTCCTGAATACCCTTGCCCTGACGGCCCAGGCCGCGAATCGACCCCGTGGCTTCGGCATGGGCAATAACCCCGGCCAACTGGGCGCTCATGGTCACCAGGAAGGCTTCTTCACCCTCATCGAACTGGCGACGCTCCTTTTGCTGGATGACCAGAACCCCGACCACACGGCGGTGGTGGATGATCGGCGCACCCAGGAAAGAGGCATAGCGCTCCTCTCCGGTTTCGGCAAAGTAGCGATAGCGCGGGTGATCGGCGGCGTTTTCGAGGTTCAGAGGCTCTTCACGGGTGCCCACAAGGCCCACAAGGCCTTCGTTGGGCGCCATGCTGACTTTGCCGATCGAGCGCTTGTTCAAGCCCTCGGTGGCCATCAGGACAAAGCGGTTGGTCTCTGGATCAAGCAAATAGACCGAGCAGACCTGGCTGCTCATGGCCTCTTTGACGCGCAACACAATAATCCCCAACGCCGCCTTGAGATCCTTGGCGGAGTTAACTTCCTGGACGATCTTGCGCAGCGTATTGAGCATGGCTCGGGGTCGAACTCCGTGTCAGGCGCGCGTTAAAAGGCGCGGGGCAAGCTCTTTGAGAGCGCGACGGTAGACCTCGCGCTTGAATGTCACCACCTGGCCCAACGGGTACCAATAACTGACCCAACGCCAGCCATCGAACTCCGGTTTACCGGTCAAATCCATCCGCACCCGTTGCTCGTTAGAGACCAGGCGCAGCAAAAACCACTTTTGCTTCTGGCCGATACACAGCGGTTGGCTGTGGGTACGCACCAGTCGTTGCGGCAAACGATAACGCAACCAGCCTCGCGTGCAGGCGAGTATTTCTACATCTTCGCGTTCAAGGCCAACTTCTTCGTTCAGCTCACGGTACAAGGCGTCTTCCGGCGTCTCATCAGGGTTGATGCCTCCCTGTGGAAACTGCCAGGCGTCTTGATTGATACGGCGAGCCCAAAGTACCTGACCAGCGTCATTTGTCAGAATAATCCCGACATTAGGGCGGAAACCATCGGGGTCGATCACGGCAACAACCTCGCAAACGCATGTCACCGCATTGTTCCACAAAGGTTGTGAAAGCAGCAACGCGCCTTCCTGCCTTATGTGCACTCTTATTAAAAGACCGTATTCTTGTGGCCTTTTCTCAGGCAACTCAACGGGTAACCTCAATGCGTCTGGCTTTATTCGACTTGGACAACACCCTTCTGGGCGGTGACAGCGATCACGCCTGGGGCGACTACCTGTGCCAACGGGGCATTCTCGATGGCGACGCCTACAAGGCGCGCAACGACGAGTTCTACCAGGATTACCTGGCCGGCAAGCTCGACAACGCTGCCTATCTTAATTTCAGCATGGAAATCTTTGGCCGCCATGACATGGCGCAACTGGATCAGTGGCACCGCGAGTTCATGCGCGACTGCATCGACGGCCTGATGCTGCCCAAGGCCCAGGCCCTGCTTGCCAAGCACCGTGAAGCAGGCGACACGCTGGTGATCATCACCGCCACCAACCGCGTGGTCACGGCCCCCATTGCCCAGAAACTTGGCGTGGAACATCTGATTGCCACCGAGTGCGAAATCGTCGATGGCCGCTACACCGGACGCAGCACCGACGTACCGTGCTTCCGTGAAGGCAAGGTCACACGCCTGAACCGCTGGATGGCCGAAAACGGCTACAGCCTTGAAGACAGCTACTTCTACAGCGACTCGATGAACGACTTGCCGTTGCTGGAGCAGGTTGACCATCCGGTGGCAGTGGACCCTGATCCAAACTTGCGATCCGAGGCCATCAAGCGTGGCTGGGAAGTCATCTCGCTGCGCGACTGACACACAACCTGTGTGGGAGCGGCGGTGCGACGATTCGACTTGCTCGCGATGGCATCACTGCGATCTTGCAGAAAAACCGCGGCGATCCTATCGCGAGCAAGCCCGCTCCCACACAAGCAAGTGTGCTTAAACCGGCTTGGCGCCCATCAGCCCGGCAATGGCGATAAAGCAGACGGCACAAAAAATCGCTAAAACCAGCGTAAAGCCCGGATACCTGGCCATTCTTCCCAACCGCAGCCGGTTGAGGCGCACCACCAGCCACAACCAGCTCAAGCTGCCAAGCACATACAAACAGCTGCCCGCCAGTAACCACAATTGGCTCAGGGGCCAACCGGCCAAGTGCACCAGAAACCAGCCACTGACCGGCAACGCCAGCAAGCACACCCCCATCAACGCCCAGACAAAGCTCCAGGGCCGCTGCACCAGCCCGCCCGACAGGTTCTTGTCCCCTGCACGCCAACGACGAATCACCAGGACCAGCAAAGCAATGGCGCTGACAAACAGCAGCAGTGTCGACACGCCATGCAGCAGTTTTAACGCTGTGAACGTTTCCATATGTTAATCCCTTGAGCCGTTCAATCAGCGTAGCGGCTATCAGCCAAGAAACAGCTGATAGGCCGGGTTATCGCTCTCATCCCAATACGGATAACCGATTTCAGCCAGTGCCGCCGGCACCAGATGGCGTTCGTCGGCAGGCACTTGCAGGCCCGCCATGACCCGACCATCGGCCGCACCGTGGTTGCGGTAGTGGAACATCGAAATATTCCAGCGCCCGCCCAGCTTGTTCAGGAAGTTGAACAGCGCACCCGGACGCTCCGGAAACTCGAAACGGAACAGCAATTCATCACTGACCTTCGCCGCATGCCCGCCCACCATATGGCGGATGTGCAGCTTGGCCAGTTCGTTCTCGGTCAGGTCGACCACCGGAAAGCCTTGCTCTGTCAGGCTGGCCAGCAGTGCGCTGCGCGGGTCGTTTTCAGGATGAGTCTGCACACCCACGAAAATGTGCGCTTCGCTGCCGGTGTGGTAGCGGTAGTTGAATTCGGTGATCTGACGCTTGCCGATGGCCTGGCAAAACGCCTTGAAGCTGCCTGCTTCTTCTGGAATCGTCACGGCGATGATGGCTTCGCGGCCTTCACCCAGCTCTGCACGCTCGGCCACATGGCGCAAACGATCGAAGTTGACGTTGGCCCCGGAATCGATCGCCACCAGGGTCTGGCCACGCACGCCCCGTTGCTCAACGTACTTCTTGATCCCGGCCACACCCAACGCGCCGGCAGGTTCGGTGATCGAGCGGGTATCGTCGAAGATATCCTTGATTGCCGCACAGATCTCGTCAGTGCTGACGGTGATCACTTCATCCACATAGTCTTTGCAGATGTCGAACGTGTACTGGCCAATCTGGCCCACAGCAACACCGTCGGCAAAAATCCCCACCGTTGGCAGTACCACGCGCTCGCCTGCCGCCATCGCAGCTTGCAGGCAGTTGGAGTCATCGGGCTCGACACCAATGATCTTGATATCCGGACGCAGATATTTCACGTACGCCGCAATACCGGCAATCAGCCCGCCACCGCCCACCGGGACGAAAATCGCATCCAGCGGCGCCGGGTGCTGGCGCAGAATTTCCATCGCCACGGTGCCCTGCCCGGCAATGGTGTGCGGGTCATCGTAGGGATGGACGTAGACGTAGCCTTTTTGCTCAACCAGTTGCAGCGAGTAGGCCAGCGCTTCCGGGAAGGAATCGCCGTGCAGCACCACAATGCCGCCACGGGAACGCACGCCTTCGACCTTGATCTCAGGAGTGGTTTTCGGCATGACGATAGTGGCTTTGACACCCAGTACCTTGGCCGCCAGGGCCAGGCCCTGGGCGTGGTTGCCAGCAGAGGCCGTGACCACTCCGCAAGCGCGCTCGGCGTCGCTCAAGTGCATCAGCTTGTTGTAAGCGCCACGAATCTTGAACGAATACACCGGCTGCAAATCTTCACGCTTGAGCCAAATCTGGTTGCCCAACCGCTCGGTCAGCTGGTTGGCCAGCTGCAACGGGGTTTCTACGGCAACGTCATAAACACGCGAGTTTAGGATCTTCTTAACGTACTGTTCGAGCATCGGGAAGCTTCACTGGGCGGGTTGGCAGGGACCAAGGAGTCTACCCCAGCGTTTACGCGGGCGACCATACGAATCCAAAGGTTTTACATGCTTGGGTTATACTTGCGCCCTTCTGTTTGTTTAACCTTCCCGCCCCGGAGCCCGCATGACCCAGGATCAACTCAAACAGGCCGTAGCCCAGGCTGCAGTCGACTTCATCCTTCCAAAACTGGATGACAAGAGCATCGTCGGGGTCGGCACCGGCTCCACGGCCAACTGCTTCATCGACGCTCTGGCCCAGCACAAGGGCGCATTCGACGGCGCCGTGGCCAGCTCGGAAGCCACCGCTGCCCGCCTCAAGGGCCACGGCATTCCGGTGTATGAGCTGAACACGGTCAGCGACCTGGAGTTCTACGTTGATGGTGCCGATGAAAGCGACGAAAACCTGAACCTGATCAAAGGCGGTGGCGCAGCCCTGACCCGCGAGAAGATCGTGGCGGCCGTGGCCAAGACCTTTATCTGCATCGCCGACGCCAGCAAACTGGTTCCGGTACTGGGGGCGTTCCCGCTGCCGGTTGAAGTGATCCCGATGGCCCGCAGCCACGTGGCCCGCGAACTGGTCAAGCTGGGTGGCGATCCGGTCTACCGCGAAGGCGTGGTGACGGACAACGGCAATATCATCATCGACGTGTTCAACATGCAGATCATCAACCCGGTTGAGCTGGAGCGTCAGATCAACGCCATTGTTGGCGTCGTGACCAACGGCCTGTTCGCCGCCCGCCCGGCTGACCTGCTGTTGCTGGGTACGCCTGAAGGCGTCAAAACCCTGAGCAAGTAACTGCAAAACTTGTAGCCGCTGCCGCAGGCTGCGATAAGGACCGCAGGGCCTTCGCTTTTAAGCAGGGTCGCTGCGTCGCAGTGGCGCACCAAACCCATCTCAGCCTGCGGCAGCGACTACAAATCAGGTTTTTTTGAACACGTAAAACAAATTCGGCTCACTCACCACGTACACCGTCCCGTCTTCGTCCATGGCCACACCTTCTGCCTGCGGCACTGATTTCTTCAGGCCATGACGGCCCTTTTTCAGCGACAACACACTGATCGGGCGCCCCTCCAGGTCCAGCTCCAGCAACAACCTGGACTCATCCGACAGCGCCAGCAAATGCCCGGTGCGTTCGTCAAACTGCAAGCTCGACAAATCCCGCACAAACAATCGCGCATCACGTCGCGGGTTGGTCACCACATGGGTGGCGTAAGGTTGCTGCGCATTGGCCTGAGGAAAGCCGCGCACCTCATAAATCAACATCGGGTCGCGCTCCTTTGCCACAAACAGGCGCTTGCCCACAGAGTCATAGGCCAGGCCTTCAAAGCCCTTGTTGCCCGACCGGTTGATCCCCAGCGTCAATTGCTCCGCATCTTTTGCATCCAGCACCTGGGTGCTGTCATCGATCCTTACCTTGATCAGCCGCTGTTGACGCTCATCGGTGATGACGTAAGTGTTCTCGCCAATAAACTCAACGGCCTCGGCGTCGCCAAACCCGACCAGCACGATGCGCCGCAAGAGACGACCATCGAGGGACAGCTCGACCAGCTCGGCTTTTTTATTGGTGACGGTGAACAGGCTTTTGCGCAGCGGATCGTAGGTCAGGGCCGACACATCGTCCTCAAGTCCCTCGATCACCTTGCCTTGCAGCACGGCGCGGTACTCGCCCAGATTGATCGCAGCCGGATCGGCGGGTTGCCACAACTGGCTGGCCTGAAACCAGGCTCGCTCAAAGACTCGAAAGTGTTGCGCGGCGAATCCGGCGGCCACAAGAGCCACGAGCATTACACCCAGAACAAGAGCAAAAGGACGGCTGACACGGCGCATTGAGGTCGAACTCTAAAAAATCAGGCAGGAGAAATACCACCACTGCCTGAACTCAACCTTAACCCTCAATACACAACGTGTCTGGCGCGCAAGACGGCTGGTTACCTGGCCTTTTTCTCGAAACGATAAAACAGGTTCGGCTCGCTCACCATGTAGAGCGTACCGTGCTCATCGATCGCGACCCCTTCGGCCCGGGGAATGGTGTTCTTGAGACCGTTGAAACCGCCGAGCAAGGTCATGAAGCTGACTTGTTCGCCCAGTTCATCAAGTTCTAGGAGCATGTGCGAATCAGCCGACAGCACCAGTGTGTGCCCCGTGCGCGGGTCAATGCTCAGGGCAGACAGATTGCGCAGATCCAGTTCATCGCTGGGTACTTTTTGCTTGCTGCCGGTGAGTACCTGGCCACCATCGCTTTTCCATACAAACAACTGCGGCGGACGCTCCTCACCCAGCAACAGCTGCTGGCGGCGGGGATCCCAGGCAATGGCTTCAAACGCCTTGTTCTGGTTTTTCGACGGGCCCAGGTCGTACTTGGGGAAGTCGGCAATGTTCAAGGTTTTGGTGTCGGCATCGATATTAACGATGCTCAGCATGTGCTCACGCTCGTCAACAATGGCCAGCAGACCGTTTTCCATCACCGTCAGGCCTTCGGGGTTGCTCCAGCCCACCAGAGGAATTTTACGCAGCACATCGCCATCAAGGGTCAGCTCCACCAGGAACGGATTCTTGCCCATCACCGAAAACAGCGTTTTGCTCAGCGGGTTATAAGCCAGATCTGATGCTTCGTCCTTTTCCATCCCCGGCAGCACCTTGGCATCAATCACCACGGTGTAGTCAGGCAGCCACACACTTTCGTTCTGCTCAGACGGGCTCTCAAACCGTTCCAGCACCCACAATGCACCGCGGTCATCCCAATGCATGATCGACGCCAGTCCATAAAGCAATGCGCCAAGCAGCAATAACCAGTAATACCAGCGCATGCGCAAGCGAGAGGACTTGGGGAGAGGCGGAATCAACTGAGGGTCTGTTGCCATTTGAGTGGGCTTCCATGAGATTTGGCTGATGCTGGACATCACAAAGCGGGCAAACCGACTGCCTCGCGCGCAATGATTATGCAAAAGGCGTGTGAAATTAATAGTAAAAATGCCAAAAAACTTGATGGCACTGGTCCTTGCTGATTGAACGAGTGCCATTGATCGACAGCGCGGTTCACTTCACAGGTATAAAAATAGACGCCCATCCACTCTCGGGCCTGACTCTCTATAACTTTTAGTACCCCACAGACACTAATACCGAACAACTAGCACTTGCCTTTCATTATCTACACGCTCTACCAGTAGGAGATTTCCGAATAACCCAAAGACATTCACACGTATTCCATTCTCCCTTGACACTCAGACTTCCAGGCTCTTATCTAATAAAACAACCGGCTCGGCTGACTTACTGAAGTAGTTATATATCGATCGCCTACTGTGCAGCTAACACCAGCCACCACGCACATTCATCGCAGGCCCTTCATCACACGGCACCAGGCCCGGAGCTCGCCTGTGCGACGCCTGTCGCCCACTGACCAGCCAGAAAGGAATCTTTTATATATGCCCTTTACCTCATGCATAAACAAACTTGCGCCTCCTGCACTTTCCAACCCTGAAAAAAACACGATCTGCGCACGGGCCGCTGAACATTTGCTTATCACAATAACGCCTTATAAAAACATGGAGGAAGGCGACCTCGTCGAGTTGTTTTGGGACGGCTGTTATGTAACCTCGCAGAAAATTCTAAACACTGACATTGGCCACCCTGTGCTGTTAAGAGTGCCTCAAAGTTTTATTCAAAGTGGCTCGGCACGTCTTTATTACCGTGTGATGCATATCGGCAGTACCCCTGCTCTTTCTGCCCAGCTCAAGGTCTTTGTCAAACTTGACTGCCCGGGCGGGGAAGCCGTCGACGATGAAAATCAGGGCCTCGCCCCACTCATCATTCCCGAGCCTATCCAGCGTTACGGGGTTAACTCCAGCCAGATGAGACGCGGCGTACCCGTGACCATCGAGCCCTACCGCAACATGGCCTGCGAAGACGCGATCACCCTGCTGTGGGGCGACGTACGCCTGGACCTGCCCAAACTGCGCCAGGTGGATATCGACAAGCCTGTAAGCGTGTTCGTCCCCCCACACATCATTCAGGAAGCCGGCGAAGACTCCAAACTGGAAGTCACCTACTGCGTGATCGACCGTGCAGGCAACAATTCGCGCTGGGCGCCCGCACGAATACTCAAGGTAGGCGCCCCAAAACGCTATCTAAAGCCCACGCCACGGGAGGCACTGCACGCGGCAGAAACACACCCCGACTGGCGCAGCTAGGGCCGGGGACGCAATGGAATCATCTATTCATATTCCTAAAAGTTAGTTCTTTTAATTTTTATACTCGATTAGGGTATATAGACCGGACCACCGGACTCTCTGCTTTTATCCGCGCCGCTCAAGCGGCGCTCCCATGAAACGTGAGGTAGGTATGGTCCGTAAAACAATCACCCTTGTGCATAACGCCAGGGCATTGAGTGCAGCCAAGGAGCGGTACTAATGTCCAATCTGGCCAATGCACACCTGCAAAGCGACCAGGATGTCGCGCCTCTGTTGCTGGCAGCGCAGGTTCTGCGCACCGACAACGAAGCCCTTGAAGCCGCCCGCGCGCTGGCTGCCAGCGCACGGGAACACGCGGGCAAACGCGACCAGCAACGCAAGCTGCCGTGGTCGCATATAGAAGCCTTTACCCGTAGTGGCCTGGGAAGTATCTCCATTGGCCGCGAGTTTGGCGGGCCCAAGGTATCATTCGTGACCCTGGCCGAAGTGTTCGCGATTATCTCGGCTGCCGATCCGGCGCTGGGGCAGATCCCGCAGAATCAGGTCGGCATTCTCAGCCTGATCGCTGCCACGGCCACCCAGGCGCAAAAAGAACAACTGTTCGCCAGCGTGCTGCAAGGCTGGCGCATCGGCAATGCAGGTCCCGAACGCGGCAGCAAAAACACCCTCGACCTGAAGGCACGGATCACCGCCGATGGCGACGATTTCGTCATCAACGGTCAAAAGTTTTATTCCACCGGGGCCCTGTTCGCCCACTGGATTGCGGTAAAGGCAATCAACGATCACGGCAAGCCGGTCATGGCCTTTGTTCGTCGCGGCACACCGGGCTTGCGCGTTGTCGATGACTGGTCCGGATTTGGTCAGCGCACCACCGCCAGCGGCACCGTACTGCTCAACAATGTTCGAGTTGAAGCCGAACTGGTGGTCGACAGTTCGCGCCTCAACGATGCGCCCAATATTCAAGGCGCGGTGTCGCAGTTGATCCAGGCGGCCATCGATCTGGGTATTGCCCGGGGCGCCATCGCCGACACCATCAGTTTTGTGCGCGAACGCTCACGCCCGTGGATCGACGCCAAGGTCGAACGCAACAGCGATGACCCTTACGTGATCGCCGACATCGGCAAGCTGCACATTGAGTTGCACGCCGCCGAGGCCCTGCTGCGCAAAGCCGGTCGCGTGCTGGACGAAGTCAGCGCCGCTGCGATTGACGCCCCCGCCGCTGCCCGCGCATCCATTGCCGTGGCCGAGGCCAAAGTGTTGACCACCGAGCTGTCGTTGCTGGCCAGCGAAAAGCTCTTCGAACTCGCCGGCAGCCGCGCCACCCTTGCCGAATTCAACCTCGACCGCCACTGGCGCAACGCCCGGGTGCATACCCTGCACGACCCGGTGCGCTGGAAGTACCACGCCATTGGCGCTTACCGCCTCAACGGCACCTTGCCTGCCCGGCATTCCTGGATCTGACCCTGGAGACACCCATGTCACTGATATCCAAACAGGTCCCGGTTATCCACAGCGATGCCGAGGCCCTGAGCGTAGCCCGTGAGCTGGCGGCGCATTTCAAACGCGACAGCGCCTTGCGCGATCGTGAGCGACGCCTGCCTTTTGATGAGCTGGAACTGTTTTCCCACACCGGCCTGTGGGGCATCACCGTGCCCAAGGCCTACGGCGGTGCCGGTGTGTCCAATGTCACCCTGGCCCAGGTTGTCGCGTTGATCGCTGCGGCCGATGCCTCGCTGGGGCAAATCCCGCAGAATCACTTTTATGCCCTTGAAGTTCTTCGGGTCAATGGCACTCACGAGCAAAAGCAGCGGCTGTATGCCGAAGTGCTGGCCGGGCAACGCTTCGGCAATGCCCTGGCCGAAATCGGCACCAAGACTGCACACGATCGCACCACCCACCTGGCCAAGGCCGAACACGGCTATCGCATCACCGGCCGCAAGTTCTACGCCACCGGCGCACTGTATGCGCAGCGGATTCCTACCTCGGTGGTGGACGATAACGGTATCCAGCACCTGGCATTTGTCCACCGCGACAGCGACGGTCTGAGCGTGATCGACGACTGGAGCGGCTTTGGCCAGCGCACCACGGGCAGCGGCTCGGTGGTATTCGACAACGTATCGGTCGCCGTCCAGGACGTGATCCCGTTTCAAAGCGCCTTCGAGCGTCCGACCCCGGTTGGCCCGCTGGCGCAGATTCTGCACGCGGCCATCGACACCGGTATTGCCCGCGCCGCCTTTGAAGACGCCCTGAATTTTGTGCGTACCAAAACCCGGCCCTGGATCGACGCCACCACCGATATCGCCAGCGAAGACCCCCTGACCCTGAAAAGCTTCGGCCACTTGAGTGTGCGCCTGCATGCTGCCGAGGCCCTGCTGGAGCGGGCCGGGGAATTCCTCGACAGCGCCCAGACCGACACCAGCGCCAGCACCGTGGCAGCCGCCTCGATAGCCATCGCTGAGGCGCGAGCCCTGAGCACTGAAATTTCCCTGGCCGCGGGCAGCACTCTGTTCGAGCTGGCGGGCAGCCAGGCCACCCTGGCCGAACACGGTCTCGACCGCCACTGGCGCAATGCCCGGGTCCATACGCTGCATGACCCGGTGCGCTGGAAGTACCACGCCGTGGGCAACTACTACCTCAACGATGCCAACCCGCCACTGCGGGGGACCATTTGATGAGTAAAAAGAAGATCCTGATCAATGCCTTCAACATGAACTGCATTGGCCATATCAATCACGGGCTGTGGACGCACCCACGGGACAACTCGACCACCTTCAACACCCTGGAGTACTGGACAGAGCTGGCTCAGCTATTGGAACGAGGACTGTTTGACGGGCTGTTCATCGCTGACATCGTGGGCGTGTACGACGTTTATCAACAGTCGGTTGATGTCCCCCTCAAAGAGGCGATCCAGTTGCCGGTCAACGACCCGCTGCTGCTGGTTTCGGCGATGGCTGCCGTCACCAAAAACCTCGGCTTTGGCCTGACCGCCAACCTGACCTACGAAACCCCGTATTTATTCGCGCGCCGCATGTCGACCCTGGATCACCTGACCCGCGGCCGCGTGGGCTGGAATATTGTCACTGGCTACCTCGACAGCGCTGCCAAGGCCATGGGCCTGACCGAGCAAGTCGAGCACGACCGTCGCTACGATCAGGCCGATGAGTACCTGCAAGTGCTTTACAAGCTCTGGGAAGGCAGCTGGGAAAACGACGCCGTGATCAATGACCCGGTGCAGCGCATCTACGCCCGGCCCGACAAGGTTCACAAGGTCAAACACGACGGTGAGTTCTATCAGGTGGAGGGGTATCACCTCTGCGAGCCGTCGCCCCAGCGCACCCCGGTCCTGTTTCAGGCGGGCAGCTCGGATCGCGGGCTGGTATTTGCCGGGCGCCATGCCGAGTGCGTGTTTATCAGTGGCCAGACCAAGGCCGCCACAAAAGCCCAGGTCGACAAGGTTCGCGCCAGCGCCGTGGCGGCGGGTCGCAACCCTGACGACATCAAATTGTTCATGGGCCTCAACGTGATCGTTGCACCGACCGAGGCACAGGCGCAGGCAAAGCGTGACGAGTACTTGCGCTATGCCAGCGCCGAAGCGGGAGTGGCGCACTTTTCCAGCTCCACGGGCATCGACTTTGCCGACTATGAGCTGGACGAGCCGATCCAGTACGTGAAGAGCAACGCGATCCAGTCAGCGACCAAAGTGCTGCAAAACAACGACTGGACCCGGCGCAAGTTACTCGAACAGCACGCGCTGGGCGGGCGCTACATCACCCTGGTGGGTTCGCCGGAACACGTGGCTGATGAACTGGAGTCGTGGATCGCAGAAACCGGCCTCGACGGTTTCAACCTGACCCGCATCGTTACCCCTGAAAGCTACGTCGATTTTATCGACCTGGTGGTCCCCGAACTGCAACGCAGGGGCTCCTATAAAACCGCTTATGACACCGGCAGCCTGCGGCAAAAGCTGTTTGTCGACGGGGATGCGCACTTGCCACAACGCCATACCGGCGCGGCTTACAGATATCAAGCCCTGTAGTCGCTGCCGCAGGCTGCGA
Organism: Pseudomonas sp. MF06569; assembly: GCF_059862735.1. Classification (NCBI taxonomy): domain Bacteria; kingdom Pseudomonadati; phylum Pseudomonadota; class Gammaproteobacteria; order Pseudomonadales; family Pseudomonadaceae; genus Pseudomonas; species Pseudomonas sp. MF06569. The sequence continues at coordinate 202,122 of NZ_JCBCUZ010000001.1, read as the reverse complement.
TCAGGTCTGCGTGGATTTCGAGAAAACGGGTTGCAGAGCAACCCTTCGCAGCCTTCGGCAGCGACTACAGGGTTCGAATTCCGACTATTTGACTGAGAAAACACCATGAACAAAAAACACGCACTGGTTCTGGCCCTCGGGCTGTTTAGCGGCCTCATCCACGCAGCCGACAAGCCCCTCAAGGTCGGCACCACCGCCGCTTTCGCCATCCCGCTGGAAACCGCAGTGGCCGAGGCCGACAAGCAAGGGCTCAAGGTCGAACTGGTGGAGTTCACCGACTGGATCGCACCTAACGTCAGCCTGGCCAGCGGCGATATCGACGTGAACTACTTCCAGCACATCCCCTTTCTGGAAAACGCCAAAGCCGCTGCCGGGTTTGACCTGACGCCTTACGCCAAAGGCATCATCAACAACGTGGGCCTGTATTCGAAAAAATACAAAAGCCTCGACGCCTTGCCTGAAGGCGCCACTGTCGCCATCGCCAACGACCCGATCAACAGCGGGCGCGGCCTGCAACTGCTGGCCAAGGCCGGGTTGATTACCCTCAAGCCCGGCGTCGGTTACAAGGCCACCGAAGAAGACATCATCGCCAACCCGAAGAAGATCAAAATACTGCAGGTTGAAGCCGTGCAACTGGTACGCGCCTACGACGATGCCGACCTGGTTCAGGGCTACCCTGCCTACATCCGCCTGGCCAAAACCTTTGATGCCGAGTCGGCGTTGCTGTTCGACGGCATCGATCACCCCGAGTACGTGATTCAGTTCGTGATCCAGCCTAAAAACAAGGACGACCCGCGCCTGGCCAAGTTCATCGACATTTATCAGCACTCCCCCGTGGTCAAGGCCCAACTGGATAAGACCTACGGCAACCTGTACCAGCCCGGCTGGGGAGGCTGATCATGAGCGTGGCCATTGCTCGCGAGCGGCTCGATCAGCCGCAGCCCAGCGCGAACCACACCGAGCTGCACCCCGAGCTGAGCCACGCCCATGTGCGTTTTATCGGTATCGGCAAAACCTATGACGGCCGCCAAGGCCCGGTGGATGCCCTCAAAGGCATCGACCTGGCGATTCAACGGGGTGAAATATTCGGCATTATTGGCCGCAGCGGCGCGGGCAAGTCGTCGCTGATTCGTACCATTAACCGCCTCGAACATCCCAGCAGCGGACGCGTGCTGATTGACCAGGTGGATATCGCCGGTTTTGACGAAGACACACTGGTCGCACTGCGGCGCAAGATCGGCATGATTTTCCAGCACTTCAACCTGATGTCGGCCAAGACCGTGTGGCAGAACGTCGAACTGCCGCTCAAGGTGGCGGGGGTTCCCAAGCTGCAACGCGAGCAGAAAGTCCGCGAACTGCTGGAGCTGGTCGGCCTGCAAGGCAAGCACACGGCCTACCCGGCGCAGCTCTCGGGCGGGCAGAAACAGCGTGTCGGCATTGCCCGGGCGCTGGTTCACGACCCGGCGATTCTGCTCTGCGACGAAGCCACCTCGGCGCTGGACCCCGAAACCACGCAGTCGATTCTGGGCTTGCTGCGCGAAATCAATCAGCGCCTGGGCCTGACCATCATCCTCATCACCCATGAAATGGCTGTGATTCGGGATATTTGCCACCGCGTAGTGGTGCTTGAGCAAGGTCGGGTGGTGGAGCAAGGGCCGGTGTGGCAAGTGTTTGGCGACCCACAGCACGATGTCAGCAAAACCCTGCTCGCGCCGCTGCAAGACACCCTGCCCGAAGCCCTGCAAAAGCGTATTTGCGCGCAACCGCTGTCTTCGCAATCCAGCGTGATCCTGCGTCTGCGCTTCACCGGCAACCAGGCGCAAGAGCCGGATCTTGGCGCGTTGTTCAGCGCCCTGGGTGGGCAGGTGCGACTGCTGCACGGCGGTGTCGAGCACATCCAGGGCCATGCCCTGGGCCAACTGCTGCTCAGCGTGACCAGCACGTCGCTGGGCGTGGACGAACTGCGCAAGCGCGCCGGTCAATGGGCACAACAGGTCGAGGTGGTGGGTTATGGGATTTGATCGTTTATGGCAGGGGGTGATCGACACCTTCTTGATGGTCGGTGTGTCTTCGCTGATCGCGCTGATCCTGGGTATTCCGCTGGCGGTGATTCTGGTCACCAGCGGCAAGGGTGGCATTTATGAGGCCCCGGCGCTGAACAAGGCATTGGGTGCGTTCGTGAATCTGTTTCGCTCAATTCCCTTTCTGATTTTGATGGTGGCGCTGATCCCGTTTACCCGCCTGATTGTAGGCACTACCTACGGGGTCTGGGCTGCAGTCGTACCACTGACCATCGCGGCTACACCGTTTTTTGCCCGGATTGCCGAAGTCAGCCTGCGCGAAGTTGATCACGGATTAATCGAAGCCGCCCAGGCGATGGGCTGTAAGCGTCATCACATCATCTGGCATGTGCTGTTGCCCGAAGCCTTACCCGGTATCGTCGGCGGTTTTACCATCACCCTGGTGACCATGATCAACTCTTCGGCAATGGCTGGTGCGATCGGTGCAGGCGGGTTGGGTGACATTGCCTACCGCTACGGCTATCAGCGCTTCGATTCGCAAGTGATGTTGACCGTGATCGTATTGCTGGTGATTTTGGTGGCCGTGATCCAGCTCGGCGGCGACCGCCTGGCCCTGGCACTGAACAAACGCTGAGGTATAGTCGGCGGCCTGACTGACGCCGACTGAGCCTGCGATGACCCTCGATCCAAAGACCCTCGAACAGATTGCTGCCATCACACTTGGCCACTATCAACAGAGTGCCGAAGGCTTCCGTGAAGGCACCCGCGACCACGACGTGAGCCAGAACATCAACGCTCTGCTGCGGCATATCCAGGGCAGTTCGCCGTTTTCGATTCTGGATTTTGGCTGTGGTCCGGGTCGCGACCTGCAAACCTTCACCCGGCTGGGCCATGTCGCGGTCGGGCTGGACGGCACCGAGCGTTTCACTCAAATGGCCCGCGAGGACAGCGGCTGCGAAGTGTGGCACCAGGACTTTCTCAAGCTTGATTTGCCCGCTGAGCGCTTCGACGGCATTTTTGCCAACGCCTCGTTGTTCCATGTGCCGACCCAGGAACTGGGCCTGGTACTGGGCAAGCTGCACGCCACCTTGAAACCCGGAGGTGTACTGCTCAGTTCCAACCCTCGCGGCGACAACCGTGAAGGCTGGAATGGTGAACGTTATGGCGCTTATCACGATCTGGAGAACTGGCGTGCGATGCTGATGGCAGCCGGTTTTGCCGAACTTGAACACTACTATCGCCCGGCGGGCTTGCCCCGTGACCTGCAGCCGTGGCTGGTGAGTGTGTGGCGCAAGCCCGCTGCACAAGCCCTGTAGTCGCTGCCGAAGGCTGCGTTGAGGGTCGCGTGAAATTCAGAATAACGGGTTGCTCCGCAACCCTTCGCAGCCTTCGGCAGCGACTACAGTGCTGTAAACGGTGTGCTCTTAGCCAAAGAACCAGTAGCACACCAAAATAGCGGCCACGACACCCGCCAGTTCAGCCAGCAAGGCGCAGCTCACCGCATGCCGGGCTCGCTGGATACCCACCGCACCGAAGTACACCGCCAGCACATAGAAGGTGGTTTCAGTACTGCCCTGCACCGTGGCCGCCACCAGCGCCGGGAAGCTGTCCACACCCTGGGTCTGCATGGTTTCGATCAGCAACGCCCGTGCAGCACTGCCCGAGAAAGGCTTGACCATCGCCGTGGGCAAAGCGTCGACAAAACGGGTGTCCCAACCCAACCACTCGACCACATGACGAATGCCGTCCAGGCCAAAGTCCAGGGCCCCGGATGCCCGCAACACCCCCACTGCACACAGCATCGCCACCAGATATGGCAGCAGGTTTTTTGCCACGTCGAAGCCTTCCTTGGCCCCTTCAACGAACGCTTCGTAAACCTTGACCTTGCGCAAGGCGCCAATCACCAGAAACAACATGATCAGCCCAAACAGGGTGAGGTTGCCCAGGATCGAGGACAGGCTGGCCAGCGCCGTGGCCGAGAGGGTCGCCAGCAGCGCCATGAAGCCGCCCAGGATCAACGCGCCAGGCACCAGGTACGCCAGCACCACCGGGTCCCACAGGCGCAGGCGCTGCACCACGGCCACCGATAGCAGCCCGACCAGGGTTGAGGCACTGGTCGCCAGCAGGATCGGCAGGAACACCAGCGTCGGGTCAGGAGCCCCTTGCTGGGCGCGATACATAAAGATGGTGACCGGCAACAGGGTCAGGGACGAGGCGTTGAGCACCAGAAACAGGATTTGCGCATTGCTGGCACTGGTCGGGCTCGGGTTGAGTTCTTGCAGGGCGCGCATGGCTTTGAGGCCGATGGGAGTGGCAGCGTTGTCCAGCCCCAGGCCGTTGGCGGCAAAGTTAAGGGTGATAAAGCCCAGCGCCGGGTGGCCGGGCGGGACTTCCGGCATCAGGCGCTTGAACAGCGGCCCCAGCGCCCTGCCCAGCCAGTCGACGATCCCGGCCTTTTCGGCAATACGCAAAAAGCCCAGCCATAACGTCAGTGTGCCGAAGAGCAAAATCATCACTTCGACCGACAACTTGGCCATGGCGAAGATGCTTTCCACGATCGCGGAGAAGATCCCCGCATTGCCCCCCACCAGCCATTGGGCGAGCGCCGACACCGTAGCGACGACGAAAAAGCTGAGCCATAGGCCGTTGAGCATCAAGAAAACTCCTGGAAGATGGTGCGAATGATAGCGGCCTACCCCCAGAAACAACAAACCCCGGCCTGGGCCGGGGTTTGTGGGAGTTGCACTACCAGGCGAGGTTACTCACCTTTTGGCAGGGCTTCCTTGCTGCGCCAGTGCGGCAGCGAGTTCCAGTAGCGCTCGCCCTTGGCGTCGTCGTACATGCCTTCCCAACGGGAAATTACCAGTACCGCCAGGGCGTTACCGATCACGTTCAGGGCCGTACGGGCCATGTCCATCACACGGTCAACACCGGCGATAAAGGCCAGGCCTTCCAGCGGGATACCCACGCTGCCCAGCGTGGCCAGCAACACCACGAAGGACACGCCCGGCACACCGGCGATGCCTTTGGAGGTGACCATCAGGGTCAATACCAGCAGCAGTTGCTGGCTGAGCGACAGGTCGATGCCATACAGCTGAGCGATAAAGATTGCCGCGATGCTCTGGTACAGGGTCGAACCGTCAAGGTTGAACGAGTAGCCGGTCGGTACCACAAAGCTGCAAATCGCTTTCGGTGCGCCGTAGGCTTCCATCTTCTCGATCACGCGCGGCAGCACGGTTTCGGAGCTGGCGGTGGAGTAAGCCAGTACCAGTTCGTCTTTGAAGATGCGCATCAGCTTGATCACGGAGAAGCCGAACAGCTTGGCGATCAGGCCCAGTACCGCAAAGGCGAAGAACAGGATGGCCGCGTAAACCAGCACCACCAGCTTGGCCAATGGCACCAGGGAGGCGAAGCCGAAGTTGGCGACGGTCACGGCGATCAGGGCAAACACACCGATTGGCGCGTAGTTCATGATCATGTGAGTGACTTTGAACATCGACTCGGACACGCCCTGGAAGGTTTTCACCAGCGGGTCGCGCAGTTCGGCGTTCAGGCTCGACAAACCGAGACCGAAGAGCACCGAGAAGAAGATGATCGGCAGCATCTCACCGCGAGCCATGGCCGCGAAGATGTTGGACGGGATCAGGTTGAGGATGGTCTCGATGAACGCATGTTCATGGGTAACCTCAGCCGCCGTGGCCGCATATTTCGAGATATCGACTGTGCCCAGGGTGCTCATGTCGATCCCGGCACCTGGCTGGAACACGTTGGCCAGCACCAGGCCGACCAAAATCGCGATGGTGGTGACCACCTCGAAGTAAATGATGGTTTTAAAACCGATACGACCGAGTTTCTTCGCATCTCCCACGCCTGCAATCCCGACAACCAGTGAAGAAATCACGATTGGGATTACGATCATCTTGATCAGACGGATAAAGATATCGCCGGCAGGTTGCAGAACGTTACTGATCCACCAGGCCTTTTCAGCACTGAAATGGTTGAGCAGCGCGCCGATTGCAATCCCGAGGACCAGACCAATCAGGATCTGCCAGGCGAGGCTAAGTTTTGCCTTCTTCATGTCATTACCCTTACTTCAAGTGGACTCGGGCAGAGGCTCAGACTAGAGCGCTCGAAAGCGCAAAAATCAGAAACCGCCACCCCCGTAGAAGGTCGCCCAAACCGAGCCAGAAAGGCTCTTTGGCAGGCGAAAAAAGGCGCAACTATTCCCATGCATGAGGTGGCCGTCTAATGCCGTAAACGCCTACCCTATGCCGAATCGGCATGGGTTTTGTCCGACAAGACCTCAAATCGCCCCCCCTGCGATTCCACAGAATAGACGACATAAGTGCCGTAGACCGGCTGTTTCAAGGTATTTTTAGCCACGAAGGGAGTGGCATAAAGCCGCATATATCCAAGAAATATCCGACAACACAAATCAGATATAAGTCCGGGCTATTTTTCTATTTGTCGATATACGGTCGACGTTTCGAAGCACCGTTCAGGCCACATTTGTTTTCAAAAAAATGAACCCTGATAAGGCATTACGTCTACCGGATGATTTTCTTCAGGCACAAAAAAACCAAGGCAAAACCTTGGCATCATTAAAGCCTGTAACCGGTTTCATGCCCCTCGGTCGCCGCCTGTTATTAACAGGACAGCGACCACTTCCTTAAAGGATGGGGCGAACATGCCTAGCCTCGACCGCGACGACCAAAGATGAAGGACACCACAAACATGACCAGGAACACGACAAAGAGGATCTTGGCGATGCCGGTCGCGGTGCCCGCAATACCACCGAAGCCCAAAACAGCAGCGATGATGGCGATAATCAGGAAGGTAATTGCCCAACTCAACATGGTGATTCTCCTTATTACTGTGCGAAACAGGATGATGCCGCTGGTATAGCTCGATGCCCGATCAGGGCCTCAAGGTTGTGAACACTCAAAACACCCAACGTTCCGGTGCAGGTTGAGTGTTGGCTATTTGTGTTTCGTCCGAAGCCGCCAGTTCGTAACGGCCAGCGGAGTCAGTCACAGATCCGTAAGCCTTGAAATGCTGCTGTGGGGCGGCAGAGTGCAGAACGGTCGCAACGGGCTGCGGCGCGGCTTCCAATCGGCTCCACTGTTGACCACCGATCAATGTCACCGACAAGGCAAGGCTGGCAAACAAACCCTGCTGTAGATGCAATGACGAAACACGCATGTTGGAGAATTGTTGACGATTCATGTTCAAACTCCTGCCACCCGGTGGTCAATGTGTGGATAAGTCGCAAGCCGCGACGCTCTATACATAGGTAATTGCAGGTGCCATGCCAGTTTTTGAATCGATATAAAACCTATATAAATCAGCTACTTAGTTGTTTTAAAAGGCCGCTTTTACGCGCATCCTGCACGATAGCCCCAATGCCCGTCGTGCGTTATGCACGATCCCGCTGCCACGCAAACCCCGCAGCCTCGCTCCGCGAGTCAGATGCTACGAGGGTAAATTCCCACGATCGATCAAGACCTGATATTCAGCCTATTCAGCTTTAAAATCAGCCAGTTACTCCGGGCAACAGACTGCCTTCAGTGCTAGCCTCGGAATGAATCCTGAAAAATCATGCAACTTGCCCGATTATTCCGACACTAACCAAGATCACTCATAAAGGAACGCAGGACATGGAATCAGCCAAAGAGCACCAGGGCCGCATTCTGCTGGTCGATGATGAATCTGCCATCCTGCGCACATTCCGCTATTGCCTCGAAGACGAGGGTTACACCGTTGCCACCGCCAACAGCGCGGCACAGGCAGACTCGCTGCTGCAACGTCAGGTGTTCGATCTGTGTTTCCTCGATTTGCGTCTGGGCGAAGATAACGGACTGGATGTGTTGGCCCAGATGCGCATTCAAGCCCCATGGATGCGCGTGGTGATTGTCACCGCCCACTCGGCGGTCGACACCGCAGTGGATGCGATTCAAGCCGGTGCCGCCGACTATCTGGTCAAACCGTGCAGCCCTGACCAGTTGCGTCTGGCGACGGCCAAACAGTTGGAAGTGCGCCAGTTGTCCGCCCGTCTTGAAGCCCTGGAAGGCGAAGTGCGCAAGCCAAAGGACGGCCTGGACTCCCACAGTCCGGCCATGATGGCGGTGCTGGAAACGGCACGTCAGGTAGCTGGCACTGATGCCAACATCTTGATTCTCGGTGAATCCGGCACTGGTAAGGGCGAGTTGGCACGGGCGATTCATGGCTGGAGCAAACGGGCCAAGAAATCGTGCGTGACTATTAACTGTCCGTCCCTGACGGCCGAGTTGATGGAGAGCGAGCTGTTCGGCCATACCCGCGGAGCGTTCACCGGTGCCAGTGAAAGCACACTGGGCCGGGTTAACCAGGCTGACGGCGGTACATTGTTCCTGGATGAGATCGGTGACTTCCCACTGACACTCCAGCCAAAGCTGCTGCGCTTTATTCAGGACAAGGAATACGAACGCGTGGGCGACCCCGTGACCCGCCGCGCCGATGTAAGGATTCTGGCCGCCACCAACCTCAACCTTGAAGACATGGTGCGTGATGGTCGTTTTCGTGAAGACCTGCTCTATCGCCTGAACGTAATCACCTTGCATCTGCCGCCGTTACGCGAGCGCAGTGAAGATATCCTGACCCTGGCCGATCGCTTTCTGGCCCGCTTCGTCAAGGAATACGCCCGACCTGCTCGGGGCTTCAGTCAGGAAGCCCGCCTGGCGCTGTCCAACTACCGCTGGCCGGGTAATATTCGAGAGTTGCGCAACGTGGTTGAGCGCGCCAGTATCATTTGTCCCCAGGAAGTGGTCGAAGTCAGCCACTTGGGCATGGCCGAACAGACCACACCCAATGCCCCGCGCATTGGTGCGGCATTAAGCCTGGACCAACTGGAAAAAGCCCATATCGGCGCCGTTCTGGCTACCAGCGAAACACTGGATCAGGCGGCAAAAACCTTGGGCATTGATGCCTCGACGCTGTATCGCAAACGTAAGCAGTACAACCTGTGAGCATCCGATGAGACTTGCGATCAAGCTGCGTACCCGTCTGTTCCTTAGCATATCTGCACTGATTACAGTGGCGTTGCTCGGGCTTTTGCTTGGCGTTGTCAGCGTGATGCAGATGGCCAAGAGCCAGGAAGCTCTGATACGCAACAACTTCATCACTCTGGATCTGGGGCTCAAGCTGCGTCAGTCCCTGGGTGATCAATTGATCCTGATGCTGCGCAACAATCCAGACCCGCAGGCGCTGCAAGCCTCTACCCAGGAGTATCTGACCCTGCTCGACGAGGGCATCGAGCATGAGCGCAAAAACGATCTGCACAGCGGCTTTGCTCAGGCACGCAAAGATTACGGCAGTTTTTTGGAAGCGTTCCATCAAGCCAATAGCGCCTCACTCAATCTGAGCACTGACAACGAGCTTTCAAATCGTTTCAATCAGTTGCGCAATGGCCTGATCACCGAACACCGCCGAGCGCTGGATACCATTTATGCCGCACAGGCCGCCGCCCGTGATCGCGCCATTATCATCGCGTCCCTGCTGGGTCTGGTCGGCCTTGCGGTGCTCATCATCGGCTTTGTTACCGCCCACGGCATTGCCAGGCGTTTTGGTGCCCCCATCGAGGCGCTGGCCAAAGCCGCCGACAATATTGGCAAAGGTAACTTTGAGGTGGTACTTCCCCTCTCTTCGGCCACTGAAATGAACCTGCTGACACGGCGCTTCGGCACGATGGCCGAAGCGTTGCGCCAACATCAGGCAACCAATATCGACGAGCTGCTGGCGGGCCAGCAACGGCTGCAGGCAGTGCTCGACAGTATTGATGACGGGTTGTTGATGATTGATCAGCAGGGTCGACTCGAGCATTTGAATCCAGTGGCACAGCGGCAACTGGGCTGGGACGAAAGCCGCCTGGGCCAGCCACTGGGCGAAGCCTTGCAACGCCCCGAACTCGACCAGCAACTGCAAACGGTGCTGCGCGGTGGCAGCCTTGAACGGTTACCGGAAGACTTGAGTGTCGACATCGAGGGCGAGAACCGCCTGCTGACCTATAGCCTGACCCCGGTCAGCCAACCCAAAGGTCCGATTCTTGGCGCGGTCATGGTGCTCCATGATGTCACCGAGCAACGCGCTTTTGAGCGTGTACGCAGCGAGTTCGTACTGCGGGCGTCCCATGAGCTGCGTACCCCCGTCACCGGCATGCACATGGCGTTCGGGTTGTTTCTGGAGCGCGCGCGCTTTGATCCGCAATCGCGCGAAACCGATTTGCTCAACACCGTAAACGAAGAAATGCAGCGCCTGATGCAGCTGATCAATGACCTGCTGAACTTCTCTCGTTATCAAAACGGCATGCAAAAGCTGACGCTGACCCCCTGTGACCTCGGGCAGATGCTCGAAGACGCACGCGCACGCTTCGCAGAACCCGCCACCGCGAGGAATATCGAGCTATTGGTCGAGCTGCAACAGCCTCTGCCTGTGCTCAGTGCCGATCAGGTCCAGCTTGAACGTGTGCTGGATAATCTGCTGGACAACGCCTTGCGCCATACCCCCAGCGGCGGCCAGATCAGACTTCAGGCCCGGCGCCATGGTGAGCGGGTAATCATCAGTATCGAAGACAATGGCGAAGGTATTGCCTATAGCCAGCAAGGCCGTATTTTTGAACCCTTTGTGCAGGTGGGTCGCAAAAAAGGCGGGGCCGGGCTTGGTTTGGCGCTGTGCAAGGAGATTGTGCAACTGCATGGCGGACGCATCGGTGTGTACTCGCGCCCCGGCCAAGGCACGCAGTTTTACATGGCGCTACCGCTGCTGTAGCCCTCACGGGTTTATCAGTGCTTTTGCGTGTTCAACACTTTCAAGATGGCCGCACTCTCAGCATCCGGCGTGCCATCAAATAGTGCAGGCCTGAAGTGCATCTGAAACGCGGACAACACGTGGCGGGTCGCAACATCCAGCTCCCCGGTTTGCGGCGTTTCGTAGCCCAATAGCGCCAGTTGCTGCTGAAACCAGGTGATGCTCGGCACATTGCTGGCGTACAGCGCTTGCTCACGGGCGACGGCTTGAGCATTTGGCCAGATACCAAAGCCTGCCTCGGCCAGTCGCTTCCAGGGGAAAAGCGGCCCGGGGTCCAGCTTGCGCAATGGGGCTATGTCGCTATGGCCAATGATGTTGCGCGGGTCGATCTTGTAGCGTGTCGAAATGTCTCTGAGCAGAGCAATAAGCGACTGGACCTGACCTTCGGTGTAGGGATACCAGACCCGCCCTTGCGGGGTGTCACGAAAACCCTTGTTGACGATTTCAATGCCGATGGAGCTGGAGTTCAACCATGTGCGGCCTTTCCATTGGCTTTCACCGGCATGCCAGGCGCGCTGGTTTTCGTCCACCAGCTTGTAGATCGTTGGCGGGGTATCACCTATCAGGTAATGGCTGCTGACAGGACCATGGGTCAACAGCTCCAGAGAGCGCTCCAGAGAGGTCGAGGTGTAATGAAGCACCACAAACTGCACGCGGCTGTCGTAGTTGACCGACGGATGGCGGGTGTCCATGGGAGGGCCATTGGCACACCCGGCCAGCAAAACGATGGACAAGATCAACGTTAAAAATTTCATGGGCAAAGACAACACAGCTGAAAGTTAATGATCAAGCATACCTCACTGCTCATGTCGCGCAGCTGTACCAGGGCAGCGAGTTGAAACGAGCCCCCTGCTCGCGCACGAGCAGGAGGAAAGCGGCTACTTGCCGCACACCAGATAAAAGCTTGTCGATGAGTCGCCCGACGGCCCATCGAGCCCCAGCATCAGCCCGATCACATTGACCTCTTCACGGGTCGGTTTACCCGACAACTTTGCCATGCCATAAAGCGTGTGCTCATAACTTGATTTATCATCGGCTGACACCACACAAAACTTTGGCACTTTTTGGAAGCTGCCGGGCCTCAACTTTATTTTATAACTGGCTGCATAATCGGGCTGACTGGAATATTCAATACGGTCAATCCAATAAGGCGACTGCGTTGCCAGGGTTCCATCTTTGTTGATATATGCTGAATACAGGGAGGTTTTATCCGCTGCATTAACCGCAATAGCGCCCACCAGTAAAACAAGAGCGGACAACAAGGAAATTAACGTTTTCATATATTACCTTTTGAGTCGCGCAGGGCACCACACAGCCTGAACACGCAGGCATGGCGCTCTCAATAAACATCCGACCTATAAACAGATGACAGTGCTGCGGCCACCCTTAGAGCAACCTGAAACAGCCTGTTATTTCATATAAGTCGCTCACCCTTCGCACGTCAAGAATCAACAAACATCATTAAGCAATACTGTTTAAAAACCGATAAGTACTACTGGGAAGTTGGAAAGCTATTACGACTCCCAGCACGCTTTGCTTAGATACTTTCAATCGACAGTGTTTATTTAAAGAATGAACTCAGTAGTTGATGGACACGGATCAACGCCATTACGCCCATTAGCCTTGACCCGATACAGCGCCTCATCTGCCCGCTTGATCACGTGCTCGCTGCGATCACCCGCCTTGAACGCCGACACACCGATGGAGGCCGTCAGAGTCACAGGCTCGCCCTTGAAATGGAACGGACACGCCTCGATGGCCGCCCGAAGCCTTTCGGCCCGCTGCAGGCCGTCAGCCAGTGTTGTACCGGGCATCAGCAGCACGAACTCTTCGCCACCAAAACGGGCAACAAAATCGCTGGGAAGCAGGTGTTTGCGCAACTGTGCGGCGATGATCTTGAGCACCTTGTCGCCCGCCAGGTGGCCATAGCCATCATTGATACGCTTGAAGTGATCGAGGTCGAGCATGGCAATCAGCAGCGGGTTGCCGTGAACTTGCCACTGTTCCACTTCAAATTGCAGGCGCTCACCCCATGCCGCCCGGTTAGGCAGGCCGGTCAGAGGGTCTATCAATGCTTTCTGGCGCTGCTCCTCAAGGTGTTCGCGGTAGTCCTGGGCCTGCTGCTCCATGTGGGTTATGCGCTCGGCCAACCCTTGCAGGTGGGCTGAAAGCTCCTGTTCACGGGCATTTCGCTGTTGCTGGTGCTGATCCATCGTGCCCAGCAACCCTTCCAGGCGGTTTTCCAAAAGGTGCTTGAGGCTGTTCAGGTCAACGGCGTCTTGCACGCTGTTTTGCAAACCATCGACGTGCTCAAGCAGCCGGGAGTGCAGGTCGTCCGCGGCAGACCGTCCTTCGGCATGGCCTTCACTGGCCGCCTGAAGGTTGTTCTGGAACGACTCAAGGCGCCCGTTGAGTTGCTTGAGATACGCTTCAAACTCATGCTGGCCGCTATCGGTAATGGCTAGCATCAAGACGGCAAGATCATCGAGAATCGGCAGCAATTCGTACCAGTTCAGCCCCTTTTCGAGACGCTTGCGCATAGCTTCGGCCTGCGGCCGGTGATGTTCGGGCAGGGATAGATCATTGAGCAGACCGAGCAGTGTGGATTCGATATGCACCGCCACCGAACTGTAAGACGGCTCGGGGCTTTCGGGCAGGGCATAGACGGCGTCAATCTCACCCTCAACCGGCTCGGGACTGCCCGCCATTTCAAGGGTGGAAGGCTCAGGCGGCACGTGGAGGACATTATTTTCGGCGTCGACCTGCGCGACAACGGACTCAAGCGCACCGCCCGGCTCCGGCTCCGGCTCTTCAGGCTCGCCAACAACCTGCGGCTCGGGTTCGGGGGACGAAAAAAGCTCGGCGTCGGCCAAAGACTCCGTCTTGGGCTGCGGGGCGTTGATGTGTGGAGAGGCCACTTCAACTGTCAGCCGCGGCTTCACCTCTGGCGAAGAGGCTTCCAGTGGTTTGGCGACAACCGGTGGCGCCATGACACGTGCCGGCTGCACCTCGGGAGCTGCCGGCGCAGGTTCAGGGGGCTCGCCCTGGGTTTTATCGGCGTCGTGCCCCCCGAACAGTCGCTGCAACAAGCCCGGCCTGGGCGGTTCTGCGCCATTGTCTTGCTGCGCCAGAGCCTGTCCCTGCAAGCGGCTTAGCTCGTCAAGCAACAGCGGTATTTCACGGGCATGGGCCACCCGGTTGTCGAGCTGCTTGGCAAATGCCTTGAGCGGTTTGCTGACTTCACGTGGCAACGGTAAAGCCTGCAGTTGTGTGACCAGGGTGTTGAGCGCTACACCGACTTGCTCAACCCGGGTTTCGCGACGCTGTTCAGAGTCGAGGACAGCCTTTTCCAGACGAGGCAGCAAGGCGGCCAGGGCAGCGTCCATCTCATTGGTGCGCACCACTTCGCGCATTTCCTTCATGCACTGATCGACGGTGCGATCAGTGCCTTCTGCCGCCAGGGTGCTGCGTACCAGTCCACGGCGCAGCAAGTCGAGGCGTGCATTCCAGCGACGCTCCAGCTTGTCTTGCTGCTCAACACTTTTAAGGTATTTCTCTTTCCAGCGCGCAGCTTCGTCACTCATGCCAGGGGCCCACTGTCTGTGGGTCGCAAGGCAATCTGTGAATCAACACCCACCGAACCTGGCAAACGGATATCAACCGCCACCGGCAAGTGGTCTGAAATAGGCTGGTCCAGCACCTGCACCCGTTCAAGGGTCAGGCTGGGACTGAGCAGAATATGATCAAGACAGCGTTGTGGACGCCAACTGGGGAAAGTGGCCTCCATTTGCGGTGCCAGCAACCCCAGGTCGCGCAGAGGCGATGTATGCAGCAGGTCGTTGGCATGGGTATTCATGTCGCCCATCAACACTTGATGCTGATACCCGCCAATCAGCTCACGAATGTAAGCCAGCTGTCGGGTGCGGGTTTTTGTCCCCAGCGCCAGGTGCATGACCACGACCACCAAAGCATCCGGGCCATCACCGAAACGCACCAGAATGGCGCCACGACCCGCAGGGCCGGGCAAGGGATGATCCTCAATAGCACTAGGACGCAGACGGCTCAGCATCCCGTTACTGTGCTGGGCCAGGCGACCCAGATTGCGATTGAGTTGTTGATACCAGTAGGGGAATTCGCCCTGTTGGGCCAGGTACTTGACCTGATTGACGTAGCCGGAGCGGTGGCTGCCACCGTCCGCCTCTTGCAGGGCAACCAGATCGAAGTCGCCCAGCAAGTCGCCTATGCGCTCCAGATTACCGGCCCGCCCCTTGTGTGGCAGCACATGCTGCCAGCTGCGGGTCAGGTAGTGTCGGTAACCTTGAGTGCTGTTACCAACCTGGATATTGAAACTGAGCAATCGCAGACGCCGATCATCCGGCATCCCGCAGGTTGCCAGATGGTCCTCATTGATCTGCGGTTCGTGCAGACCAACGATTCGCTCGCTTTTCCAGCGACCCACGGGGGCGGGCGCCGCTTAGTTCTTGGCGCTCGCCGCGCGCTCTTTGGCGATCAACTGATCGGCAACACTCAATGCGCCCTCAGGACCGCCGGCAGTGCCCAGGTCAAAGCGATACTTGCCGTTAACGACCATGGTCGGTACACCGGAGATCTGGTAGGCCTGGGCCTTTTTCTTGGCATCCTCAACCTTGCCCTTAACGGCGAACGAGTTATAGGTGCTCAGGAACTTGTCTTTATCGATGCCCTCGCCTGCCAGGAACTCAGCCATTTCTTCCGGGGTAGCCAGCTTTTTGCCATCATGGATCGCCTGGAAAACAGCCTTGTGAACCTTGTTTTCTACACCCATGGCTTCCAGGGTGATGAACAGTTGACCGTGAACATTCCAGATCCCGCCAAACATGGCAGGGATACGTACAAAGTTCACATCAGCCGGCAACTTTTCAGCCCAAGGGTTGATGGTTGGCTCGAATGCAAAGCAATGCGGGCAGCCATACCAGAACAGTTCGACAACTTCGATCTTGCCAGGCACTGCAACCGGAACGGCGCTGCTCAGCTCTACATATTGTTTACCCGCCTCAAGCGGTTCGGCAGCTTGAGCGGTCATGCCAAACAGGCTGGCACTGACGAGAGCGGCGCTGAGAATCAGATTACGCATGCTTTACTCCTGGGCAGATAAGGTCGTTTCAACGTGACCTGTATTCAGACAGGCCCGCGCTGACTTGAGTTCGATAGTGTAACGGTAGATGCCATGAAAAAGGGCAGCCGAAGCTGCCCTTTGAGGTTCACATTCAAGGATTAAACGATCGTTAAGATGACCAGTCGTTTCAAGGACTGTCTCCACCGATCGTAACGGCCTTAGTGCAGACCCTGAATATAGCTGGCCAGCGCCTTGATGTCCTTGTTGCTCATCTTGGCCGCAATGCCGCGCATGATCATCGAGTCACCATCGTTGGTGCGATCGCCTTCACGGAAGTCTGTGAGTTGCTTCTCGATGTAACTTGCATGCTGACCGCCCAGATGCGGGAAGCCTGCAGCCGCGTTACCCTGGCCATCCGGGGAGTGGCAACCGGTGCATGCTGGCATGCCTTTCTCAAGGTTGCCGCCGCGGAACAGGGCTTCACCCTGGGCAACCAGTGCCGGGTCGGCAGCGCCAACCGAGTTTTTCTGGCTGGAGTAGTAAGCAGCGATATCGGCAAGGTCCTGATCGTTCAGGTTTGCCAGCAGGCCGGTCATTTCCAGCACCTGACGCTTGCCGTCCTTGATTTCATGCAACTGCTTGAGCAGGTAACGATCACCTTGCCCGGCCAGTTTTGGGAAGTTTGGGGCCATGCTATTGCCGTCTGGACCGTGACAAGCGCCACACACAGCGGTTTTTGCCTGACCTGCAGCAGCATCGCCTACAACAGCGGTGCCTGCAGCCTGGGCAATACCGGTGACACCCAAGGTCAACAGCAGACTCACGAGTAATTTGTTCATCAGCTAATCCAACTACGGCTAAGGGTTAAAGAGTTATGGGCCGGGCTCACTCGCCTATCCACTGTAGGACAGATCGGTAATCCTCGACACTGCAGTCCATGCACAAACCACGCGGCGGCATCGCCTTGAAACCCTGGGTCACGTGTTGCACCAGCGCCTCCATACCTTGCTCAAACCTTGGCCTTACTGCTGGCCAGCATGGCAGACAATACAAACGCGGTTGTACACGGCTTCCGAATCCTGTGTAGCCTGAATGCTGTAACGTGGCCTCAAGACACCGGTAACTAGCAGCCATTTCGTCATAAAACGACCTTTTCAGGGTTGGGAGCTTGCTGCGTTCTAATGCGCAACCTGGTTTTTTCACTCCCGTGTTCTTCATCCTACGCTGGGACAAAGCGCACACAAAATCTGCGGCATTATATACTGGCGTCACTGAAACGGAAACGACACGCTCGCCGCGTCCATTCCTGACGCCGCTCACATCGGAAATCCCATGCAACTCAAGAACCCCATTCTAGGTCTGTGCCAACAGGCTACCTTCATGCTCAGCGCTGCCAAAGTCGATCAATGCCCCGATGACGAAGGCTACGAAGTCGCGTTTGCCGGCCGCTCAAACGCCGGCAAGTCCAGCGCACTCAACACTTTGACCCACGCCAGCCTGGCGCGTACGTCGAAAACGCCAGGGCGCACCCAACTGCTGAACTTCTTCCAGCTGGACGAAGAACGTCGCCTGGTCGACCTGCCCGGCTACGGCTACGCCAAGGTGCCGATCCCGCTGAAGCTGCACTGGCAGCGTCACCTTGAAGCTTATTTCGGCAGCCGCGAAAGCCTCAAGGGTGTGATTTTGATGATGGATATCCGTCATCCAATGACCGATTTCGACCTGTTGATGCTCGATTGGACCGTGTCGAGCGGCATGCCGATGCATATTTTGCTGACCAAAGCCGACAAACTGACGTACGGCGCTGCAAAAAATACGCTGCTCAAAATTCAGTCGGATATTCGCAAGCAGTGGGGCGACGCAGTCACTATCCAGCTATTCTCCACTCCTAAGCGCATGGGCCTGGAAGAGGCGTACACCGTCCTTGCACGCTGGATGGAACTGCCGAACAAAGGCGAAGAGCTGGTCGAGGCTGGCGAGTAAAAACCCCGGGCAAAAAAAACCCCGGACTTCGCATGGGGGGAAGGAGGTCCGGGGTTCAAGTACTGGACCGCTAGGGCGGGGTCCAGATATCTGCCAACACTTAACACAACATTAGGAGCATTGAAGGGCTTCACCACCCGTTCAATAAATCTGAGTGGTGATTGGCAGATTTAGTTCCCGGAGGCTAAAAACGATTTGGAATAAGCCCCGACTTTGCAGCAGCAATAGATTTTTAGTGTGGGAGCGGGCTTGCTCGCGATGGCATCAACGCGGTCATTGCGACAGTCCGCGTTGCCTGCATCGCGAGCAAGCCCGCTCCCACATCCCCCCTTTAGTGCGCCTCATCCCAGTTATTGCCCACTCCCACCTCAACCACCAGTGGCACATCCAGCTTCGCCGCTTCGCTCATGTGCACACGTACTTCGTCGCGCACCTGATCCACCAGGTCTTCACGCACTTCAAGCACCAATTCATCGTGTACCTGCAGGATGACGCGGGCATCTAGGCCGGACGCACTCAACCAGTTGTCCACAGCCACCATCGCTTTTTTGATGATATCGGCTGCGGTGCCCTGCATCGGGGCGTTGATGGCCGTACGCTCGGCGCCTTTGCGCAGCGCCGGGTTTTTCGCGTTGATTTCCGGCAAGTACAGGCGACGGCCAAAAATGGTCTCGACATATCCTTGCTCGGCAGCCTGAGTCCGCGTGCGCTCCATGTAATCCAGCACCCCCGGATACCGCGCGAAATAGCGGTCGATATAGGCCTGTGACTGTTTGCGATCGACACCGATCTGCTTGGCAAGGCCAAAGGCGCTCATGCCATAGATCAGGCCAAAGTTGATTGCCTTGGCGCTGCGACGCTGATCAGTGGTGACATCACCCAGTTCAACCCCAAAAACTTCGGCCGCCGTAGCGCTGTGCACATCCAGATTGTTGCGGAAGGCATGCAGCAAACCTTCGTCCTTGGCCAGGTGAGCCATGATCCGCAATTCGATTTGCGAGTAGTCCGCCGCCAGCAGTTTGTAGCCTTTGGGAGCAACGAACGCCTGACGAATCCGACGACCTTCGGCGGTACGAATCGGAATGTTCTGCAAGTTTGGATCACTTGAAGACAAACGCCCGGTCGCCGTAACAGCCTGGTGGTAGGACGTATGAATGCGCCCCGTACGCGGATTGATCTGCTCAGGTAGCCGATCGGTGTAGGTGCTTTTCAGTTTGCTCATCGAGCGGTACTGCATCAGCACCTTGGGCAACGGGAAATCCTGCTCGGCCAGTTCAGCCAGCACGGCTTCGGCAGTCGAAGGCTGGCCTTTGGCTGTTTTGCTGATAATCGGCAAACCGAGTTTTTCGTACAGAATCACACCCAGTTGTTTAGGTGAACTCAGGTTGAATTCCTCACCGGCAATGACAAAAGCCTCACGCTCAAGTGCAACCAGCTTGTCACCCAGCTCAACGCTTTGAATGCCCAGCAGGTTGGCATCTACCAACGCGCCCTGGCGTTCAATACGCGCCAACACCGGCACCAGCGGCATCTCGATGTCTGTCAGCACGCTGTTCAGGCTAGGAATCGCTGCCAGTTTTTCGTGCAGCACATGGTGCAGGCGCAAGGTCACGTCAGCATCTTCGGCAGCATACGGCCCTGCCTGCTCCAGGGAAATCTGGTCAAAGGTCAGCTGTTTGACGCCTTTGCCGGCTATGTCCTGAAAACTGGTGGTGGTGTGCCCCAGGTACTTGAGGGCCAGGCTGTCCATGTCGTGACGGCTGCCTGTGGAGTCCAGCACATAGGACTCAAGCATGGTGTCGAAGGCAACGCCCTGCACCATGATCCCGCACGCCTGATCGCCACCGATGGCGCAGTTGGCCAGGATATTCATGTCGTACTTGGCGTGTTGCCCGACCTTGGCTTTACTCGGGTCTTCCAGCAACGGCTTGAGGGCACGCAGGACGGTGTCACGATCCAGTTGCTCCGGCACGCCCATATAGGAGTGGGTCAACGGAATATAGGCAGCTTCGCCCGGCTTGACTGCAAACGAGAGCCCCACCAGCTGTGCTTGCTGGGCGTCCAGGCCGGTGGTTTCGGTGTCAAAGGCAATCAATTTGGCGTCGTTGAGCTTCTTCAGCCATACGTCAAAACGGGCCTGATCGAGAATGGTCTCGTAGTGCTGTTCATCCGTTGAGGCGGGCAGCTCTTCCTGCACGATCACCTGACCGGCGCGCTTGGCCTCGCGCTCAACATCGGCAATCCAGCTTTTGAATTCCAGCTCGGTGTACAGCTCAATCAGTTTTTCGCAGTCCGGCGCCTTGAGGTGCAAGTCTTCCAGGCCGATGTCCAGCGGCACATCGACCTTGATGGTCGCCAGCTGATACGACAAAAATGCCATTTCCCGGTGTTCTTCGAGTTTGGCGGGCAGGTTTTTTGCGCCACGAATGGGCAGGGTCGGCACGATATCGAGCTTTTCGTACAGATCAGAAAGGCCACCGCCTACACCCACCAGCAAGCCAGACGCGGTCTTTGGACCAATCCCCGGAACGCCTGGAATGTTGTCGGACGAATCGCCCATCAGCGCGAGGTAATCGATGATCTGCTCGGGCGAGACGCCAAATTTCTCTTTGACGCCCTCGATATCCATCACGCTGCCAGTCATGGTGTTGACCAGGGTGATGTGGCCATCAACCAGCTGGGCCATGTCCTTGTCACCGGTCGAGATAACCACTGGTCGGTCTGCTGCTGCGCTGCTGCGGGCCAGCGTGCCGATGACATCGTCCGCTTCAACGCCTTCAACGCACAGCAGAGGGAAGCCCAGCGCGATCACACTGGCGTGCAACGGCTCGATTTGCACCCGCATGTCATCGGGCATGCTTGGACGATTGGCCTTGTATTCGGCGTACATGTCATCGCGAAATGTCCCGCCCTTGGCATCGAAAACCACCGCGAACGGGCTGTCCGGATACTGCTTGCGCAGGCTTTTGAGCATGTTCAACACGCCCTTTACGGCGCCTGTCGGCAGACCCTTGGACGTAGTCAGCGGCGGAAGCGCGTGAAAGGCGCGGTACAAATATGAAGAACCGTCCACCAGGACGAGGGGAGCTTGGCTCATGAGCAGGATCAACCTTTTCGGCGAGTCCGGCGCTAGAATGTCCGGACCAATGACGACAAAGGGACAAGGTTATCATGCGTACACTCAATCGCCTGTTGCTGACCGGTTTGTTTGCATTCACTCCGCTGGTAACCTTTGCAGCCGATGAAGCAGTCACCGCCGATCCAGATGTAACCATTCGCACGGAAGGCGATAAAACCATTCAGGAATACCGTCAAAACGGTTTCCTGTACGCCATCAAGGTCACCCCAAAAGGGGGCAAACCGTACTTTCTGGTGCGGGCTGATGGTACTGATGCCAATTACATCCGTTCCGACCAGCCGGATATGCTGATTCCTTCGTGGAAAATCTTCGAATGGAAGTAGCGTCTTAACTTTAATTGGCGCCGCCTCGCACGGCGCCCGTACTGGCAATTTAAATCATGTCTGTATTCACCCCACTGACTCGCAGCGAGTTGGAAACCTTCCTTGCGCCTTACGAACTCGGCCGCCTGCTCGATTTCCAGGGAATTGCCGCGGGAAGCGAAAATACCAACTACTTCATCAGCCTGGAGAAGGGTGAATATGTCCTGACCCTGGTTGAGCGCGGCCCGGTCAAAGAAATGCCGTTCTTTATCGAGCTGCTGGATGTGCTGCATGACGCCGACCTTCCGGTGCCTTTTGCCTTGCGCACCGTTGACGGCCAGGCCCTGCGCGAACTCAAGGGCAAACCGGCATTGCTGCAGCCACGCCTGGCGGGCAAGCATATTCGTGAGGCCAACGCGCAGCATTGCGCCCAGGTCGGGGAATTGCTCGGTCACTTGCACACAGCCACGCGCAACAAGGTACTGGAGCGCAAGACAGACCGCGGCCTGGACTGGATGCTGGCTGAAGGACCCGCCCTGATGGCCGATTTGTCGCCTGACTCGGCAGATTTGCTGCAAAAGGCGCTACAGGAAATCACTGAGCGCAAGGCACAGATCCTGGCACTGCCCCGGGCCAACCTGCACGGCGACCTGTTTCGCGACAACGCGATGTTTGAA
The DNA here is from genome assembly GCF_059862735.1 of Pseudomonas sp. MF06569. Lineage (NCBI taxonomy): Bacteria > Pseudomonadati > Pseudomonadota > Gammaproteobacteria > Pseudomonadales > Pseudomonadaceae > Pseudomonas > Pseudomonas sp. MF06569. The sequence continues at coordinate 180,064 of NZ_JCBCUZ010000001.1, read as the reverse complement.
GGCACCCATCTGACGGGGCTGATCGACTTTTACAACGCCTGCTCAGGTCCAATGCTGTACGACGTGGCGATCGCCCTGAATGACTGGTGTGCTGACGAAGAAGGTCAGATCGACGCCCCGCGCGCGCGCGCCCTGCTCGGCGCCTATGCGGCACTGCGCCCGTTCACGGCTGCTGAAGCCGAGTTGTGGCCCACCATGTTGCGCGTAGCGTGCGTGAGATTCTGGCTGTCGCGCCTCATCGCCGCTCAGACCTTTGCCGGTCAGGACGTGCTGATTCACGATCCGGGCGAATTTGAAAAGCGCCTGGCATTGCGTCAGACGGTGACCGTACAACTGCCGTTCGCGCTGTAACAAACACAGTAATCAATTGTGGGAGCGGGCTTGCTCGCGATTCAAACGGCGCGGTGTATCTGAACAGACGCGTCGATCCAATCGCGAGCAAGCCCGCTCCCACAGAGGTTCTGGCAAGCAGCAACTTTTGTGAATGCCACACAATCTGTGGGAGTCGGCTTACAAGCTTTCCAGACATCCCGCCAGATCATTGCCCAGCTTTTCCAGCAACTGCTCGTAGCCCTGCGCCGTCGCGGGGGTATAGCCGCCCAATGCATCCAGCTCCGCCAACTTCACCGGCAAGCCGGCCGTCAGCGTGTCAGCCAGACGCGGACGCAGCGGCGGGTCGCTGAACACGCACGTCTTGCCCACTTCCTGCAAACGCTTGCGCATGGCCGCTACGTGTTGAGCGCCCGGCTGCACTTCCGAAGCCACGCTGAACGTACCCGTGTGCTTAAGACCGTAAGCGCTTTCGAAATAATCGTAGCCTTCATGGAAGACGAAGAACGGCTTGTCGGCAATTCCGGCCATGCGGGCTTTCAAGCGCGCATTCAATTCGTCCAGACGCTCATTGAAAGCCTTGAGGTTGCCCTGGTATCTGGCCGCATTGGCGGGGTCTTTTTCGCTCAAGTCTGCGGCCATTTTTGCAGCAATCACCCGTGCATTGTCCGGCGCCAGCCACAAATGCGCATCCAGCGTGCCAGGACGATGATCGTGATCATGTTCGGCGGCATCTTCTTCGTGGGAATGACTATCTTCGGCGAAATGACGTAGCTTCAAACCCGGCAGGGTTTGCACCGTCACTGATGGCAAGGTGCGAGTCTTGATCACTCGCGGCAAGAAACCTTCCATGTCCGGACCGATCCAGTACAAGAGATCCGCCGACTGCACACGCCGTACGTCGGATGGTCGCAACGCATAGTTATGCGGCGAAGCATTGGGAGGCAAAAGTACCTCCGGGTGCCCTACGCCGTCCTGTACGGCAGCGGCAATGAGTTGCAAGGGCTTGATGCTGGTCAGCACGTTCACCTCGGCCTGAGCCGGGTTAATCACAAGCAAACTGGCACTTAGAGCAAGAAAAAGGGAAAAAAGACGGGGCACGATGAGCACTCATGGTGGCTGAAACAGGTAACATAATAACGTCTCTCTCAAAAATCGTCGCCGCCCATGCCTATAACACCGCTTGCCAGTCGTCCCCATGACCATTCTCATTGTGTCCACAGTGCGCTTACTGAGGCCGATGTACTGTGTGCGCAAAAAGGCCTGCGCCTGACCGCTTTGCGACGTCGGGTGCTGGAACTGGTGTGGCAGAGCCACAAGCCGCTGGGTGCCTACGACATTCTGGCCGTGCTCAGCGAGCAGGACGGGCGCCGCGCCGCGCCGCCGACCGTTTATCGCGCCCTGGACTTCCTGCTCGACAATGGCCTGGTGCACCGCATCTCGTCGCTCAATGCCTTTGTCGGCTGTAGCCATCCCGAGCATCCGCATCAGGGCCAGTTCCTGATTTGCCGCACGTGCCACGCCGCGATCGAACTTGAACAAAAATCCATCAGTGACGCGATTATCAACAGCGCACGGGATGTCGGCTTTACTGTCGAAGGCCAGACCGTCGAAGTGGTCGGTTTGTGTTCGGGTTGCCGGGAGGCCTGATGAGCACTGCACTGATTCGCCTGCAACACGTCACCGTGACGTATGCCGGGCAAAACGTACTCGACAATATTGAGCTGAGCGTTGAGCCGGGCCAGATCGTGACCCTGATCGGCCCCAACGGCGCGGGTAAAACCACGTTGGTCAAGGCCGTACTCGGCCTGCTCAAGCCCACCAGCGGCAGTGTCTGGCGCAAGCCTAAACTGCGTGTTGGCTACATGCCCCAGAAGCTGCACGTCGACCCGACACTGCCACTGTCGGTGCTGCGCTTTTTGCGCCTGGTGCCCGGCGTAGATCGCGCCCAGGCCCTTGAGGCACTGAAGGAAGTCGGCGCCGAGAAGGTGATCGACAGCCCGGTGCAAAGCGTTTCAGGGGGTGAAATGCAACGTGTGCTGCTGGCCCGTGCCCTGCTGCGCAAACCCGAATTGCTGGTGCTCGACGAACCGGTTCAAGGCGTGGACGTAGCCGGCCAATCGGAGCTGTATGCCCTGATCACCCGCCTGCGCGACCGTCACGGTTGCGGCGTGCTGATGGTTTCCCACGATTTGCATCTGGTGATGAGCACAACCGATCAGGTGGTGTGCCTTAATCGCCACGTCTGCTGTTCAGGCCATCCTGAGCAGGTGAGCGGCGACCCGGCCTTTGTCGAGCTGTTTGGCAAAAACGCACAAAGCCTGGCGATTTATCACCACCATCACGACCACGCCCATGACTTGCATGGTTCGGTGGTCAACGAAAACACCACGGCGGCATCCGCCCACGTTCACGGAGAAGGCTGCAAGCATGGCTGATTTTCTGCTTTACGCCCTGCTGGCAGGTCTGGCTTTGGCAATAGTTGCAGGACCTCTGGGTTCGTTCGTGGTGTGGCGGCGCATGGCCTACTTCGGCGACACGTTGTCCCATGCGGCCCTGCTGGGTGTAGCGATGGGTTTCTTGCTGGACATCAGCCCCACCATTGCCGTGACCGTGGGCTGCCTGCTGCTGGCCGTGCTGCTGGTCACGCTTCAGCAACGCCAATCGTTGGCATCCGACACGTTGCTCGGAATTCTCGCCCCGAGTACCTTGTCCCTCGGGCTGGTCGTACTAAGCTTCATGCATGAAGTTCGGATTGATCTGATGGCGTATTTGTTTGGCGACCTACTGGCCATCAGCCCTACCGACCTGATGTGGATTCTGGGCGGCAGCGCTGCGGTACTGGCGCTTCTGGTTGCGCTGTGGCGGCCGTTGCTGGCGATTACTGTTCACGAAGAACTGGCCACGGTGGAAGGTTTGCCAGTGGCCGCGTTACGCTTGACCCTGATGCTCTTGATCGCCGTGGTGATCGCCGTGGCGATGAAGATCGTCGGCGTGCTGTTGATCACCTCCCTGCTGATCATTCCGGCAGCAGCGGCCCAACGCCATGCGCGCTCTCCGGAGCAAATGGCACTGGGCGCCAGTGCCCTGGGAATACTGGCCGTGTGTGGTGGTCTGGCCTTGTCATGGTTCAAGGACACGCCGGCGGGGCCATCGATTGTGGTGTGTGCCGCAGCACTGTTTTTGCTGAGTTTTGTTCTGCCCCGTCGAGGGGTGTAGACTTGCTTGTTTTTTGCGCACTTAGAGAGCCGCAGGAATGAAGCTGTTCAACTTCCGTTACTTGCTCCTGGCCGCATTTTCCTTGCTGCTGGGCGCCTGCCAAAGCACGCCGTCGGCCGATACTACTGCCGTTGACGCTCGCGCTGCGGCCATCGCACAGCTGGAGCAAAACCTGGCCAGCAGCGAACTCGCGACCGCTGAAGACCAACTGAGCACCTTGCAGGCCCAGACGCCGGATGATCCGCAATGGGTGCAGTACCAGCGCCAACTGGCCGAAGCCTACCTGCAGCGCAGCCAGATCGTTCTGCAAAAAGGTGACGTCAACGCCGCAGCCACAGCCCTGAGCCGTGCCCGCGCCCTGATGCCCAAAGCACCTGCGCTGACGGGCGGCGTCAACAGCGCCATTGCCCAGGCACGCAAGGCCGAGCTGGATAAAGCCGAGGCAGCCCTCAAGGCAGCTGAAGCCCGCCCACCGGCCAAGGTGATCGACCCGGCGGCCCTGAGCACCACCGTAGCGCTGAACATCACCGATAGTGCGAAACTTCGCCATCAACTGGATTTGATCGCGCAAGATATCGTCAATTACCAGTGTGCCGTCAGCCTGCAGGTTCCGCGTACGGCGGACTACCCGTGGCTGGTCACACTGATCAGCAAGCGCGTTAAAAAGCTCGACCCCGGGTTTGACCTGAGCCTTGAGCGTCAGATCATTCGCCATGTGCCTGCGCAATTGGTACTGACACCGCGCAAGCCTTGATACAAAAAGTCGCCGCCTGTGCCAACCCAGAGTATTGCGCCCTAGCGCAACACTGGCACACGCGGCGATTGGCATTTTCTGACCTTTGATTTCTTATTCCAAAATCAAAGGAATGCCCATTAATAAATGCTAAGTCAAGCATATGCGAGCACGATAAGATGCGTGCCCGGCTTACCGCTGAACTTCTATTTACGCGCCCACAAGGTTCGCTACGTGATTGAGTTTCATAACGTTCATAAAACTTACCGGGTTGCCGGTAAGGACATTCCCGCGTTGCACTCCACCAGTTTGCGTGTTGAGAGCGGCAAGGTGTTCGGCCTGATTGGCCACTCCGGTGCGGGCAAAAGTACATTGCTGCGCCTGATCAACCGCCTTGAAACCCCGAGCGGCGGCAAGATCATCGTCGACAACGAAGACGTGACCGCAATGGACGCCAACGGCCTGCGCCGCTTCCGTCAGCAAGTGGGCATGATCTTCCAGCACTTCAACCTGCTGGCCTCCAAGACAGTGGCCGACAACGTTGCAATGCCTCTGACACTTGCCGGTGAGTTGTCCCGCAGTGCTATTGATCAGCGCGTCGCTGAATTGCTCGAACGCGTAGGCCTGTCTGATCACGCCAAAAAGTACCCGGCGCAACTGTCGGGCGGCCAGAAACAGCGTGTGGGCATTGCCCGTGCCCTGGCCACCAAACCCAAAGTATTGCTGTGCGACGAGGCCACCAGTGCCCTCGACCCGCAAACCACCGCCTCTGTGTTGCAACTGCTGGCCGAGATCAACCGCGAGCTGAAGCTGACCATCGTGCTGATCACCCATGAGATGGATGTCATCCGTCGTGTGTGTGACGAAGTGGCGGTGATGGATGCTGGCGTTATCGTCGAGCAAGGTCCGGTGGCCGAGGTGTTCCTGCACCCCAAGCACCCGACCACCAAGCGCTTTGTGCAAGAAGACGAGCAGATCGACGAGAGTGAGCAGCGCGACGATTTCGCTCATGTCCCTGGCCGCATCGTCCGCCTGACCTTCCAGGGCGAATCTACCTACGCGCCTCTGCTGGGCACCATCGCCCGCGAAACGGGCGTGGATTACAGCATCCTGGCCGGCCGCATTGACCGCATCAAAGACACCCCTTATGGGCAACTGACCCTCGCCATCACCGGTGGCGACATGGAAGCGGCGTTCGCCAGCTTCGTTGCTGCTGACGTTCATATGGAGGTGCTGCGCTAATGGAATCCTTCCTGGGCTTCTTCTCCAACATTGATTGGTACGAAATATGGCTAGCCACCGGCGACACCATGATCATGCTCGGCGGTTCGCTGCTGTTCACGGTATTGCTCGGCCTGCCGCTGGGCATCCTGCTGTTCCTGTGCAGCCCGCGCCAGCTTCTTGAACAGAAAACCCTGTATGGCGCGCTGTCTTTTGTGGTGAACATCCTGCGCTCGCTGCCGTTCATCATTTTGCTGGTCGTCATGATCCCGCTCACCGTGGTGATTACCGGGACATCATTGGGCGTTGCCGGGGCCATTCCACCATTGGTGGTGGGCGCCACACCGTTCTTTGCCCGCTTGATAGAAACAGCCTTTCGGGAAGTGGATCGCGGCATCATCGAAGCCACTCAGGCTATGGGCGCCAATACGCGCCAGATTATTACCAATGCCTTGTTGCCCGAAGCGCGCCCCGGCATTTTTGCCGCGATAACGGTGACGGCAATTACGCTGGTGGGCTACACCGCAATGGCGGGCGTGGTTGGCGCTGGCGGTCTGGGGGATTTGGCCATCCGGTTCGGTTATCAGCGCTTCCAGCCTGACGTGATGATCGTCACAGTGGTGCTGTTGCTGATTCTGGTGCAAATTCTGCAAACCGTTGGCGACAGGCTGGTGGTTCACTTTTCACGCAAGTAAACGCGACCCGCGTCAATAAACGTAACCGCCAGCCCACGGCTGGCAGATACCTGAACCCAGGTATTCACAAGGAGTTGCTGAATGAAGAAGTTATTTGCTGCTGTGGCCGCTGTTGCGGCGTTTTCGGCCCACGCGGGCGACCTGTCGGTAGCCGCTTCCCCGGTGCCGCACGCCGAGATCCTGGAGTTCGTGAAACCTGCATTGGCCAAAGAGGGCGTCAACCTCAAGGTCAAGGTCTTCACTGACTACATCCAGCCAAACGTACAAGTGGCCGAAAAACGCCTGGACGCCAACTTCTTCCAGCACCAGCCGTACCTGGATGAGTTCAACAAGGCCAAGGGCACCCACCTGGTCAGCGTTGCAGCCGTTCACCTTGAACCGCTGGGTGCTTACTCGAGCAAGTACAAAAAACTTGATGAACTCAAGGATGGCAGCACCGTTGTCATCCCCAACGACGCCACCAATGGCGGCCGTGCGCTGCTGCTGCTGGACAAGGCTGGCCTGATCAAGCTCAAGGACTCGACCAACATCCTGTCCACGGTCAAGGACATCACCGCGAACCCTAAAAACCTGAAGTTCCGCGAACTGGAAGCCGCCACCATTCCGCGCGTGCTGACCCAGGTTGATCTGGCGCTGATCAACACCAACTACGCGCTGGAAGCCAAGCTGAACCCGGAAAAAGATGCACTGGTCATCGAAGGCAGCGACTCGCCTTACGTGAACATTCTGGTAGCTCGCCCGGACGATAAAGATTCGGCTGACATGCAAAAGCTGGTTGCAGCCCTGCATACCCCGGAAGTGAAAGCCTTCATTCTGGAAAAATACAAAGGCGCAATCGTTCCAGCGTTCTGATACCCACCATCGCGACCAAACCCCTCTCCCTGTGGGAGCGGGCTTGCTCGCGATGGCATCATTACGGTTTGTCTGAAAGACCGTGCCGCCTGCATCGCAGGCAAGCCAGCTCCCACACAGCAGTTTTCTGCAACCTTCCTTACTTGCGTTCAACCAACCCCGGCAACTGGGCAACCATCTTCTGGTTGTTGAACGGTGCGCGGATAAAACCTCGCTGAGTGCCGTCCGGCCCGATCAGCGCCAGATTTCCACTGTGATCCACCGTGTAGTTCGGCTTGCTGGTATCCGCCGGAATAAACGGAATGCTCACCGCGTTGGCCAGTGTTTGCAGCTCATCGATGGAGCCCGGCGTCAGGCCCACAAACTGCGGGTCAAAGTAGCCCAGGTACTGCTTGAGCTGTTGCGGTGTATCGCGATGGGGGTCGACGCTGACCAGCACGATTTGCAGTTTGTCCTGCACCTCTTTAGGCAGCTCGCTTTTGATCTGACGCAACTGGGCGAGGGTGGTCGGACAAATGTCCGGGCAGAAGGTGTAGCCAAAAAACAGCAGGCTCCACTTGTCTTTCAGCTCGTTCATCACCACCGGCTGGCCGTCCTGGTTGGTCATTGTCACCTGCGGCAACTGACGGCTTTGCGGCAGCAAAATGATCCCCGCATCAATCAGAGACGTGTTGTCGCCCTGACTTTTACCCGACATCATTTTGTTAAACGTCAGGCCCATGACCAACGCCACCAGCGCAACGAGGATATAGACGGTTTTTTGAGTTTTAGTCATAGGTTCAACACTAGGTAGTGATCGACAAGCAGCGCGATAAACAGCAAGAACAGGTAATAGATAGAGTACTTGAACGTGTTGATCGCCGCGTGCGGCTGGGTGCCACGGTACAACACCCACGCCCAATGCAGAAAGCGTGCGCCCAACCCTAGCGCACACGCCAGATAGAGCAAGCCGCTCATGTGAATCACAAACGGCAGCAGGCTGACTGCTAGCAGTACGAAGGTGTACAGCACGATATGCACCTTGGTGTAGTGCTCGCCATGGGTCACCGGCAACATCGGGATATCAGCCTTGGCGTATTCCTCCTTGCGATGAATGGCCAGCGCCCAAAAATGCGGCGGGGTCCAGGCGAAGATAATCAGCACCAGCAGCAGCGGCTCGGCGGTGACGTGCCCCGTGACTGCCACCCACCCCAACAATGGCGGCGCCGCACCGGCCAGCCCGCCGATCACAATATTCTGCGGCGTGGCCCGCTTCAAAAAACCGGTGTAAATCACCGCGTAACCCAGCAAAGACGCCAGCGTCAGCCAGGCGGTGAGGGGATTGGTAAACGTCAGCAGCAGTCCCATGCCCGCCAAGGCCAGCAACAGGGCGAATGACAGCGCGCCAAGCGGTGACACACGCCCCTGCGCCAGCGGGCGTTTATGGGTGCGGGCCATGACGGCGTCAATGCGCCGGTCCACCACATGATTGACCGCCGCAGCCCCGCCTGCACACAGTCCAATCCCCAGATTTCCGAAGATCAGCACTGTCCAGGGCACTCCGGCACGGGTCGCCAAGAACATGCCCACCAGCGAGGTAATCAACATCAGTACCAGCACTTTGGGTTTGGTCAGTTCCAGATAATCGCGCCACAACGCTTGCTGCGCCCGTTCGCCAATCAAGGTCGCCACGGCTGTTCTCCTTTCAGGCTGTAGGTCCAGCGGGCAAAGCGCGGGGCCCTGACCCTGACCAGGGCCGTACGCGCGTGGTAGTTGACCAGCACCAGCGTCATCAGTAACGCCGCGCCACCGGCGTTGTGTGCCACCGCCACCGCCAGCGGCAAGCCAAACAGTACATTGCTGAGCCCCAGACTGATTTGCACCGCCAGCGCCACCAGCAGCAACCCCGCCAGGCGGGTCATGCCGACCCTGCGCAACTGCCAGGCCAGGCCCAGCAACACCAGGGTCAGCAACAACGCGCCCAGACGATGGGTAAGGTGAATTGCCGTACGGGCCTCACTGTCCAGTTGCCCGCCAAGGTAGTTGGGACCGATGTGCTGAGTCAGGTGAAAACCATTGGCAAAGTCAGCTTCGGGCCACCACTGGCCGTGACAGGTCGGTACGTCGACACAGGCCACCGCGGCATAGTTGGAACTGACCCACCCCCCCAGCGCGATTTGCATGATCGCCAGCACCAACCCGGCCGTGGCCCAGCGCTGCAAGCGACGGGGCACAGCCAGCGCGGGCAGGACGCCGGACAGGCGCAGGGTCAGCAAAAACAGCAGGCTCAAGGTCGCAAAACCGCCCAGCAAATGGCCCGTGACCACCTGCGGCCACAATTTGAGCGTCACCGTCCACATGCCAAAAGCCGCTTGGGCAATCACCACCAGCAAAATGAACAGCGGCAGCTTGAGCGGTTGATCCGGCACATGCCGTTGCCGCCAGGCCCGTGCCGCCAACAGCACGATCAATAAGCCCAGCGTGCCGGCGAAATAACGATGGGTCATCTCGCTCCAGCCCTTGTCAGCCTCCACCGGGGTATCGGGAAAGTGCAGTTCGGCATGGGCCAGTTGCGCCTCGGTCTTGGGCACGCTGATAAAGCCATAGCAGCCGGGCCAGTCCGGGCAGCCGAGCCCGGCGTGGGTCAGGCGGGTGTAGGCGCCGAGCAGCACCACCACCAGCGCCAGCAAGGTGGCAAACAACGCGAGGCGAAATCCAGCTTTGGCCATGACAGAGCCCCTATCCGATATTGGACAGCTTGAGCAGCAGGCGCAGGTCGTTGAGCACGTCCTTGCCGATAACCCCGGGGCCGTAGCGCAGCACCAGATTGCCATGGGGGTCGATGATCCACAGTTGCGCGGCACCGTTGCCCTCGGCGCCCTGTGTATAAGTCGGCACGTCCAGGGTGTAGCGCTGTAACTGCGGATACTCGAGTTGCAGCTTGGCGGCGTAGGCCGCGTCCACCGGCTGTGCGACCGCCAGCCCGTGGGTTGCACGGGACGCATCGCGGCCCAGGCCGATTTGCAGTTGGCGGGCCAGATACACCAGTTGCTGGCAATCCGCATCGCAGGCCTGTGGCGCGGTCACCAGCAATTGCCAGCGTTGCTCATCGGCCGCCACCCCAAGGGCGGCCCGGCTTTGCCCGTCGCCAATCAGCTCACCGTGATAGCTACGGCTGTCGGGCACCCAGAATTTGAGTTTGTACATGCCCGTGGCCAACACCATGGGGCCAACGGTAAGCAGCAAAATAAGGATCAGCTGCAACCGTCCGCGCCGACGTGTAGCCGGGGACGGGACGCGTGCGGTATCAGGCTGATTGATGGCCGTTCCCATGGCGTTTCTCCTGAGCAGTGTGCCAACCGAGGTACAGATAAAGACCGAGCAAGGCCAGCGCCATCGCGAACCACTGCACGGCATAAGCGGTGTGTTTCTCCGGGCCCATGCCCGTGGAGATCAGCGGCCAGTCGGCCTGATACGCTGCGGGGCCCGGAGCGATACGCACCTCATCGGCAAAACCTTCGCGGCCCAGCTCGGCCCACAATTTGTCAGGCATCACGGCCGTTACCAGTCGTGGCCAGGGCGCGTCCGACGGATCGGCGTGTAACTGAAAGGGCGTGCCCGGAGACTCATAGACCCACGCCTGAACGTCCAGTATCTGATCGGGGGTGGTGAACACGGGCGGTGTCTGGCGGCTCGGCCACGGCAACCAGCCACGATTGAGCAGCAGCCACTGACCGCTGGCCTGATCCTGAAAAGGTTGCAGCAGCTCGACGCCGACCTTGCCGTCCCGTACGCGGTTGTCCAGCAACAGGCTGTGTTGCCCATCCAGATGCCCGCGCAACTGCACGCGGCGAAAGGCCGGGCCGTCCAGGGTCAGCAGTTGCCCGACCGTTACCGGCGCGGCTACCTGGCGCTCGGCGTAGCTGCCGAGCAACACGCGTTTCTGCTCACCGCGGCCAAGCTGCCAGAACCCCAGAAACACAAGCACAGGCAGCAGTGCCAGCACCACCAGGGTGGGGGCAACACCGGGACGAAAGCGCGTCATAGCACGTAGACAAACAAGAACAGGCCGAGCCAGACCACGTCCACAAAGTGCCAGTACCACGTTGCGGCCTGGAAGCCGAACTGGTGCTCGGCAGTGAAATGCCCTCGAACGATGCGAATCAGCATGATCAGCAGAATCAGTGCACCAATGGTCACGTGGGCGCCGTGAAAACCGGTGAGCATGAAGAAAGTCGCGCCGTAGATCCCGGAGCCCAGGGTTAGCCCCAGCTCTTTGTACGCGTGGACATACTCTTCGGCCTGGAACCCCAGAAAACCGGCGCCCAGCAGCACCGTGACGGCCAACCAGAACTTGAGTGCCCCGCGATGACCTTTGTTCAGTGCGTAGTGGGCAATGGTGAGCGTGATGCTGGAACTGACCAGCAGCACTGTGTTGAGCAGTGGCAAGCCCCAAGGACTGATGGTGCCTTTGGGCGGCGGGTAGAGGGCCGGGTCGGGGGTGTGCAGCAGCGGCCAGGCAAATTGAAAGTCAGGCCACAACATATGCGCCACGCCCTTGCTGCCTTCGCCACCCAGCCAAGGGCCCGCAAAGTGGCGTACATAAAACAGCGCGCCAAAAAACGCGAGAAAGAACATCACCTCGGAAAAAATAAACCAGGTCATGCCCCAACGGAACGAACGGTCCAGTTGCGAGCTGTAGAGCCCGGCGCGGCTCTCCTTGATAACCGCGCCGAACCAGCCAAACATCATGTAGGCCACTATCAGGGCGCCGACAAAGAAGATCAGCGGGCCATGGGATTCAGGCCGCGCCGCCTTCAGATCGTTGAACCAGGTTCCCAGGCCATACACCGTGACCAGCAAGCCGATCGTGGCAATGATCGGCCACTTGCTTTGCGCCGGGACGTAGTACTGATCATGAGTTGCCATGGGGCTTTCTCCTTATCGGGAAGGCTGGTCAGCGTCCTTGCCAGCGATAGCGGCGACGGGCGGATGGCGAGCAGTGATATCGAACAGCGTGTAGGCCAGCGTCAGGTGTTTCACATCCTTGGGCATGGCCCGATCGACGATAAAGCGCATCGGCATCTCGATCCGTTCACCCGGTTGCAGCACCTGCTGGGTAAAGCAAAAGCACTCGGTTTTGTGAAAGTACTGAGCCGCTTCGGCGGGAGAAATACTCGGCACCGCCTGCGCCGACATGGGGTGGTCGGTGGGGTTGTAGGCCACAAAGACCATCTCGTTGACCGAGCCGGGGTTGACCACCAGCTGATCGCCCTTGGGATAAAAGTCCCACACCATGTCGATGGCATTGGTGGACAAAAACTGCACCCGTACCTGACGACTCGGGTCCACCACCTGCTCACCTTCGTACTGCCCGGCAGTCTTGCCGTTGATACCGAAGGCCCTGCACATCACGTCGTAAATAGGTACCAGCGCAAAACCGAAGGCGAACATCACCACCACCATCAGTGACAGGCGCAGGACCAGACGCTTGATGGAAGAGGACTCAGTCATGACCGTCTCCTACAGGGGTGTTCACTTGATCTCCGGAGGCGTCGTAAAGGTGTGGTAAGGCGCAGGTGAAGGCACGCTCCACTCCAGACCCTCGGCACCGTCCCACGGTTTGGCCGGTGCTTTCGGGCCGCCGCGAATGCATTTGATGACGATAAACAGGAACAGAAACTGCGTAACGCCAAACATGAATCCGCCAATCGACGACACCATGTTGAAGTCGGCAAATTGCAGGTTGTAGTCCGGAATCCGCCGCGGCATGCCCGCCAGCCCCACAAAGTGCATCGGGAAGAAGGTCAGGTTCATGCCCACAAACGACAGCCAGAAATGCAGCTTGCCCAAGGTTTCGTCGTACATGTGACCGGTCCATTTCGGCAACCAGTAGTAGGTCGACGCGAAGATCCCGAAGATTGCTCCCGGTACCAGCACATAGTGGAAATGCGCCACCACGAAATAGGTGTCGTGGTACTGGAAGTCCGCAGGGGCAATGGCCAGCATCAACCCGGAAAACCCGCCAATGGTGAACAGGATCACAAAGGCCACGGCGAACAGCATCGGTGTTTCAAAGGTCAGCGAGCCTTGCCACATGGTGCTGGCCCAGTTGAACACCTTGACCCCGGTCGGCACCGCGATCAGCAACGTGGCGTACATGAAGAACAGCTCGCCCACCAACGGAATGCCGACCACAAACATGTGGTGCGCCCACACGATAAACGACAGGAATGCGATGCTGGCCGTGGCGTAGACCATCGAGGTATAGCCGAACAGCGGCTTGCGCGAGAAGGTCGGGATGATCGAGCTGACGGCACCGAAGGCCGGCAGGATCATGATGTACACCTCGGGGTGCCCGAAGAACCAGAACACGTGCTGGAACAACACCGGGTCTCCGCCACCGGCCGCGCTGAAAAAGCTGGTGCCAAAGTGGATGTCCATCAACATCATGGTCACCACGCCCGCCAGCACCGGCATGACCGCGATCAGCAAGAAGGCCGTGATCAGCCAGGTCCAGACAAACAGCGGCATTTTCATCAAGGTCATGCCGGGGGCACGCAAATTCAGGATGGTGGCGATCACGTTAATCGCGCCCATGATTGAACTGATACCCATCAAATGAATGGCAAAAATAAAGTAAGTCACGCTTTCGGGTGCGTACGTTGTGGACAGTGGCGCATAGAACGTCCAGCCGAAATTGGGCCCGCCACCGGCGGTAAACAAGGTCGATACCAGCAGCAGGAACGCTGCGGGGAGCAGCCAGAAACTGAAGTTGTTCATCCTCGGCAGGGCCATGTCGGGTGCGCCGATCATCAACGGAATCATCCAGTTGGCCAGGCCGACAAACGCGGGCATCACCGCGCCGAACACCATGATCAGCCCATGCATGGTGGTCATCTGGTTGAAAAAGGCCGGAGCCACAATCTGCAGGCCGGGCTGGAACAGCTCGGCGCGAATGACCATCGCAAACGAGCCGCCGAGCAGGAACATGCAGAAGCTGAACCACAGGTACAAGGTACCGATGTCTTTGTGGTTGGTGGTCAACACCCAGCGCATCAGGCCTTTGGCCGGACCATGGGCCTGGCCGTCTGCATGTCCGTGGTCATCGATAACAGCACTCATGTCCTGACTCCTGCAAACAGCTGGACCAAGAAGCCAGCGGCACATTGCCCCCGACCGTTGCGTGCGCACTTCACTGAGCGGCTCACTTGCCTTGCGCCTGTTTGAGCGCCAGCACGTCTTTTGGCGTCACCATGTCGCCCTTGTTGTTGCCCCAGGCGTTGCGTTCATAGGTCACGACGGCGGCGATATCCACTTCGGACAACTGCTTGCCGAAAGCAGCCATTGCCGTGCCCGGCTTGCCGAAGAACACGCGGTGCAGGTGATCGGCGGCCGGGCCGGTGGCAATCGGCGAACCCTTGAGCGCCGGGAACATGGGCGGCAGACCCTGGCCTTCGGCCTGGTGACAGGCTACGCAGGCGGTGTGATAGACCTTGTCGCCACGAGCCACCAGCTCGTCGAGGGTCCAGTCCTTGCTGGTCAGCTCCTTGAGCTGCGCGGCCTGGGCCTTGCGCTCGGCCAGCCAGGCGTCGTAGTCCGCACGGGTTTTGACATCGACCACAATCGGCATAAACCCGTGGTCCTTGCCGCACAGCTCGGCGCATTGGCCGCGATAGATGCCGGGCTTCTCGACGCGGGTCCAGGCTTCGTTGATAAAGCCCGGAATGGCATCACGCTTGACCGCAAAGGCAGGCACCCACCAGGAGTGGATAACGTCGGCCGAGGTCACCAAAAACCGCACTTTGGCGCCAATGGGCAACACCAGTGGCTCATCGACTTCGAGCAAGTAGTGCTCGCCCTTGGGGGCCTGGTTATGGATTTGATCGGCGGGTGTGGCCAGGTTGCTGAAGAACTCGACGTCCTGGCCCAGGTATTTGTAATGCCACTTCCACTGATAGCCGGTGACCTGGATATCCACATCCGAATCACTGCTGTCATAGATATTGATCAGGGTCCTGGTCGCAGGCACGGCCATCGCGATCAGGATGACCAGAGGGATTACGGTCCAGAGAATTTCGACCGTGGTGCTCTCATGGAACTTGGCCGCCACCTGGCCGGTGGAGCGACGGTGAACGATCATTGACCAGAACATGGCACCGAAGACGATGATGCCGATCACCACGCAGATCCAGAAGATGATCATGTGCAGGTCGAAGACCGCATGACTGACTTCGGTCGCCCCAGGCGACATGTTCACTGTCCAGGCCGCGTGAGCCTGGCCGAACACTGACCACAACAGCAAACCCATCCATAGATGTGGATGTCGCATCGCGGTGCTCCCCTTTATTTTTCTTGTTATTGCGCCGGTCTGCATCTGTGTTACGGGCAGCGCTACAAGGGGGCGGTTTCAAAACCTGCGAACTCTTACCGCCGAGCCTCGTCTGCTCAAGCAGTCGGGCGTCATCAAAAAACGGTTACAAAAACGAGTATAGACACCGAGCCCAACCCCGCAATGAGAGGGGCAAAAACAATGAAATAACCCCCCATCGACAAATGGCACTCACTGCCCGGTCATAAAATGAATAACAATACTCCCCCTGAAAAAAAGCCTCTCCTTGACTTGAGGAGG
The DNA here is from genome assembly GCF_059862735.1 of Pseudomonas sp. MF06569. Classification (NCBI taxonomy): domain Bacteria; kingdom Pseudomonadati; phylum Pseudomonadota; class Gammaproteobacteria; order Pseudomonadales; family Pseudomonadaceae; genus Pseudomonas; species Pseudomonas sp. MF06569. Next base: position 164,403 of record NZ_JCBCUZ010000001.1, on the reverse strand, counting down.
GCTACTTTTAAAGTACTTCCCTGCCTAGCACCCCCCCTGGAGTTCCAATGAACACCGCCGCCATCCGCGTGCAGATCTCGCGTGCCCAAGAACATGAGGCCGAAACGGGCCTGCTCGCCAAGCATCTGGCCGCTCAATTGCCACACCTTCACACCGCCATTCAACTGCCTGAAGTCGACCGCAATCTGGTGATGACACGTTTCGTCAGCGCCTACATCGACCAGGTGCCCGACTTGCTCGATGCGGCCAATGAGGTTGCTCGCGAGGCCGGTATCGAATCGCAAATCAAGCCGATACTGAAAATCGCCGAACAGTTTTTTGCCCAGCCACTGCCGCTGCTCGCGGGTCACGAAGGCCTTGAGGGTTTGCTGGATGAGGCTTACCTGGCGCACCGTCTGGTCGAAGAGGTCAACGACCTCTACATCAAGCACTTCCAGCAGCCACTGATCCCGCTGGACATGACGGTGGCCAACCTGATTGCCCACCAATTGATTGGCGAAGACTTTGCCAACCAGCTGGACGCCGCCGTGCATCACGCTGTTGACCTGATGCTCAATGACGAGAGCTTCGCTCTGGAATCGGTCGAGGCCTACCGCGAGCGCCTGACCAGCCCCGAGACCGGCGCGGCCTGGAAGCGCTGGCCTTGCCTGTCCAAGCAATTGGGTGTCGGCTTGGCGTTGTAACCACAAGCTTGTAGCCGCTGAGGAGCGTAGCGAGGCTGCGTTCGGCGGCGCAGCCGCCGCAGATCCTGAGTGCAAGTTCTGCCTGACACACTGTGCAATTCGTCTTTACGACGGCTACGCCGCCGATCGCAGCCTTCGTGCCTCGTCAGCGGCTACAAGTGTCGCGCCGTTTAAAAACGTGCTTTAGGCGTCGCGCTCGGGATCGCAGTGGTGCCATCCAGCGGCAGGAAGGCGCCCTTGTCGGCGTCGTAGGCCTTGATCTGACTGGTTTCGATATCGTAAACCCAGCCATGAATAAACAGATGCCCGTTGGCCATGCGTGACGCCACCGACGGATGCGTGCGCAAGTGCTGCAACTGGGCAATCACGTTCTCTTCGGTCAGTACGTGCATGCTTTCGGCTTCGTTGGCGCAATTGCAATTGTCCTGAACCATGGTCTTGGCCACTTCAACGTGGTGCAACCAGGCTTTTACCGTCGGCATTTTTTTCAGGCTGGCGGGGTTGAGCACTGCACGCATCGCGCCACAATCGGAATGCCCGCAAATGATGATGTGCTGCACGCCCAGTGCCAGCACCGCGTACTCGATGGCCGTCGAAACACCGCCGTTCATCTGACCGTATGGCGGTACGACGTTGCCAACGTTACGGGTCACGAACAAATCACCCGGCGCGCTCTGGGTAATCAGCTCCGGCACGATTCGCGAATCGGCGCAGGCGATAAACATCGCACGCGGGCTTTGTGCAGTGGCGAGTTTTTTGAAAAAGGCTTCTTGTTCAGGGAAGATTTCGTGATGAAAGTGCAGAAAGCCATCAACGATATGGTGCAGTGCTGTATCAGCACTTTCAGCCGCGGCCGAGGGCTGTGGTTTAGGCTTGTCAGTCATCGGTATATCCCTGGGCAAAGTGGAGACGAATGTTACCTGAACTCAAATCCTGCTGAAAATACACAACCCGTAGCAACTTTCAGCAACGGACTACAAATCCAGGGCTGCCAGCGCTTTTGCCGCGTCTTCCAGCTCCAGTTCACTGAACACCTGAACCCCGGCACCAATCAATAACGCCGCGGTCACGCCCTGACCGTCGACCTTCACGCCGCCAAAACTGCCGTCATACGTCTGCACATTGCCGCAAGACGGGCTGTTGGCCTTGAGGATAGCGATACGGATGCCGTGCTGCGTCACCAGCGCCAGCGCCTGCCGGGCCCCGGATAAAAAGGCTGCGGTCACATCCTCGCCTTCGACAGTCATCACCGGCGCTCTGCCCGCAAGCACTTCAACTCCTTGGCCGCCGGGGATTTCCGCCGGCGCACGGGGTGTCGGCAAACCACCCGCCACTTCCGGGCACAAGGCAATGACCCGACCTTCAGCCTGCCACCGGGCCAATTGCGCATACGGGCCGCTGGCGCCGCCGTCGTAGCGCACGGGATGGCCCAGCAGGCAGCGGCTGATCAACAGTTTGTGGCTCATAGAAATATCTCGGTGGCACGACGACGAAACCAACCGGTCAACGACAAACGGTCACGGGTCGCTGGCATCACTTCGTGGGGGATCTCACCCGAGAGGAACACCACCAGACAACCACCGGTCGGCAACACGTCATAGTCGACATTTCCTTCGAGGTACATGCGCAAATGCCCACCATGTTCGGGCAGCCAGCTCTGATTGAGGTACACCACGGCCGACACAATGCGCCTGTCATCGTCGCGAAAGCGGTCCAGGTGCTTGAGGTAGAACGCACCGGGCGGGTACAGCGCAAAGTGACTTTCAAAGTCCTCCAGGCCCAAAAAAAGCCTGCGATTCATGGCGATTCGCAGGCTTTCCATTAACTCCAGATAACTGTCACAGGCCAAAGCCTCTCCCGGCTCCAACCATTGGATATGGTCACCCCGTATACCCTCGCGAACCTCCTGGGTCAGGCCGCGTCCAACAGCTGCGGGAGTGAGTTCACCTTCAGCAGAACGTTTATGGCACTCGGCCGCCAGCTCGAGGGTCAAAGCCTCGGGCAGGAAAATAGTTTGCTGTGACCATCCCTGCGCGTACAGGTCGTCGACGATGCGTAGAAACAGCGGGTGATCAGAGGGTATTGGCATGGCGCGCATAGTATCGAGCCGCCTCAAAATCTGACAGCTCCGTCTGGCTGGCAACGTCGAAAAATTTCACCTGTGCATTTAAAGCCCATTAGAGCGAGACGAATTCTCGACAAGTCCTACGCCACACCCGGACAATAGCGCCCTGCAGACAGGAGCCCCTCATGCGCCGCTTGTTTTTACTGTTAATGATGTTTTGTACGTTACCCGCATGGGCAGATAACCTTGATGATCTGTTTACGGTCGCCGGCTGGCCGCAGCAACGCGCGCATTTCAATGATGCCCTGAGCGCCGCTCAGCAGCGCTACAGCAACAATTTGCCGCCTGCGGTCTATCAGGCACTGGTCAACAACAGCAACCAGCGTTTTGCGCCTGATGCAATGGACCAACGGGCCAGGGACCAGATGCGCAAACACCTGCCTGATCCTGATCCTGCCCTGGCCTTTTTTCAGTCGCCGCTGGGTCGCAAGATCGTGGCCGCCGAACTGCTGGCCACCCGCCGCGATCAACTGGCCAAGCACGCACAAGGCTTGCCGCGCATGGAAGCCAGCGCCACCCGTCAGTTGCTGATCAATCATTTGTCCCGCGCACTGCCTGCCCGTGAAGCCGGAGCTGAAGTCAGCCTGGCCATTGCTGGCGTTGCCGCCGACAGCTTGAGCTCGATGATCCCGGGGCTGCTGGGTGGCGGGCAGGCCCAAAGCATGTTGAATGGCCAGCGCCAGCGGTTGATGGACCAGATCGCCGGTGAGCTGGATAACACGTTGCTCTACGTGTATCGCGACCTGTCTGACCCGGAGCTGGAAGAATTCGTCACCTTTGCTGAGTCACCTGAAGGCAAGACCTATTACCAGGCCGCTCTGGCCGCGATCCGCGCCGGGTTGGCAGTCGGGCAAAGTACCTCAAACCTGAGCCAGTAGGCTTAAGCCCTACAGGCTCACTATCAAGTTCAAAAGAACTTATCCAGAAACGCAAAATACCTCGCGCGGATTTCTGCCGTTTCATTCGCCAGATGGTGGCGCGCTTCAGGTAATAGCAGTATCTGCGGCTGCTTGAACCTCGCGCTCAATACCTCAAGGTTATGTTGCCAGTCCACCGTCTTGTCGGCTTCGCCCTGAATCACCAACGGCTGGCGGGCACTCGGTGATGCGCCTTCAATACGCGGAATCCAGCGCGCCAGTGCCCCCACCCACGCCGTTGGCAAACGTACCGGCTGCAGCGGATCGGCTTGCAGAAATGCCAGGAAATTCGGGTCGTTGGAGTTCTCGCTAAAGCGTCGGGCAATCCCTTTGACGAAAGGGCGCAGCAAGTAATAACTGAACTTTGACCAGCTCCAGCCTTTGGGGCGAACCAGTGGCGAGAGCAAAATGGCCTGCCCTTGAGCCGGGCTGTGCTCCCCGTGGTGCAGCAAGTGATCGAGGACAATCGCCCCGCCCGTGCTTTGCCCGCACAGGTGCCAAGGCTGGGGTAATTGCAACGATTGCGCCTCGATAAACAACCCTTGCAGGACTGCCTGGTACTGCGTGAAATCATCGATGCTGGCCCGCTCTCCACTCGACAGCCCATGCCCCGGCAGGTCACAGGCAATCACGACAAACCCCCGGTTCAATCCCCACTCGATCACATGCCGATACAGCCCCATGTGGTCATAAAAACCGTGAATCACAAACAGGGTCGCCACAGGCGGGGTGTCGGGCCACCACACCTGACTGACCAGTTCGAAGCCGCCTGCGCTAAAGCGGCCCAACTGGCGTTTGACCACAGCCGGACGCAGAGGAAAATCCAGCCCATAAAAGTGCTGATACGCCAGGCCCTCTCTCGATAACGGTTGAGCCGCGGCCAACGGCTGCAAGCTGGCGCGCAAGGAATCGGGGGCAAACGGGGCAGGCATAAGGGCTTCCAGACAGGGCGCACAAGCGCAAAACAGGCTTTATAGACCATCGATATTCATCTGTCAGGTCAGGCATGGCAAGCTACGCGACCTTCAAGGAGCTTTTGCATGCCGGTGCCCACGCTGAAAACCCTGTTGGCCTGCCTGCTGACGCTGATCTGCGCAGTGGGGTTGTGGCTCGCTTACGACTGGTTCCAGGGCCGCTACATTCGCGCCTTCAGCGATCAAACCGCGCTATTTGCAGGCGACGTACTGAGCCTGCCCGGCGAACTGTCCGGCCCGGGTGCGATTCGCGTGGTGCATTTCTGGGACCCGGCCTGCCCGTGTAACGTTGGCAACCAGCAGCATCTCGGTGAACTGCTGGCCCATTACGTCCCGCAAGGTGTCGAGTTCTACTCAGTGAAAAAGCCCGGCACTCAAGGCCAGTTGCCCTCCACCCTGGGCGCCATCAAGCCCTTGGCCAGCCTGCCCGGCGCCGAACGCCTGAGCGCCAGCCCGGCCGTGGCCATCTGGGACCGCAGCGGCCAACTGGCCTACTTCGGTCCCTACAGCGAAGGTGCCACCTGCAACGCCAGCAACAGCTTTATCGAACCCATCCTGCAAGCCCTGAGCGAAGGCCGTCCGGTCAAGGCCACCCACACCATGGCCGTAGGCTGCTATTGCCCGTGGCAGGCTGATAACGCCGCACGTTGATAGCGTCCCGGTGCACTTGAGCAGAACAAGGAGTAGTTCCATGAAACGCAGCCTGACCCTTATCGCTCTTGTCGTCGCGTCCATCGCAGGCGGCGGGTTCTGGTACGTGCAAAGCAAACTGCCGACACGCCATGGCCAGGTCGGGCTTGCTGCACTGCAGGGGCCGGTCACGGTGCGTTATGACGAGCGCGGGGTGCCGCATATTCGGGCTGGCAACCAGGCTGACCTGTATCGCGCCCTGGGCTATGTGCAGGCCCAGGACCGGCTGTTTCAGATGGAAATCATGCGTCGCCTGGCGCGGGGTGAGCTGGCCGAGGTGCTGGGGCCCAAGCTGGTCGATACCGACAAACTGTTTCGCAGCCTGCGCATCCGCGAGCGGGCTGCCAGTTACCTGACGGAGCTGGATCCTCAATCCCCGGCTTTCCTGGCCTTGCAGGCGTATCTGGACGGGATCAATCAGTTCCAGGCCAACAATCCCAAACCCGTGGAGTTCGACCTGCTGGGCATCACGCCACGGCCCTTTACCGCCGAAGACACCATCAGCGTTGCCGGTTACATGGCCTACAGTTTTGCCGCCGCCTTTCGTACTGAACCGCTACTGACGTATGTGCGCGATGAACTGGGCAGCAACTACCTGAAAATCTTCGACCTCGACTGGCAACCCCAGGGCGTATTGGCCCCGGCACTGGCGGCCAACGACTGGAAAACCCTGGGAGCGCTGGCCCGACTGAGCGATCAGGCCCTGAGCCAGGCCGGCTTGCCACAGTTCGAGGGCAGCAATGCATGGGTGGTGGCGGGCAAACGCACCCAAAGTGGCAAACCGCTGCTGGCAGGCGACCCGCACATCCGCTTTTCGGCACCCTCGGTGTGGTACGAGGCCCAGCTTTCGGCACCGGATTTTGAGCTGTATGGCTACCATCAGGCCCTGGTTCCGTTCGCCTTTTTGGGCAACAACCGGGATTTCGGCTGGAGCCTGACCATGTTCCAGAACGACGATCTGGACCTGATCGCCGAGAAGACCAACCCCGACAATCCCAATCAGGTCTGGTACCACGGTCAGTGGGTCGACATGACCCGCACCGAGCAGCAGATTGCCGTCAAGGGCGAGGCACCGGTCACGCTTACACTGCGCCAATCACCCCACGGGCCGATCATCAATGACGTGCTGGGCGCAACGGCGGGCAACACGCCGATCGCGATGTGGTGGGGTTTTCTGGAAACGAAAAATCCGATTCTGGAAGGCTTCTATCAGCTCAACCGTGCCGACAGCCTGAGCAAGGCGCGCACGGCCGCAACCTTTATTCAGGCGCCGGGGCTCAATCTGCTATGGGCCAACGCCAAGGGCGATATCGGTTGGTGGGCAGCGGCGCAATTACCCAAGCGCCCGGCCGGGGTCAACCCGGCGTTCATTCTGGACGGCAGCACCAACCAGGCCGACAAGGACGGTTTCTACCCGTTCAGCGCCAACCCCCAGGAAGAAAACCCGGCACGAGGCTATATCGTGTCAGCCAACTTCCAGCCGTTATCCCCTGCTGGCATCGAGATTCCCGGTTACTACAACCTGGCGGACCGTGGCCAGCAGCTAAATCGCCAGCTCAGCGATAACAGCGTGAAATGGAACCTGAAAAACAGCCAGGCCCTGCAACTGGGAACCGCCACAGACTACGGCCAGCGAGTGCTCAAACCCCTGTTGCCCGTACTGCGCGAAGTCGTCACGGTTCCAGCCGAGCGCAAACTGGTAGAACAACTGGCGCAATGGACAGGTGATTACCCGCTCGATTCGATTGCCGCCACTGTGTTCAACCAGTTCTTGTACAGCCTCACTGAAGCCACCATGCGTGACAAATTGGGTGACGCCTTTTTTGACACCCTGCTGACGACGCGAGTGGTTGATGCTGCCTTGCCACGCCTGGCCGCAAGCCCGGACTCGCCGTGGTGGGACAACCGCACAACAGCGCAAAAAGAGACCCGCGCTGACACGGTCAAAGTGGCCTGGCAGGCCAGCATTGCCCACTTGAAGGCTGTCCTGGGCGACGACCCCGGACAATGGCGCTGGGGCCGGGCCCACACCCTGACCCACGAGCACCCGCTGGGTCGACAAAAGCCTCTGGACTGGCTGTTCAACGTCGGTCCCTTCGCCGCTCCCGGCAGCCACGAAGTGCCGAACAACCTCAGCGCCAAACTCGGCAACGCACCGTGGCCGGTGACCTACGGCCCATCAACGCGGCGCTTGATCGACTTTGCCGACCCGGCCCACGGGCTGACCATCAACCCGGTGGGTCAAAGCGGCGTGCCCTTCGACAAACACTACCGTGATCAGGCCGAGTCCTACATCGAAGGCGACTACGACAAGCCACATATGGACGAAGCCGAAATCCAGCTCAACACCCGCAGCACCTTGCGGCTGATGCCGGTGCGGTGAGGTGTGGGGGCACGTCATTAGCGTTACAGCTCAGCCCTTAGCAGTCGTTGAGTCAGAAGCAATTGCAAACTTTTACGCGAATCAACAATGATGTGTACGTACACCGTCTGCGAGCGTATTTCGTAAATGATCCGGTTCATGCCACTGACCACTTGCCGAAAGTGATTCAGGCTCAGGGCCTGCAGTTCATCGGGAATTGAACCGGAGTGAGGCAACTCTGCGAGCGTGCGAATTGAGTTTTTCAACTGCTCGTAAGTGGCTTGCCAGGTACTGGCAGAGAAATTCTTGATGATGTAGTGCTTGAGCGTTTTAAGGTCGATCTGTGCTGACTTCAGCATGACGACTTTGAACGTCATTGCACATCAGCCTGTTCCAGCTCGGCAAATACATCCTCGATGTCACTGAACTGGCCGTTATCTATTTCTCGGTTGCCCAGTGCCAACAACTTCAGCAAAGCCATGGTCTCGGCTTGTTCTTCGTAGCTTTTAACGTCCATGACGACCATCTTTGCCTCACCATTTTGGGTAATAAGCAAAGGCTGCCGATTCTCAGTGATGGATTTCACGATTTCGGCGGTATGACTCTTCAGATAACTGATGGGCCGAACTTGGGATGAATATTTCATGGCGCCCTCCAGGCGATATCAAGACCAATTTTAGTCTTAATTCAGTCCTGCCCGCTGCTTTAGCGACGAAGGGGCACGACGTCATTGCCGTGAACCCTTCGCGAGCAGGCTCAGGCGCTCATGCCGCGCTGTTGGATCACGTCAAATACATCGTTGGCATCTTGCAGCATCAAGCGGGCGATATTGGTGACTGTGGTGAGGTCGCCGGGGTTGCTGTCACACAGCGGGCAACAGGCAAAAATAGTCAGCAATTTATGCAGCGCAGACAGGCGCTCGGCCACACAGGCGTGCAAATTCGCCAACGGTGCATGGCTGTCGATAAACAACACAGGGGTTTGGGAGGTCAGGGTGTCGAGAGGGAGAAAACGTTGGAATTGGATTTGAGTATTCATGAATGCAGCACCTATAGAGAATTAAAAGAGGTACTGCCACCGTTCGCTGCGAAACGGTTTGGGTGGCAGTTGCACGCAGGTTCGCAGACCGAGCTATAGGTGCCCCGGCAGACCCGAAGGTCTCCCGCGTACAACCGCCATAAAACGAATTTCAGATACTGAAAAGTACCTTCATCAGGCTCTTTGACGAATGACACCTATAGCGTATGGGCTGCGAAACCCCGCCACTGACAGTAGTCAGTGAGCGAAACAAACTATAAGTGTCGATTCAATTTGCGAGCAATCTCGCATTTGTAGGCATGGGATGCAATTCCTGTGGGTTTAGCCCAGCGCATAATCCAGCACGATCCCCACAAAAATCGACAAGCCTGCCCAGTGGTTGTGCAGGAAAGCTTTAAAGCAGCGCTGCGGATCACGGTCGCGGGTGTACCAGAACTCCCACACAAAACACGCCGCCGCGCCCAGCAGCCCAAGGTGGAACCAGCCGCCCAGTTCAAAGTGCGAACCTGCCAGCAGCAGACAGCCCAGGGCCAGACCCTGCAGGCTCAGGATAATCACGCGATCAGCATCGCCAAACAGGATCGCTGTGGATTTGACACCGATTTTCAGGTCGTCTTCGCGGTCGGTCATGGCGTAGTAGGTGTCGTAGCCCACCGTCCACAGCAGGTTGGCGATGTACAGCAACCATGCCGCAGCAGGCAAACTGCCGGTTTCGGCGGTGAAGGCCATCGGGATGCCCCACGAGAACGCAGCACCCAGTACCACTTGCGGGTAGTAGGTATAGCGCTTCATGAACGGGTAGGTCGCGGCCAGTGCCAGCGCGCCGAATGACAACCAGATGGTCGGTGCATTGGTGCACAGCACCAGCAGGAAGCTGAGCCCCATCAGCAGGGCAAAAAACACCAACGCCTCTTTGCTGCTGATTTTTCCGCTGGCCATCGGCCGTTGTTCCGTCCGTTTTACGTGACCATCCACCTTGCGATCGGCGAAGTCGTTGATCACGCAGCCCCCCGCTCGCGTCAGGATCACGCCGAATACAAAGATCAGCAGATTGCTTAGCGAGGGCACACCTTTGGCGGCAACCCACAGTGCCCACAGGGTCGGCCACAGCAGCAGGTAGATGCCGATGGGCTTGTCCATGCGGGTCAGCTGGATGAAGTCCCAGGCGCGAGGGTTCAACCGGTTGAGTGATTTGAGCAGGCGCATGTACATCAGTTGTTCTCCGACCGGGCACTGAGGGCGGTCCACAGTTTGGGTAAAAACACTTCGGCCACCAGCACGCTCAGTGCCCCGCGAACAAAGCGCGAGCGGCGGGCCCACAGGTGATCGACCTGGTCGACCCGTGGCAACCAGTGGCGCGGGTAGTGACACACCTGCAGCGCCCCACGCTCAAAGGCCTGATCGCTAAACAGCAACTCGCCCAATGAGCGGGTGCCCAGCTCGTCCATGTTCAGGCCGCCCTCTTGCAGCGAGCTTTTGGCCGCCACGCTGCGAGCAAACACCCACGGCTGGCCGTGCCCGCGCAAATACACTTCACGCACCCAGCCCTGAATGCCCTGGGGCAGTTCAAGTGCAGCACATTCGTCCGGGCGCAACACCTGCCAGCCCTCAAAAAGCGGAAGCACGCTGAAGGAATCGTCTGAAATCGCAGTGAGACGCCGGGTCAGAGAACCCTCATCAAACAGCCAGTCGAACGTTTGTGCGTCAGGCAGGGCAGGAAGTTGGCCTTGCTCAAGCCAGACGGGGGAGACAAGCGCAGAAGTTATGTGCGGCACAGTGGGTCATAATTGGCAGCCATTGAGGTCGGCGAGCTTATCACGCCGGTCCTTGATTGAGCGGCCTTGGGCCTTTTGGCAGTATTGGTGCTTGCATCTGCCTGTGGTCATCAGTACAAAACGCCCTGAATTTGACGAGCAACTCGGCGGGTGTTGATAAGTCTGTGGTCTCGTCCAAGCCTGAACCTTTAGGAAGTACCCCGATGAAAAAGTGGCAATGCATTGTATGTGGACTGATTTATAACGAAGCCGACGGCTGGCCGGACGATGGCATCGCCCCGGGCACCCTGTGGCAAGACGTGCCTGAAGACTGGCTGTGCCCGGACTGCGGCGTCGGCAAAATGGATTTCGAGATGATTGAAATCAACTGATCGACCCTTTTAAAACCTGATTCACCTTTGGAGATTGGAATGAACGCACCTGTCGTGATCGTTGGCACCGGGCTGGCTGGCTATAACCTGGCCCGCGAGTTTCGCAAGCTGGACAGCGAAACCCCGCTGCTGCTGATCACGGCCGATGACGGGCGCTCCTACTCCAAGCCCATGCTGTCCACCGGCTTTGGCAAGAACAAGGAAGCCGATGGCCTGAGCATGGCAACGCCCCAGGCGATGGCCGAACAACTCAAGGCCCAGGTGCGCACCCACACTCGCATCAGCGGTATCGACCCGGGCCACAAGCAATTGTGGATTGGCGAAGAAGCCGTGCCCTATCGCGACCTGATCCTGGCGTGGGGCGCACAAACGGTGCAGGTGCCGGTAGAGGGCGATGCCCAGGACGCCATTTTCCCGATCAATGATCTTGAAGATTACGCGCGCTTTCGTGCCGCAGCGGCAGGCAAGCGCCGGGTACTGATCCTGGGGGCGGGCTTGATCGGCTGTGAGTTTGCCAATGACCTGATCGCAGGGGGCTATGAGGTCGATCTGGTCGCGCCCTGCGAGCAAGTGATGCCAACCCTGCTGCATCCCGCAGCCGCGGCTGCGGTCCAGTCAGGCCTTGAGAGCCTGGGGGCACGCTTTCATCTGGGACCGGTGTTGACTCGACTGCAACGCACCGATGCCGGGCTCGACGCGCATTTGTCGGATGGCAGCGTAGTCCAGTGTGATGTTGTTGTGTCAGCCATCGGTTTGCGCCCACGCATCGATATGGCGGCCGCAGCCGGGATCAAGGTCAATCGCGGGGTCGAAGTCGATCGCCAGCTTCAAACATCCCACCCCAACATCTACGCACTGGGTGACTGTGCCGAGGTCGATGGCTTGAGTCTGTTGTACGTGATGCCGCTCATGAGCTGCGCCCGTGCACTGGCGCAAACGCTGGCAGGCAACCCGACTACGGTCAGTTATGGCGCTATGCCCATTACCGTTAAGACCCCGGTTTGCCCGCTGGTGGTATCACCTGTGCCGCGCGGCCGAGACGGCGTGTGGACCGTGGAAGGTCAGGGCGCCGATATCAAGGCGCTGTGCCGCGATGCCGATGGCAAATTGCTCGGCTATGCCCTGACCGGCGAAGCCGTTCGCGAAAAACTCGCACTGAACAAAGAGCTGCCTGCACTTTTGGCGTAAACACGGCGCACTCTGTCGGATATGGCACTGCCTTGACTCAACAAAGCCTGTGCAGAGGCTGGCGCCGGCCTTGACCGCATGCCATTCTCACACCGGTCTGCCGCAGTTTAGAGCCTGCGGCGCCTTGGGCGCTGCTCCATAGAGAGCAGCACGGACATAACAACAAAAAACCGTCAATGAGGCTTCATCATGCGTAAACCAGATCTCGCCGCCGCTATTGCTGAAAAGGCCGACCTCACCAAAGAACAAGCCAACCGCGTACTCAATGCAGTGCTAGAAGAAATCACCCAGGCCCTGCATCGCAAAGACAGCGTCACGCTGGTCGGCTTTGGTACCTTTATTCAGCGTCATCGCGGTGCCCGTACCGGACAAAACCCGCAAACCGGTCAGCCGGTCACCATCAAGGCCAGCAACACGGTAGCGTTCAAGCCGGGCAAGTTCCTCAAGGACAGCGTTAATCCTTAAGCCCTTGGCGACATGAAGAATGGGCAAGCTGGCGATCCTGGCGGCCCATTCTTGACTGTAACCGGGTCGATTATGCGGCCATAAGTGGCAAAACCTACCCCATCTACGCCCATCCATGCAGACATGTGGCGTTCTTCGCTCAAATCGTTACACTGCGCCGGCCATTTTTTATTCCCCCGAGGCCGCGTACATGAAATTTCGTTTTCTGCTCTGGATGCTTGGCTTTCTAATGGGCAAAGCCAGCCGTAAGAATCCTGCTTTCCAGCAACAGCTGGCTGACAAGGATCTGGTGTTCCAGCTGCAAACCCTCGATGGCAAAGTGGCCCGTCATTTCAAGGTCAAAAACCAGCGCATCACCAGCCACGGCGGCCTGTACCCCGAGCCTGCGTTTGCCATCGCCTTTAAGGATGCCGCCTACGGCTTCGCCACGCTGCAAGCGAAGAACAAGCAACTGGCGTTCATGACCGGGATTCAGGACAAGTCGATTCAGATCAAGGGCAACCCGGCGCTGGTGATCTGGTTCCAGGGCCTGACCAAATACCTCAAGCCGCGTAAGAAGACAAAGGCGTAGACCTCGGATATTTGTAGCCGCTGACGAGCTCCGCGAGGCTGCGATCGATTGCGCAGCGATCGCAAAACCTGAGTACGCGATTTTCCTGACAAATAGTGGAGGTTGGCTTTACGACTGCTTCGCAGCCGATCGCAGCCTCGCTTCGCTCCTCAGCGGCTACTGAAATGGAGCAGACCGGGCTTCAGGCCTGACCGAACTGCGCTGCCATTTCACGCAGCAACACTTCAGCCTCCAGTACTTTGCTGACGACCGCTTCGGCCTTGTCCCGCGACACCCCCAAACGCTCAAACAACGCATCTGGCAGCGGCGCACACGCACCATGCCCAATTCCGCGGTTTTGCAGTAACCCCAGCGCTACGCACACCAGATTCGGATAGTGGGCATCGGTACCGATGTAGGCCGGATCATGTTGAAAGCGCACCGCAATCGCCAGCTCCTCAGGCATGCCCCAAAACCGCATCAACCAGGCCCCCATTTGCTCACGGCTGATGCCCAGCAAATGCTGTTCAATCAGGCTATGGCTGACATGCGGGTTAACCTCGAGATGACGGCAGATCAGCGAAAAATGCGGCGGAAACACATAGGCCAAGAGCAAGTAACCAAAGTTGTGCAACAGCCCGCCCAGGTAAGTCATGCCGACTTCAGGACGCAGTTCCCGAGGCATGGCGCGGGTCAGCCCTTCGATCACCGCTGCGGTATAGATCGATTGTTGCCAGTAGGGTGTGCTCGATTGCGGATTGTCCTTGGGCAGGCTCAGACTTTTGCCCAACGACAGGCTGAGCGCCAGGTTGATCACCAGATCGACCCCCAGCACTCGCACAATGGCGTCTTCGACCGAGCGAATCTTGCTTTGTGATGCGTAGTACGACGACGACGCCCAGCTCATGACTTGTGCCGCGAGTGCCGGGTCGGTTTCAACAACACTGGTGATCTCATCGATGGTGACATCGGGATCGGAACGCAGCCGCATCATTCTGCGCACGCTCTCAGCCAACGGTGGCAACTCGATGGTCGCTTCGAGCCGCTGCTGAATCCGGCGTGCCGTGAATGCCTGAACGGCTCGGGTGATGGCCTCGCCATCGTCCCCTGTGTAATCAAGTTTGATCGCACTCAGGGGCTCGCCAAAGCGACCGACGCTGGCATTTTTGAGCAGGTATTTGAAATCTTCCCGAGTGATTTCCAGCAACCGCCCCGGCTCACCTGCGCTAATCAGCAGTGTGGGTTGTTGCAGCAATTGCTCTTCGTACAGGCAGGGCGAGTTGATCAGCGCTGGCAGCCCTGGCAACAGGCTCAGGCCATGTTTGTCGAGCATGGCCTGCAGGCGATCGGGAGCAACGGCGGTCATGCGGCGCCCGATCAAGTCAGCCAGACGGTTCAGATCCAGCAAATGGCTCTGCGTGAACAGCACCATGAGGATGCCGACCGCGTCATCGAGCAGTACAGCCTGGACCTTGCGCGCGGGATCGAGCGCCGGGTGGTCAGGGACTTCGCGATAAGCGATAGCCAAGTCACCGAGCAAGCGCCCGATAACAGACGGCGTACTCGCAACGGCAGGGGCGCTGGCAACTTCAGTCATGGTCTGCTTCCGTTCTGTACAACTCAAATTTGATAAGCCGTTACTAGATCGGCAGCCGGACCATTTACTGAATAGTGTTTTAAACCTGTCCGTATTGCTGGCCGTGACGCAGCCACCGATCCAGCAAGGGGCTGACATGACCAGGCCAGCGCTCAATCAACGCCTGGGCGGCCTCCCGCACGGCGGGCAGCAGGTCGGCATCGCGCATCAGGTCGGCAACCTTGAATTGCAGAAGGCCAGTCTGGCGGGTGCCCAGCATTTCTCCAGGGCCGCGCAGTTCCAGGTCTTTTTCGGCGATCACAAAGCCGTCGTTGGTCTCGCGCATGATGCCCAGACGCTGGCGGCCAATTTGCGACAGCGGCGGGTGATACAGCAGCACGCAATGGCTCGCGGCGCTGCCACGGCCTACACGCCCACGCAGTTGGTGAAGTTGTGACAGGCCCAGCCGCTCAGGGTTTTCGATGATCATCAGGCTGGCATTGGGCACGTCGACGCCCACTTCAATGACCGTGGTCGCCACCAGCAACTGCAGCTCACCGGCCTTGAACTGGGCCATGACAGCCGCTTTTTCAGCCGCTTTCATGCGCCCGTGGATCAGACCCACGCGCAACTCTCCCAAGGCACTGGAAAGGTCTTCAAAGGTGGTTTCGGCGGCCTGACAGGTCATCTCTTCGGATTCTTCGATCAAGGTGCAGACCCAGTAGGCCTGTCGTCCCTGCGCGCAGGCGGCACGCACTCGCTCAATCACTTCGATGCGTCGCGTGTCGACCACCAGTACGGTGTTGACCGGGGTTCGACCAGGGGGCAGTTCGTCGAGAATAGAGGTGTCGAGGTCGGCGTAAGCGCTCATGGCCAGGGTGCGCGGAATAGGGGTAGCGGTCATGATCAACTGGTGCGGACACATCACACCGCCCACCCCCTTGTTGCGCAGGGCCAGACGTTGCTGCACGCCAAAGCGGTGCTGTTCGTCAATGATGACCAGCGCCAGATTGTGGAACTGCACATGCTCCTGAAACAACGCATGGGTACCCACGACCATGGGCACGCCACTGGCGATTTGCTCCATCGCCGTCACGCGAGCCTTGCCTTTGAGCTTGCCGGCCAGCCAGGCGACCTCCAGCCCCAGAGGCTCCAGCCAGCGTTTGAAGTTGATGAAGTGCTGCTCGGCAAGGATTTCAGTCGGTGCCATCAATGCCACCTGATATCCCGCCTCAAGCGCCTGCAATGCGGCCATCGCAGCAACCACCGTCTTGCCGGAGCCTACGTCGCCCTGAATCAGGCGCAGCATGGGTTCGGGCTGACTGAGGTCATAGGCAATTTCGTTGCCGACCCGAGCCTGGGCTCCCGTCGGCGGGAAGCCCAGATTGGCAAGAAACTGCACCGGCAGTTTTGTGGCCTTGGGCAGTGCGGGCGCCTGCTGGGAGCGCAGGCTCTCGCGCAAACGCTGCTGGGACAGTTGATGAGTCAACAGCTCTTCAAAGGCCAGACGGTGCTGCGCCCAGTGATGGCCCAAGGCAAGTTCTTCAACATCGGCATCGGCGGGCGGCTGATGCAGATAACGAATGGCCTGGTCGAGTGGGGCCAGTTGATAGTCCTTGGCCAGTTCCGGCGGCAACCAGTCGGGCAGGCTGCTCGGGCCAAGCATGGCCAGGCTTTGCTGGCTTAACTGGCGCAGGCGCTGCTGGGTCAGGCCTTCGGTGGTGGGATAAATCGGCGTCAGGGTGGTATCGACGGGCGGCGGTTCGTCACCGGTAATGGCGCGGTATTCGGGGTGGTAGATTTCCAGCCCCGAGGCTCCTGGCCGGGCCTCGCCATAGCAGCGCACTTCAGTGCCGCGCTTGAGGCTTTCCTTTTGCGCATTGCTGAAGTGATAGAAGCGCAGGCTCAGGCCGCCAGTGCCATCGTTGATGCGCACCAGCAAGCTGCGGCGCTTGCCCATGACCACATCGGCACCGATAACCCGTCCTTCAACCACCGCGTCCTGACCGGGGCGCAAGGCGCCAATCGGCACCACGCGGGTCCGGTCCTGATAGCGCAGCGGCAAATGGAACAGCACGTCCTGGACGTTTTCCAGTCCGACCTTGGCCAGTTTCTCGGCCATGGCCTCGCCCACGCCCTTGAGCGCAGTGACCGACACTTTCGACAACTCGGTCATCGGCGTAATTACTTCTCAGCAGGCGGCTTGGCCACCGAGCACAGGCGGATCGAGTCGGCGAGGATTTCAATTGCCTTGGGCCGCGGGAAGCTGGCACGCCAGGCAATGGCGACGGTTCGAAACGGCACCGGCGGGGTCAACGGGCGCACAGCCAGGATACCGGGTGCGTAGTGGTGACTGTCGACGGCCGACAACGGCAGAATCGAGATACCCAGGCCGGACGCGACCATGTGGCGGATGGTTTCCAGCGAGCTGGACTCAACCGTCGTGTGCATGGCGCCATCATTGCCTTTTGCCACGGTCGGGCACGCTTCCAGGACCTGATCGCGGAAACAGTGACCTTCGCCCAGCAACAGCAGGCTCTTGTCGTTCAGCAGGCTGGCGTCGATGGTCTCTTTTTTGGTCCACGGGTGCTCACTGGGCATCAGCACGTAAAACGGCTCGTCGTACAGCGGCAAGGTCAGCACGTCGGCTTCCTGGAACGGCAGCGCGATGATAATCGCGTCCAGCTCACCGTTACGCAGCTTGTCGCGCAGGACGTGGGTGAAGTTTTCTTCGATATACAACGGCATCTGCGGGGCAACCCGGTGCAGTTGTGGAATCAGGTGCGGGAACAGGTACGGGCCCACGGTGTAGATCGCGCCGACCTTGAGCGGGGCCGTCAGCTGGTTTTTGCCCGCCTGTGCCAACTCGCGAATACCTTGCGCCTGCTCCAGCACTTTTTGTGCCTGGGCCACGATACTTTCACCCACCGGGGTTACGCGTACCGCACTTTTGCTGCGCTCGAAAATCAGCACACCGAGTTCGTCTTCCAGTTTTTTCACACCCACCGACAGGGTCGGCTGGCTGACGTGGCAACGTTCGGCAGCGTGGCCGAAATGTTGCTCTTGGGCGAGGGTAACGATGTAGCGTAATTCTGTAAGCGTCATAGCGTGCGTCCCTGTGGTTGCGGGCCAAGCATAGCGGCTGCAATCGATAGACGCACGTTATCAGACATTGCCCCAAGAGCTACAGTCGCTAATCAAAGGCAGGGCTGATTTATCTTGCTCGCAGATGCACAAAGGGCACCCTGAGGTGCCCTTTGCGGTGTTATCGCCGACGTTTATCGATGGAATAAACGAAGGGTGCCACGATCTCGATGCTGCCATTGGTCAGCATCTCGGGCGGCGGCTTGGGCAATGGCTGTGCCCGGCGAATCATTTCCAGGGTCGCCCTGTCCAGATCAGCATTGCCGGAACGCCCTACCAACTCGTAGGACAGTACCTTGCCTTCAGCATCCACCACGAAGCGCAGACGGTTCAGGCCTTCCTTGCCACGGGATTGCGCAGCAGGCGGGTACTTCTTGTACTTGCCCAAGTGACTGAGCAAGGTGCCTTCCCAACTGGCTTTGGCCGCCAGTTGTTGCGCAGACGGCCCCGGGGCCGGTGCAGCGGATTTCTCGCTGGTGTTCTTGGTCGGCGTCGCGTCGCTGGGTTTCTCTTCTGAAGGCTTCTCTTTGACCGGGTCCGGTTTTTCCACAGGCTTGGGCGGCTGAGGCTTTTGCTTGGGCTTGACCGGCTTGGGTACAGAAATCTTCGGCTTGGGCGCTTCGGCCAGCTTGGGTATCGGCAACTCTTCCACTGGCGCCGGCGGTTGTGGCGGTGTCACCACTTTTGGCGGCGCAGGAGGAGGCGGTGCCGGCAGTGGTGCCAGATCAACCATCATCGCTTGCGGCGGAAGTTCGATCGCGCGCGGGCTGGACCATTGCAGGGCAAGAATCACTGCCACTGCATGGACACCCAATACCACGGCCAGGCTGGTTGCGTAACGCGTCATCTTTTGGCGCGCTATGGTCATTTCTTGGCTGCCGTCTCAAGTCCGACCAGACCCACCTTCAAGTAACCGGCTGCGCGCAAAGCATCCATCACGCTCATCAAGTCACCGTAGTCCACGCCCTTGTCGGCCTGGAAGAAGATCGTCGTGTCTTTGTTGTTGTGGGTCCTGGCATCCAGGGTCGGGCCCAGCGCTTCAACCGTGACCGGTTCTTCGCCCAGATACAGCCGCTGGTCAGCCTTGACGCTGAGGAACACGGGTTTCTCGGGACGAGGCGCCGGTTTGGCGGTCGAAGCGGGCAGGTCAACCTTGATATCCACAGTGGCCAGCGGTGCTGCCACCATGAAGATGATCAGCAGTACCAGCATCACGTCGATAAAAGGGGTGACGTTAATTTCATGGTTCTCGGCGAGATCGTCATCGCCTTCTTTTAAATGCAGGCCCATGGCCGATTACCCCACTTTCACCATGTGCGGTTGCGAGCTACGCTCAGGCGGCAGGTGATCGAGGTCACGGCTAACCAACAGCAACACTTCAGCAGACGCATCAGCCACCTGGGCTTTGTAGCCGGTGATGGAGCGGGCGAAAACGTTGTAAATCACTACGGCAGGGATCGCAGCAACCAGACCCAGTGCCGTGGCCAGCAGGGCTTCGGCAATACCCGGCGCAACAACGGCCAGGTTGGTGGTCTGGGTTTTGGCGATACCGATGAAGCTGTTCATGATGCCCCATACCGTACCGAACAGACCTACGAACGGTGCAGTGGAACCAATGGTGGCGAGTACGCCCGTGCCGCTGCTCATGTTACGACCGCACGCGGCTACCAGACGCTCAAGACGGAAGCTCACACGCTCCTTGATGCCTTCTTTTTCGCGGCTATTGGCCGACAGGCGCATTTCTTCAAGGGCGTCCTGGACCAGCAGGTGGGCCAGCGTGCCTTCCTTGGCAGCAGTGTCGCTGGCTTCTTTAAGGGTGCGGGCTTTTTTCAGGTTGGCGATTTCAACGCGCAGACGACGCTTGGCGCCCAGCACTTCAAAGCCTTTGGCAATCCAGATGGTCCAGGTGATGATCGAAGCGATGGCCAGACCGATCATCACGATTTTGACGACGATGTCCGCGTTCTTGTACATGCCCCAAGGCGACAGGTCATGGGCCATGCCCAGGCTGTTTTCTTCTTCGGCAACAATTTGCGGCGCGTCATCGGCCGGGGCAACAGCGCCCTCAACCAGTGTAGGATCAGTCGCACCCGGTGTAGCAACAGGTGCAGGAGCAGCGGCTTCAGTAGCAGCCTGAACGGCAGGGGCAGCAGGCTCGTCGGCAAAGGCCGCGACAGGTGCCAACATCAAGCTGAACATCAGCGCCGCAACCCCACGCCAGACGCGTGTTGGGCTCAAAGGCTGGGTTGGCGAAGCGGTGGGATGATTGCGTGTCATGCTAGCCGGACCTGAGGAAAGTAATGAGGTAATGCCCTACAACGCGGTGTAAGACCAAGGGCAAAATGATGCGTTATTATTGCAAGTAATTCTTGTTAACAAAAGCAATAGCATCTGTTTTTTTCGAAAGTCACGACTTAGGTCGTGTCAAATCACGTCGTTTTGTAACTTTTCATTAGGAATTTTGCGATGCCAAAAGCTTCTGTATTGATCGCCGGATGCGGTGATATCGGCAGCCGCCTGGCCACTCAATTGCTCGGTGATGACTGGCAGGTGTATGGCCTGCGACGCTCCATCGACCGTTTGCCTGCGGGTGTCATCGGGGTGGCGGGTGACTTGTTCAGCGAGCAATGCCCGGCGCAATGGCCAACCGGCCAGATCGACTATCTGGTGTACAGCGCGGCTGCGACCGATCATGACGAGGCGGGTTATCAGGCGGCCTATGTCGACGGATTGAAAAACACCCTGGGCTGGCTTGAACTGAACGGCCAGCGGCCAAAGCGCCTGTTGTTTGTGTCCAGCAGCAGCGTTTTTGCCCAAAAGGATGGGGAGTGGGTGGACGAAACGTCCCCAGCCCAGGCGACAGCCTACTCGGGGCGGATCATGCTCGAGGCTGAGCAGGTGGCAATCAGCAGCGGTATCGCGGCCAGCGTCGTGCGCCTGACCGGGATCTACGGGCCTGGCCGTGAATGGATGCTGGGGCAGGTGCGCAAAGGTTATCGCGTGCCCACCGACCCGCCGATGTATGGCAACCGTATCCATGCCGATGACGCAGGCGGGCTTCTGGCCTTTTTGCTTGAGGCAGACCGCCAGGGTAAAGCCCTGGATGACTGCTACATCGGTGTCGATAACGCGCCGGTGCCACTGGCCGAGGTAGTGAGCTGGCTGCGAGAGCGCCTGGGCGTGACTGAATGGGCTGCCGAGACAAGCGCCCGCCGGGCAGGCAGCAAGCGTTGCAGCAACGCACGCGCCAAGGCGCTGGGCTGGGAGCCGCGCTACTCAAGCTTTCGCGAGGGGTATGCCGAGATTCTGGGGGAGAAGGGCTGAGTCTTGATGTTGGCTGGGTTCTTTGTGGGAGCGGGCTTGCTCGCGATGCAGTCGGCGCGGTCTGCCAGACAAATGGCGGCGATATCATCGCGAGCAAGCCCGCTCCCACACAGCATTTAATTGGGCAACAGTTTCTCTAACAACCACTCGCGCTTGCCCGGGTAAAACTGGGGCATGTCATCCGGAGCAGAAGCATCCAGCGCCTGGAAGATTTCCAGTTTGCGGCCATCGCGGACAAAAATGTGCGCCGCACCCAACTCACCCTGCTGCAACCAGAGGCTGTCGTACTCGCCGCTCATCGAGGCGCAATCGCCCGCCAGACACAACACGTAACGCTGGATATTGGGCAGGCCCTTGACCTGACCGTCCGCTGAAAACGTCACAGGGTTGCCCTGGCCCGCACCACTGACGACACGCCACTGCCCGCCCATATAAGCGGAGTTGAGCGCCGCCTCAAAACTCGTACCCAGTGGCGCGTCGCTTGCAACGTTGACCTGCGAACGCACAAAAGGCTGGCGCGGCTCTGCATCCGTCTCGGCCTGGATCAGCGTTTCACCTTCCAGGCTCAAGCCGGTGGATTCACTGCCATACAAGCTGACTTGCCACATGCCATCATCGGCAGGCAGCAGTTTGCCTTCCACTGACTCAAAGCCGTTGGTGTAGTGAGCGGTGGCGTTTTTGACGTCGATGTCCCATTCCAGGTTCGGCCCATAGGCCAGCAGGGCCTCGCGCAAGTTGCCACCATTGGCGGCTGCGTCGATCGCGGCCTGATTGATCCAGACACCACTGATGTCGCGGTGGGCGGGTACGCTGGCACAACCACCCAAAACAAAAGTGAGCAGTGACAACACGAGCGCTTTGCGCATGGCGGGGTCCTTTTGAAACAAGGAAGAGCGGGGGGTGGCGCAGCATGAAAACGCTGCGCCGAGGGTGTTACTCGATTACCAGAATAGCGTCCATCTCTACCTGCGAACCCTTTGGCAGGGCGGCAACACCGATGGCGGCGCGGGCCGGGTAAGGCTGTTCGAAGTAGGTGCCCATGATCTCGTTAACCTTGGCGAAGTGGCTCAGGTCAGTCAGGAAGATGTTCAGCTTGACGATGTCCTTGAACGAACCACCAGCGGCTTCAGCTACCGACTTCAGGTTTTCGAATACCTGAATGGTCTGGGCTTCAAAACCTTCAACCAGTTCCATGGTTTTTGGGTCCAGCGGGATTTGACCGGACATGTAGACAGTATTGCCAGCTTTGATCGCCTGAGAGTAAGTACCGATTGCAGCAGGTGCCTTGTCGCTGGTGATAACAGTCTTGGACATGGGTGACTCCTTGTAATTAGATGGCTACGCACGCATACGAGTGATGCGGATAACCCCGGTAAGGGCGCGCAGTTTTTTGATCACGCGAGCCAGGTGCACACGGTCGTGCACGCTGACCACCAGTTGGACCACGCTGATGCGACCATCGCGTTCGTCCATGCTGATCTTTTCGATGTTGCCGTCGGCGGCGTTGACGCTACTGGCCAGCAGCGCAATCAGGCCGCGCTGGTGTTCCAGCTCGACGCGCAATTCGACGTTGAATTCGCCGGTAACGTCCTTGGCCCACGACAGCTGGATGCACTTTTCGGGGTTGTGGCGGATTTCACTGATATTGCGACAGTTGTCCAGGTGCACAACCATGCCTTTGCCTGCTGACAGATGGCCAACAATCGGATCCCCCGGGATCGGCGTACAGCATTTGGCGTAGCTGAGCACCAAACCTTCTGTACCGCGAATCGCAAGCGGACCTTCAGGGCTCGGCAGCGCCTCGCCTTCGCCCAGCAGACGCCGGGCAACCACGTAGGCCATGCGATTGCCCAGCCCGATGTCTTCGAGCAGGTCTTCGATTTGTTCCAGGCGGTATTCCTGGAGCATCGCCTGAACGCGCTCGGCCGCAATTTTGTCCAGCGAGCTGTTGAAGCCGTTAAGCACCTTGTTCAGCAAGCGCTCGCCCAGATTGACCGACTCGGAGCGGCGTTGCAGCTTGAGGGCATGACGAATATGCGTACGCGCCTTGCCAGTCACCACAAAATTGAGCCAGGCCGGGTTTGGACGGGCACCGGGAGCACTGACGATTTCGACCGTGGAGCCACTTTGCAGCGGCTCGGACAGCGGCGCGAGACGACGGTTGATCCGGCACGCAATGCAGCTGTTGCCGACATCGGTGTGCACCGCGTAAGCAAAATCGACCGCAGTGGAGCCTTTGGGCAGCTCCATGATCCGGCCTTTGGGCGTGAACACGTAGACCTCGTCCGGGAACAGGTCGATCTTCACGCTTTCGATAAATTCGAGGGAGTTGCCTGCGCGCTGCTGCATTTCCAGCACGCCCTTGACCCACTGCCGCGCCCGGGCGTGAGTGCCCGTGTGCTGCTCGTCGCCACTGGATTTGTACAACCAGTGGGCAGCGATACCGTTGTTGGCCATTTCTTCCATTTCACGGGTACGGATCTGAATTTCGATCGGTACGCCATGCATGCCAAACAGCGTGGTATGCAACGACTGATAGCCGTTGGCCTTGGGAATGGCGATGTAGTCCTTGAAACGCCCCGGCAGGGGTTTGTACAAATTATGTACAGCACCCAGCACGCGGTAGCAGGTATCGACCTTGTCTACGATGATCCGGAACGCGTAAACATCCATGATCTCGTTGAAGGCCCGGCGCTTGCCGCGCATCTTCTTGTAGATGCCGTAGATGTGTTTTTGACGGCCGCTGACTTCGCCCTGAATGCCATCGATGGCCAGGCAGTGGCTGAGCGACTCTTCAATTTTGTTGACGATTTCCTTGCGATTGCCCCGGGCGCGCTTTACCGCCTGATAAATGCGCGCGGAGCGCATCGGGTACATCGCCTTGAAACCGAGGTCTTCGAATTCGATACGAATGCTGTGCATACCCAGCCGATTGGCAATGGGCGCGTAGATTTCCAGGGTTTCCTTGGCAATCCGTCGGCGTTTTTCGCCGGACAGCACTTCGAGGGTACGCATGTTGTGCAGACGATCAGCCAGCTTAACCAGGATCACGCGGATATCGCGCGCCATGGCCATGGCCATCTTCTGGAAGTTTTCAGCCTGGGCTTCGGCCTTGGTTTCGAAGTTCATCTGAGTCAGCTTGCTGACTCCATCGACCAGATCGGCCACGGTTTCGCCGAACTGCGCGACAAGCGCTTCCTTGGCAATACCGGTGTCTTCAATTACGTCATGCAGCATGGCCGCCATCAGGCTTTGATGGTCCATATGCATGTCGGCAAGGATGTTTGCCACTGCCAGCGGGTGCGTGACATAAGGCTCGCCGCTACGTCGGCGTTGGCCGTCGTGGGCTTGTTCTGCGTAGAAGTACGCCCGGCGGACCAGATTGACCTGGTCCGGGCCGAGGTACGCCGACAAGCGATCGGCGAGGGCGTCTATGCTCGGCATGAGGAAACCTCCTGCCAAAACTTTTTACCCTTCGCCGTGCTACGTCGACCGGGCATAGGCTTAGTTCGCCTCGTTGGACTCGTCCTCGAACGCTGCGAACAGCGGTTCGTCTTCGACGATTTCAGCGTTGGCGATAAACTCGTAGCTCATCAGGCCTTCTGCGATTTCACGCAGGGCAACAACGGTAGGCTTGTCGTTTTCCCACTGCACCAGTGGCTCTTTACCGCCGGTGGCCAGTTGACGGGCACGCTTGGTAGAGAGCATGACCAGCTCAAAGCGGTTATCCACGTGTTCTAGACAGTCTTCAACGGTTACGCGGGCCATGGTCTTCCTCGTAGCAAATGCAATATGCGCGCTGCCCGGATGGGCGAGCGGACTGAACAGTTTAAAAAATCACCAGCCATTAGGGAAGCGCTGATTTTTCGGCCACTGTCCCAAAAACCTCTGTAAGCGCCAATGTAAAGCCCTTACAGGGGTTTTGGGAAGTGCTGTTTAACCGAGCAGTTCGGCCAGTAATTTGCCAAAACGCTGCTGTTGACGTTTTTGCTGGAGCCGATTGGCGCGGAAAATGGCCTTCAGGTCCTCGAGTGCCAGAGCAAAATCGTCATTGATGATCAGATAGTCATAGTCGACATAGTGGCTCATTTCACTTACGGCTTCGCGCATCCGGCCATCAATGATTTCGTCGCTGTCCTGACCGCGGTTGTCCAGACGCTGACGCAGGGCTTCCTGGCTTGGCGGCAGGATAAAGATCGAACGTGCCTGCGGCATCAACTTGCGGACCTGCTCCGCACCCTGCCAGTCGATTTCCAGAATCAGGTCGTGACCTTCATCCAGCGTCTGCTGCAAATGGCTTTGCGAGGTGCCGTAAAGGTTGCCGAAAACTTCGGCGCGCTCCAGGAAGTCACCGTGTTCGATCATTTTCACGAACTCTTCGCGCTCGACGAAATGATAGTTCACGCCATTCACTTCACCTGGGCGCATGGCGCGGGTCGTGTGCGAAACCGAAACCCGGATCTGCGGCTCAACGTCGATCAACGCTTTGACCAAGCTGGTCTTGCCTGCGCCAGAAGGGGCAGAAACGATATAAAGGGTGCCAGTGCTGTGGTTCATGTCAGGGGATGCCTTACTCAATATTCTGTACTTGTTCACGCATCTGCTCGATCAACACCTTGAGGTTGACCGCCGCTTGAGTGCTGCGTGGATCGAATGCCTTGGAGCCCAGGGTATTGGCCTCACGATTCAGTTCTTGCATCAGGAAGTCCAGACGGCGACCCGCAGCACCACCCGACTTGAGCACACGCCGCACTTCAAGAATGTGAGTGCTCAGGCGGTCCAGCTCTTCGGCCACGTCGCTTTTTTGCGCCAGCATGACCATTTCTTGCTCAAGACGCTGCGGATCAAGCTCGGCCTTCATATCGGCAAAACGATCGAGCACCTTTTGGCGCTGGGTGGCGAGCATCTGTGGCACCAGCTCACGCAAGGTTTCGACGTCGCCTTCAATCGCCGTCAAACGCTCGCTGATCAAGCGGGCCAGCTCCGCGCCTTCGCGCTCGCGGCCGTTCTTGAGCTTTTGCAGACCTTGCTTGAACAATGCGAGGGCCTGGGTATTCAAGGCTTGCGGGTCGCTTGCATCCGCCACCAGAACGCCGGGCCAGGCCAGCACTTCCAGTGGATTGAGCGGTGCTGGCTGCTTGATCAGGCTGGCAATGGTCTCGGCTGCGGCCACCAGTTGCGCGGCACGCTCACGGTCGACCTGCAGCGGCTTGCCAGTGGTTTCTTCGGTGAAACGCAATGTGCATTCCAGCTTTCCCCGGGAAATCCCCTGACGCAGCGCTTCACGCACCGCACCTTCGAGGTCACGGAAAGATTCAGGCAGTCGCAGGTGCGGCTCCAGGTAGCGGCTGTTGACCGAGCGCAGCTCCCAACTCAGGGTGCCCTGAGTGCCGGCGCTTTCGACGCGGGCAAAGGCGGTCATGCTATGCACCATGGACGGTACCTCGCGATTCAATGAATTAAGCCTGACGGCAATTAAGACCGCCGATTGTAACGCAGTGCAGCGGGTGGCCCCAAATGACGTCGGTCGTAAATACGTTCAACCTGATGACAAACCGACGCGTCCTGCACCGCCATAGCCTTTCCTTTATAATGTTCGGCAGTTTTCCGTCCCGTACAGGTATCCCACATGAAACGTCCAAGTGGTCGCGTTGCCGATCAGCTCCGTCCGATCCGCATCACCCGCAACTACACCAAACACGCAGAGGGTTCTGTACTGGTCGAGTTCGGTGACACCAAAGTCATCTGCACCGTCAGCGTCGAGAACGGCGTACCGCGCTTCCTTAAAGGCCAGGGCCAGGGCTGGTTGACTGCCGAATACGGCATGCTGCCACGCGCCACCGGCGACCGTAACCAACGCGAAGCCAGCCGCGGCAAGCAAGGCGGGCGCACCCTGGAAATCCAGCGCCTGATCGGCCGCTCCCTGCGCGCAGCGCTGGATATGTCCAAGCTGGGCGATATCACGCTGTACGTCGACTGCGACGTGATCCAGGCAGATGGCGGCACCCGCACTGCGTCCATCACCGGCGCCATGGTTGCACTGGTAGACGCACTGAAAATCATCAAAAAGCGTGGCGGCCTCAAAGGCGGCGACCCTATCAAGCAAATGATCGCAGCGGTATCGGTCGGCATGTACCAGGGCGTACCGGTCCTTGACCTGGACTACCCTGAAGACTCGGCAGCCGAAACCGATCTCAACGTTGTGATGACCAGCAGCGGTGGTTTCATCGAAGTTCAGGGCACCGCAGAAGGCGCGCCGTTCCAGCCTGAAGAGCTGAACGCCATGCTCGCACTGGCTCAAAAAGGCATGAATGAAATTTTCGCCCTGCAGCAAGCGGCATTGGCGGACTAAACAGCCGGATTGATTGTCAAAGCCTTCAAACGACCCACCGGAGAACGCTATGAGTGAGCTGGACCTTTCAAAACCCCAACCGAGCCGCGACGCTCGTAAATGGGCCATGTTTTGTCACCTTTCGGCGTTTCTCGGGATGTGGTTTCCGTTTGGCAGCCTGATCGGCCCACTGATCCTGTGGCAGCTCAAGCGTGAAAGCGATCCCTTTATCGACGACCAGGGCAAGGAAGCACTGAACTTTCAGATCACCGTGGCGATTGCGTCTGCCATTTGCTACGTGCTGATGTTCATACTGGTCGGCTTCGCCTTGCTCGGCCTGGTGCTGATCGGTGCCGTGGTGCTGGTGGTGATCGCAGGCGTCAAGGCCAATGACGGGGTGGTGTACCGCTACCCCTTCACCTGGCGCCCATTGAAGTAACACACTGACCTTGTGGGTTGCGCACAAAAAAATGCCCGTATCTTTCGATACGGGCATTTTTTATGACGGCGACAAACACTTAGATAGTCAGTGTCCAGTCGTAGTCCACGATCAATGGCGCATGTTGCGAAAACCGTGGCTGACGCGGCAAGCGAGCGCTTCGTACAAAGCGACGCAAGCCTGGTGTCAGCAACTGGTAGTCGAAACGCCAGCCCAGATTAAGCATCTCGGCTTGTTCGTTGTCCGGCCACCAGCTGTACTGATCGCCCTCACGACTGACTTCGCGCAGGGCATCGACATAGCCCATGTTGCCGACAATCTCATCCATCCAGGCCCGTTCAGGCGCCAGGAAACCAGGCGATTGCTGGCTGTCACGCCAGTTTTTAATGTCGAGTTTCTGCTGCGCCACATACAACGAGCCGCAGTAGATGTACTCACGACGCTTGCGACGCTGCTTATCAAGGTAGCGCGCAAAGTCGTCCATTAGCTTGAACTTCTGGTTCAAGTCTTCATCGCCATTCTGCCCCGAAGGGAGCAACAAGGTCGCGATGCTGACCTTATCGAAATCGGCTTGCAGGTAGCGCCCGTAGCGATCGGCCGTCTCGAAGCCAAGCCCAGTGATGACTGCTTTCGGTTGCAACCGCGAATACAAAGCCACACCGCCTTGGGCAGGGACTTCAGCTTCGCAGGCATAAAGAAAGTAGCCATCGAGCTGGTAAGCTGGATCGTCCAGTTCAAAGGCGGAGGCGCGGGTGTCCTGCAGGCAGATAACGTCGGCATTCTGAGCTTGCAGCCAACTGAGCAAACCGCGCTCGACTGCCGTCTGAATACCATTGACGTTCACACTGATGATCCGCATAAATGGCCCCAAAAATCACGTGCGTGTATGATACACGCGGTCTTACTAATTAGCTAAATCCGTGGTATCTGGGGCTTTTTTCATGCAAGCGTATCAGCGCGACTTCATCCGTTTTGCCATCGATCGCGGCGTCCTGCGCTTCGGTGAGTTCACTCTGAAGTCGGGGCGCACCAGTCCTTACTTCTTCAATGCCGGCCTGTTCAATACAGGTTCTGCGCTGGCTCAACTGGGGCGCTTCTATGCGGCTGCCATCGTTGACAGCGGCATTTCCTTCGATGTGCTCTTTGGCCCGGCCTACAAGGGTATTCCCTTGGCCGCGACCACGGCCGTAGCACTGGCCGAGCACCACGACCGCGACATGCCGTGGTGCTTCAACCGCAAGGAAGCCAAGGCCCACGGCGAAGGTGGCAGCCTGGTTGGCTCGCCGCTCGAAGGCGATATCCTGATCATCGACGACGTGATCACGGCCGGCACCGCCATCCGTGAAGTCATGCAGATCATTCAGGCCCAAGGCGCCAAGGCAGCAGGCGTGATGATTGCCTTGAACCGCCAGGAGCGCGGCAATGGCGAGCTGTCGGCCATCCAGGAAGTCGAGCGCGACTTCGGCATTCCGGTGATCAGCATCGTTTCGTTGAACCAGGTTCTGCAGTTCCTGGCCGAAGACGAAACGCTCAAGCAGTACCTGCCAGCGGTTGAATCGTACCGGGCGCAGTACGGGATTTAACCCCCCGGCCATAAAAAAGCCCCGCCCGGCAATCGCCGGACGGGGCTTTTTCAGTTCTGCCTACAGCGGTTTGCTGTTGGTGATCAGCGTGCCCACACCGGTGTCGGTGAAGATTTCCAGCAACACGGCATTCGGTACACGACCGTCAACAATATGCGCAGTCGTCACGCCACCTTGCACGGCTTCCAGCGCGCAGCGGATTTTTGGCAGCATGCCGCCGTAAATGGTGCCGTCGGCAATCAGGTCATCCACCTGAGCAGTCGTCAGACCGGTCAGCACCTTGCCTTCCTTGTCCATCAAGCCAGCAATGTTGGTCAGCAGCATCAGCTTCTCGGCCTTGAGGGCTTCGGCAACCTTGCCCGCCACCAGATCAGCGTTGATGTTGTAGGACTCGCCATTGGCGCCCACGCCGATTGGCGCGATGACCGGGATGAAATCGCCCTTGGTCAGCATGTGCAACAGGTCGGTATTGATGTCGATGACCTCGCCCACATGACCGAAGTCGATGATTTCAGGCTTGGTCATTTCTGGCGTTTGACGGGTCACGACCATCTTCTTGGCGCGAATCAGGGTCGCGTCTTTGCCGGTCAGACCGATGGCGCTGCCGCCATGACGGTTGATCAGGTTAACGATTTCCTTGTTCACATGACCGCCAAGCACCATCTCCACCACATCCATGGTTTGCGAGTCAGTCACGCGCATCCCGTCGATGAAATGACTTTCGATGGACAAACGCTTGAGCAAATCACCGATTTGCGGGCCGCCACCGTGTACCACGACCGGGTTGATACCCACGGCCTTCATCAACACGATGTCACGGGCAAAACCGGTTTTCAGTTCGTCGTTTTCCATAGCGTTGCCGCCGTACTTGATCACCAGCGTCTTGCCGACGTAACGGCGAATGTAGGGCAGCGCTTCGGACAAAACCTTGGCGACGTTGGAGGCGGCATCACGTTCGAGGGTCATTCAGGGCTCCGGTAGAACAAGTCGATCAAAACGGTAGTGGAAGATCAGGGGCCACACGCTTCAGTTGAGCGTGAAAGACGTCCTTGATGCGTTGCAGTTCGGCCTCGGTTTGGGCCTCGAATCGCAGCACCAGCACCGGAGTGGTGTTGGATGCGCGAACCAGGCCCCAGCCATGAGGGTAATCAACCCGCACACCATCAATGGATGTCAGCTCGGCGGCGTCACCCCATTGGGCGTCGTGCAGAGCGTCAATGATGCTGAATTTGCTCTCATCCGTCACATCGATATTGATCTCTGGCGTAGAAATATCGTTCGGGAAGGCCTCAAACAGCTCTTCAGCCGTCTCCTGGCGCTTGCTGAGGATCTCCAGCAGGCGCGCAGCGCTGTAAATGCCGTCGTCGAAACCGAACCAGCGCTCCTTGAAAAAGATATGCCCGCTCATCTCGCCAGCCAGCAGGGCACCGGTTTCCTTCATCTTCTTTTTGATCAACGAGTGGCCGGTTTTCCACATCAGTGGACGGCCACCATTTTCTTCGATCCAAGGCGCCAAGCGGCGTGTGCATTTCACATCGAAAATGATCTCGGCCGCAGGATTGCGTTCAAGTACATCTTGGGCAAACAGCATCAGCAAACGATCCGGGAACACCATGGTGCCTGTGTTAGTCACCACACCCACGCGGTCGCCATCACCATCAAAGGCAAGCCCTACATCAGCGTTGGTTTCTTTGACCTTGGCGATCAAGTCCACCAGATTTTCCGGTTTTCCCGGGTCCGGATGGTGATTAGGAAAGTTCCCATCCACCTCACAGAACAAAGGAATCATTTCACAGCCCAGAGCCTCGATCAGTTGCGGGGCAATCACTCCCGCAGCACCGTTGCCGCAATCCACCACCACTTTCAAACGCTTGGCCAGCTTGATGTCCTGTGTAATTACATCAGCGTAGGGCGAAAGAATATCTACACGCTCTATACTACCCTCGCCCCAGCTCAGATCGTTGGTTTTCAAACGCGTGTGCAGTGCCTGAATTTGTTCGTTGGCCAGAGTATCGCCCGCGATCACGATTTTAAATCCGTTGTAGTTCGACGGGTTGTGGCTGCCCGTGAGCATCACCCCCGACTTACCAGCCAACACGTTAGCCGCGTAATACAGCGCAGGCGTTGGTACCAACCCCACATCGCTGACCTTGCAGCCACTGTCCGCCACACCCTGGATCAAACGCTCGACCAGCTCAGGGCCGGACAAACGACCGTCCCGACCCACTGACACATTGGGCTCGTCCTTGGCCAGACTCTCGGCTCCAATGGCTCGGCCAATCCAATACGCAGTTTCGGCGGTCAAGGTTTGGGGGACCACGCCACGAATGTCGTACGCGCGAAAAATGCTGTCAGGAAATTGGGGGGCGACCGAAGCTTGGCTAATCATTGCAGTGGGGACTCCATGTTCTGAGGATTCGGGAGGGAGCGACATCAATGTGGACAACAAAGAGGGTAAATACATCTGCGTGAATTTCATCCTGAATTACCACGCCGAACGGATCAGGCCAGGCAGAGCGCCTGACCTGATATTGCACGGTCAGAGCTTGCCTGAGTGACCAAAGCCGCCAGCACCGCGCTGGCTTTCGTCGAACTCTTCGACCAGCTTAAAGTGCGCCTGCACCACCGGCACCAGTACCAATTGAGCAATGCGCTCGCCGATAGTGATGTTGAAGGCGGTCTGGCCACGGTTCCAGCACGACACCATCAGTTCGCCCTGGTAATCGGAGTCGATCAGGCCGACCAGGTTGCCCAGCACGATGCCATGCTTGTGGCCCAGGCCCGAGCGCGGCAGGATCAGGGCGGCAAGGCCGGGATCGCCGATATAGACCGACAGGCCCGTCGGGATCAGCAGGGTCTGGCCTGGTTCCAGAACGGTGTCTTGTTTAAGCATGGCGCGCAGGTCCAGGCCTGCGGAGCCGGGAGTGGCGTACTGCGGCAGCGGGAATTCGTTACCAATGCGTGGATCGAGGATCTTGGCTTGCAAAGCGTGCATACGAGTTAAACCTGGTTCAGACGTTCGGCGATAAAAGTGATCAGCTGGCGGGCAATCTTGCCCTTGCTGGTCTGGGCAAACACAGTGGCGTGCAGTTCGCGGTCAATCACGCTGCACGCGTTCTCCTCACTATTGAAGCCAATGCTGGGGTTAGCCACATCGTTGGCAACAATCAGGTCGAGGTTTTTGTCTTTGAGCTTGCGGGCAGCGTAATCGAGCAGATGCTCGGTTTCTGCGGCGAAGCCAACACTAAAAGGGCGATCAGGACGCGAAGCGATGGTGGCCAGAATGTCTGGATTGCGCACCATCTGCAGCAACAGGCCGTCGCCCTTGGTAGGGTCTTTCTTGAGTTTTTGCGGGGCGACTACTTCCGGTCGGTAGTCCGCAACAGCAGCAGAAGCGATAAACACGTCACAAGGAATCGCCGCCTCACAGGCAGCGAGCATGTCACGGGCACTGACCACGTCGATGCGGCTGACCCGATCAGGGGTCGGCAAATGAACCGGGCCGGTAATCAGGGTCACGCGGGCACCCGCTTCAACCGCCGCTTCGGCCAGGGCAAAGCCCATTTTCCCGGAGCTGTGGTTGGTGATGTAACGCACCGGGTCGATGTTTTCCTGGGTCGGGCCTGCGGTAATCAGTACGTGCCTGCCGGTCAGCAGCTGACGCTGGAAACACTCGGCGGCGCAGTGCACCAGATCATCGGCTTCGAGCATGCGGCCAAAGCCCACATCGCCACAGGCCTGGCTCCCGGAGGCCGGGCCAAACACACGCAGACCACGGCTTTCAAGCAGCCGTGTATTGGCCTGGGTGGCCGGATCACGCCACATGGCCTGGTTCATCGCAGGCGCAATGGCCACCGTTGCATCAGTGGCGAGCACCAGCGTGGTCAACAGGTCATTCGCCAGGCCTTGGGCAAGGCGGGCGATCAGGTCAGCGGTCGCAGGTGCAATCAGCACCAGATCGGCCCACTTGGCCAGCTCGATGTGGCCCATGGCTGCTTCAGCCGCAGGGTCGAGCAAATCCAGATGAACGGGGTGCCCGGATAACGCCTGCATGGTCAGAGGCGTAATGAATTCGCTGCCGCCGCGGGTCATGACAACCCGTACTTCTGCGCCTTGGTCCAGCAGACGACGAACCAGCTCTGCACTCTTGTAAGCCGCGATGCCGCCGCCGACGCCCAAAACAATGCGTTTTCGATACAGCCGCTGCATAGGCCTGCCTTTTAGTTCGATGATGACTGCGTGGAAAATGGCCAAATGCCACGCAAAAATGATGGGCTAAGATAACACAGCGCCTGCCAGGGAACAGCGGCGCCCACTCACAAGGAGGTGTTATGAGCATTCGTAATTGGCCTGCGGCGGAGCGCCCGCGAGAGAAACTTTTGGAGCACGGCTCATCCAGTCTTTCCGACGCCGAGTTGCTGGCCATTTTCTTGCGCACGGGGGTTTCAGGCAAAAGCGCAGTCGACCTGGCCCGTCATTTACTCACTGAATTCGGCAGTTTGCGGGCCTTGCTGGAAGCCGACCTTCGCGGATTCTGCCGCCATCTCGGACTGGGGCCCGCCAAGTTCAGCCAGTTGCAGGCGGTACTCGAAATGAGCCGTCGCCACCTGGCAGAACGCCTGCGCCGAGACAGCGCCCTGGAGAGCCCGCAAGCGGTACGGGATTATCTGAAATCGCTGCTGCGCCATGAGCCTCATGAGGTCTTTGGCTGCCTGTTTCTGGACTCCAAACACCGCATGCTCGCCTTCGAAGTGCTCTTCAGAGGCTCAATCGACAGCGCCAGTGTTTACCCGCGCCAAGTGGTCAAGCGGGCCCTCACACACAACGCGGCAGCGGTAATTTTTTGCCACAACCACCCTTCAGGCATCAGCGAGCCCAGCCAGGCCGACCGCACGTTGACCAAACGCTTGATCCAGGCGCTGGATCTGATCGAAGTGCGGGTGCTGGATCATTTCATTATCGGCGACGGCCAACCCCTTTCAATGGTTGAACACGGCTGGATGTAGCGTTCAAGGCTTAACGCTGACCGTCGAAAAGTCCTGACGCCCAAAAGGACTCACCTGATAGCCCTGAACGTCTTTACGGGTGAGTGCGTAGGCTGTCGGATGCGCCAGCGGCAGCCACAGCGCCTGCTGCTGGATCTGCGCCTGGGCCTTTTGATACAAGGCACTGCGTTTGTCCTGATCGGTCAGGGTTTTGCCTTCGCTGATCAAACTGTCCAGAGCCTTGTCGCAATAACGGGCAAAGTTGGTCCCGGACTTCACCGCCGCACATGAAAACTGTGGCGTCAGGAAATTGTCAGGGTCGCCGTTATCACCGGCCCAGCCCATAAACAGCAGGTCGTGCTCTCCCGCCTTGGCGCGGCGAATCAGCTCACCCCACTCGATCACTCGAATGTCGGCCTGGATACCGATCTTGGCCAGATCGGCCTGCAACAACTGCGCCCCCAGACTTGGGTTCGGATTGAGCACGCTGCCCGTCGGACGCGTCCAGATGGTAGTTTTAAAACCGTCCTTGAAGCCAGCCTTGGCCAGGAGTTCGCGGGCTTTTTGAGGGTCGTGGGCATACCCCGGCAAATCCTTGGCGAAGCTCCAGGTTGTGGCCGGGTAAATACCGTTGGCCGCCTGAGCGCTGTTTTCAAACACAGCCTTGAGATAAGTGTCCTTGTCGAAAGCCAGGTTTATGGCCTGGCGCACCTCAGGCTTGTCCAGAGGCGGATGCTGGCTGTTGATGGCCACAAACGCGGTCATGAAGGCAGGGGTTTGCGTGACCGACAACGCGGGGTCTTTGATCGCTGCCGCCACGTCCAGTGGCTTGGGCGATAGCGCAATCTGGCACTCATTGCGGCGCAATTTTTGTAGCCGCACGTTGGCGTCCGGCGTGATGGCAAAAATCAGCCCATCCACAGCGGGCTTGCCTGCGAAGTAGTCAGGATTGGCCTTGTAACGCACTACCGCATCTTTCTGAAAACGGCTGAATATAAAAGGCCCGGTGCCGATCGGCTGACTGTTCATCAGCTCCGGAGTGCCGGCTTTCATCAGTTTGTCGGCGTATTCGGCCGAATAGATCGACGCAAAACCCATGCTCAGTGCTGGCAGAAAGGTGGAGTCAGGACGGCTAAGAGTGAAACGAACTGTCAGCGGGTCCGGCGTCTCGATCTTTTTTATCAGCTCAGGCAACTGCAAGGACTGGGCATGGGGGAAACCGCTTTGAGCCACCTTGTGCCACGGATTCGCAGGGTCGAGCATGCGCTCGAAGCTGAAACGCACGTCATCGGCATTCAGCGCCCGGCTCGGGGTGAAATAGGGCGTGCTGTGAAACTTGACGCCAGGACGCAGCTTAAAGTCGTACACAAGGCCATCAGGGGACACTGACCAGCTTTGCGCCAAACCCGGCACCAGCTTGGCGGCTTGGGCGTCAAAGTCCACCAGGCGGTTCATCAGCACGTCTGCCGAGGCATTGGTGGTACTGAGCGAGTTGTACTGCACCACATCGAACCCTTCGGGGCTGGCCTCGGTGCAAACGCTCAAAGTGGCCGCCTGTACCAAGGGGGTCAGGCAAAAGGTGAGCAAAAAGGGGACGGCAGCGAGGCGCATGATCTGTTTCCTTTACAAGTCGATGAGGCCCATCTGCAAGTGCAGTCTGGAAAAGTCCTACCCTAGTGTTCCGCTACTCAAATGACTACTTTTTAATAGCGTTTGAAGCCCCGTAGTCGCTGCCGAAGGCTGCGAAGGGTTGCGAAGCAACCCGTTTTCCCGGGTCTGTACGGACCTTTGCGCAGCCTTCGGCAGCGATTACAGGTACACACTTCGCCTGAAAATCTTCTCCCCGCGACGAGCGGTAAAACGCTTTAAGGCATAGACGCCGCGTGGATTGGCGTTAAAATGGCGGCTTCATTAATTACAGCAAATCACACTGCCTGTTGTTGCTCTTTAGTCTTTCTGGTATAAAGCAGCGCTCTTTTCTAGGGGCCCGGTTCCTGCGTTTGTAGGTGTAGCCGGTAAGACCCTTAAAGAAACGCGGCGCCTGGCGCCATGACTGAGAGATTAAGCGGCCAACCCATGCCGGGTTGGGCATGTGGTTTTAGAGGGCTGAGGCATGTCGAGAGTCTGTCAAGTTACCGGTAAGGGTCCGGTGACTGGGAATAACATTTCCCACGCAAATAACAAAACCCGTCGTCGTTTCCTGCCGAACCTGCAGCATCACCGCTTCTGGGTTGAAGAAGAGAAACGTTTTGTTCGTCTGCGCGTATCTGCTAAAGGCATGCGTATCATCGACAAGCGTGGCATTACTGTCGTGCTGGCCGAAATCCGCCGTGCTGGTAAGATCTAAGGGAGCTAATCATGCGTGAATTGATCCGTTTGGTGTCGAGCGCTGGTACAGGCCATTTCTACACCACTGATAAGAACAAGCGCACCACTCCGGACAAAATCGAAATCAAAAAATTCGATCCGCGGGTTCGCAAGCACGTGATCTACAAAGAAGCCAAAATCAAGTAATTGGTTTTTCTTCTTACAAAAAAGGCCCATATCTCACGATACGGGCCTTTTTTGTTGCCTGCGGTTTTTAAACCGTCATCTGCTGCTCAGGCACACGCTTAGCCGCAGTACTGGCGAACAAGCATGTTGTTTTCATTGACCTGGATTTTCAGGCGGTAGCTATCCAGTTCCTTGCTGTACCCTTTGCCCGGCAATTCAACGCGCACTACTTTAGCGCCGTAAGCATTGCGCAGAAACTCTACAAGCTTTGGCGTTGCCTCTGGCGCCACAAGGTAGTTGATCGCCAAATTGCGGTCACATTGGCCATCCGCATCAGCCATCGCGGGCAGTGAAAATGCTCCGAGTACAACACATGCCGCCAACGTTACACTTTTAAAACCAGTCGTAATTTTCATAAGTCGTCCTTGTCAATAATCGAAAGTTAACAACGAAACTGACAGTGCCTGCTCGTCCATGAGTGTTTGGCACCGCAATTCCCTGCCCTCCAAAGACTGGCTCACTTTGACGCCCGCATCCGCGGCGACGTGTTTACTGGTTTGTCTTTCAAGGTGCGGTAAATGCCCATAAAAAAGCCCCGCCTTCAATATCAGGCAGGGCTCTTAAAGCGCTCTGGATCAGTGGTTTCAAACCTTCTGTTCAAACACCACGTAAATCTTCCGACATGGCTCAAGCACTTCCCATGTCCCGCGAAACCCTGCCGGGATGACAAAACGATCACCGGCCCGGAGGGTCTTGGCGTTACCCTCATGGTCACGCAAGACAGAAACGCCCTGCACAATCTCGCAGTATTCATGCTCGGTGTAATTGACCGTCCACTGACCCACAGCACCTTCCCACACGCCCGCATTCATTTGTCCGCACGGACTGTTGTAATGGTTGTGGATAACTTGTTCGGGAGCGCCCTTGAGCACCTTTTCCGGTGCCGGGCTGAAGCGGTCAGCCTGGGTGTTGGCAGTGCTGAAATCGACGATGGTTGCGATGCTCATGGTTCTTGTCCCCCCGAAATTGCGGTGTATGTGGCCAGAAAAACCAAAGTCTATGTTTATTAAAACGAACAAGCCATGCCGTTTGCGACTCATGTGTCAAATATATTGAAAGTTCCTGGGCCACTGGTTTAGGGTGACGCTTCCATTTCAATAAGAGGAGGACACTCGAATGACCACCCTGACGCGTGCTGATTGGGAACAACGGGCCCAAGAGCTGAAAATCGAAGGTCGCGCCTACATCAATGGTGAGTACACCGATGCGGTCTCCAATGAAACGTTCGAGTGTCTGAGCC
Organism: Pseudomonas sp. MF06569; assembly: GCF_059862735.1. Taxonomy (NCBI): domain Bacteria; kingdom Pseudomonadati; phylum Pseudomonadota; class Gammaproteobacteria; order Pseudomonadales; family Pseudomonadaceae; genus Pseudomonas; species Pseudomonas sp. MF06569. The sequence goes on along the minus strand of NZ_JCBCUZ010000001.1, from coordinate 126,090 downwards.
CGGTCGATGGCCGTTTGCTGGGCAAAATTGCCAGCTGCGATAGCGCTGACGCCCAGAGAGCCGTAGACAATGCACGCCAGACGTTTGAGTCCGGTGTCTGGTCCCGCCTGGCCCCGGCCAAGCGCAAGGCCACGATGATCCGCTTTGCCGGCCTGCTGAAACAAAACGCCGAAGAACTGGCCCTGCTTGAAACCCTGGATATGGGCAAGCCGATCAGTGACTCCTTGGGCATCGACGTGCCAGGTGCCGCCGGCGCGCTGAGCTGGAGCGGTGAAGCCATCGACAAAATCTACGACGAAGTCGCTGCCACCCCCCACAACCAACTGGGCCTGGTGACCCGCGAAGCCGTTGGTGTTGTCGCCGCGATCGTGCCGTGGAACTTCCCGTTGATGATGGCCTGCTGGAAACTCGGTCCGGCTCTGTCGACCGGTAACTCGGTGATCCTCAAGCCGTCTGAAAAATCCCCACTGACTGCCATCCGTATCGCAGCTCTGGCCGTTGAAGCCGGTATTCCTGCGGGCGTACTCAACGTGCTGCCAGGCTATGGCCATACCGTCGGCAAGGCCCTGGCCCTGCACATGGATGTCGACACCCTGGTATTCACCGGCTCGACCAAGATCGCCAAGCAACTGATGATCTATTCCGGCGAATCCAACATGAAGCGCGTCTGGCTTGAAGCGGGTGGCAAGAGCCCGAACATCGTCTTCGCCGATGCACCGGACCTGCAGGCTGCGGCCGAATCCGCTGCCAGCGCCATTGCCTTCAACCAGGGTGAAGTGTGCACAGCCGGTTCGCGCCTGCTGGTGGAGCGCTCGATCAAGGACAAATTCCTGCCGCTGGTGATCCAGGCCCTCAAAGGCTGGAAGCCCGGCAACCCGCTGGACCCGGAAACCACCGTGGGCGCTCTGGTTGATACCCAGCAAATGAACACCGTGCTGTCGTACATCGAGTCCGGCCACAGCGAAGGCGCAAAACTGGTAGCAGGCGGCAAACAAATCCTGCAGGAAACCGGCGGCACCTACGTTGAACCGACGATTTTCGATGGTGTGAGCAATGCGATGAAAATCGCCCAGGAAGAAATCTTCGGTCCCGTGCTGTCGGTGATCACCTTCGACAGTGCCGAAGAAGCCATTCAGATCGCCAACGACACGCCCTACGGCCTGGCCGCAGCAGTGTGGACAGCTGACATCTCCAAGGCTCACCTGACCGCCAAAGCCCTGCGCGCCGGTAGCGTGTGGGTCAACCAGTACGATGGCGGCGACATGACCGCACCGTTTGGCGGCTTCAAACAGTCGGGCAACGGGCGTGACAAGTCGTTGCACGCGTTCGACAAATACACAGAGCTGAAATCCACCTGGATCAAGCTGTAACAGCCTTAACGCAACACCCTGTGGGAGCGGGCTTGCCCGCGATGGCAGCATCGAGGTCTGACTGACAGACCCCGGTGCCTTCATCGCGGCCAAGCCCGCTCCCACACTGGTTTTTACACCACACATTTGGAGCACAGACATGCGTTGGGCGACGTATTTCGCCGTTCTGGCCTCGGTTCTCAGTGTCGGCCTGGCACTGGGCGTGAGCATGCCGCTGGTATCGTTTCGGCTTGAAAGCTGGGGTTATGGCGGGTTCGCAATTGGCGTCATGGCCGCCATGCCGGCGATAGGTGTACTGGTCGGCGCCAGCCTGGCAAGCAAGCTGGCTGCACGCTTTGGCACACCCGGCCTGATGCGCCTGTGTCTGTGGTGTGGGGCGCTGTCCATCGGGCTGCTGGCGTTACTGCCCAGCTATCCGGTGTGGCTGGTGCTGCGTCTGCTGATCGGCGTGGTACTCACGATTATTTTTATTCTCGGCGAAAGCTGGATCAACCAGCTAGTGGTCGAGCAATGGCGCGGCCGCCTGGTCGCGCTGTATGGCTCGGCCTATGCCTTGAGCCAATTGTCCGGGCCACTGCTGCTGGGCCTGGTCGGCTCTGAAGATGACTACGGATTCTGGATCGGCGTTGCATTGCTGACCCTTGCGCCTTTACTGCTCATGGGTCGCGATGGGGCACCCACCACCGAATCCTGCAGCGTGACCTTCAAGGATTTACTGGGATTCTGTCGAGGCTTACCGGCTATTGCGTGGGCCGTAGCGCTGTTTGCTGCTTTCGAGGCGATGATTCTTACGCTTCTGCCCATCTACTGCCTGCGCCAGGGCTTTACCGCTGACATTGCGCTGGCGATGGTCAGCACCGTTGTGGTGGGCGATGCCCTGCTGCAATTGCCGATAGGGGCGCTGGCCGACCGTCTGTCCCGCCGTTCGCTGTTTACCGGCTGCGCAGTCCTGCTGATGCTGTCGAGCCTGGCGGTGCCGTTCTTGCTCAATACCCTGCTGATCTGGCCGCTGTGGGTGATCTTCGGTGCCAGTGCCGGCGGCTTGTTTACCTTGTCACTGATCCTGATCGGCGAGCGCTATCGTGATGATGCCCTGGTGCGCGCCAACGCCCACGTCGCGCAACTGTGGGGTATCGGCTGCCTGATCGGGCCATTGGCCGCCGGTGCGGGCAGCCAGTGGATCAGCGGGCACGCCTTGCCGCTGTTCATGGCCGCAGGCGCGCTGGTACTGGTGATTCTGGTGTTGCGCCAGGGAGCATTCGGCGCGGAGCAAGCAACGGCTTCATAGCATCTTTTCCAGCCCCACACGCTTGCTGAACCAGGCATTGAGCCGGCGCCACCAGTTGCCCGGCTCGCGATGCAAGGTGTGCAACTGGCCGTTGTCTTCAGTCACCCAGACAAGCTTGCCCTGCTCAAGCCTTGGCTCATAGCTCAAGGCCGGATCCATGCCTTGCAGGGCCAGTTTGCGGGCTTCGGCGGCCAGTTCCGGGCTGTCCACCAACACACCGACCTCGGTGTTCCACAACCCCGAACGCGGGTCGAAATTGAAAGAACCTATAAATGATTTCTGCTGGTCAAAAATCATCGCCTTGCTGTGCAGGCTCGAATCCGAACTCATCCCGTGCTTGAACAGGTGCAGTCCACTGCCTCCCTTGCTACCCGGCTGGCGACGCAGTTCAAACAGTTTGACCCCGTGCTCCAGCAACGCTTTGCGGTAAGGCGCGTAGCCGCCGTGAACAGCGGGTACGTCCGTCGCTTCCAGTGAGTTGGTCAATAAACGTACATCGACCCCCGCATCCGCTCGACCCGTCAGGTACACCAACCCGGTTTCACCCGGCACAAAATAGGCCGAGATCAGGATCAGCTCCTGGTTCACTCCCGCCAGCTCCGGCGCCAACTGCGTGGTCAGCAACAAGTGGGAATCTGGCTCCCCCCTGGCCAGCACCTTGCTCGGCGCATCCCACAGCGCCTGATTCCAGGCCCAGATCAGCTCTTTGCGCCAAACATCCAGCTGCGGGTTGGTCTCATAGGATGCCAGCTCTTGATAAAGCGCCGGGTTGCGTTGCTGCGCCCGCGTGAGCGAGGCCTCGAGTTTTTTACGCGCCTTGCCCAACTCATGCACAGACAGTTTCGACGAGACAAAATCACCAATCGGCTGGCTGAGGGCGCTGTTCCAGTATTGATCGAAACCGTGCCCCAATTGTTCTGCCACCGGGCCAACGCTGAGCAAGTCGATATCGGTGAAGTTCAGCTCGGGCTTGGCATCGAAATACTCATCGCCCAGATTGCGCCCACCCACAATCGCCACGCTGTTATCGGCCAGCCAGAGTTTGTTGTGCATGCGCCGGTGCTGGCGCGAGAGGTTGAACAGCCGCCCCATGGCTCGGGTCACGCCCGTGCTGCGTCCCAACTGCAGAGGATTGAACAGCCGGATCTGGATATTGGGATGGGCCGCAAGTGTCGCCAGGATATCGTCCAGGCCATCACTGGCGGTGTCATCGAGCAGGATCCGCACGCGCACGCCGCGATCTGCCGCCTTGAGCAGTTCATCAATCAGCATGCGCGTACTCAACCCGTCGTGGACGATGTAGTACTGCAAGTCGAGGCTGCTTTGCGCATTGCGGATCAGCTCTGCACGGGCCCTGAACGCTTCGCCGCTGTTGGGCAGCAGGCGAAATCCGGAGCGGCCCTGATAGGGCTCGGCCTGGGCCTGGATGGAGCGGCCAAAGGCCGAGTCTGCCGCTGGCAACGCCTGGGTTGGCTCACGGGGCACGTCCAAAGTGACACAACCTCCCAGCAATACAGCCAAAAACAATGCACAGAGTGATTTCAACGTGTAGAGCCTCGGGCCGGACGTCACAGGGTGATTAAACAGCTTCTGCCAACAGTTTACTGGCCGCCATCCCGACCTTGCGCACCGCCTCTTCAACCTGAGGCGTAGGCTTTGCAGCGTAGTTCATGCGCAAGCAGTTACGGTATTTGCCCGAGGCAGAGAAAATACTGCCCACCGCAATCTGCACCCCTTGATCCAGCAGCGCGCGGTTGAGGCGCAAGCTGTCAAACCCTTCCGGCAGCTCCAGCCAGAGCATAAAACTGCCTTGGGGCCGACTGGCGCGAGTGCCGGGTGGAAAGTAGCGACTGATCCAGCCCAGCATCAGGTCTCGATTGCGCTGATATTGGCTGCGCATTTTGCGCAGGTGCGGCTCGAAATGGCCGTTCTTTAAAAAGTCGGCAATGGCCAGTTGCGGCTGTGGCGCTGTGGAACCGGTGCTGATGTATTTCATGTGCAGCACCCGCTCCAGATAACGACCCGGCGCAACCCAGCCAACGCGCAAGCCGGGGGCCAGAGTTTTGGAAAATGAGCTGCACAGCAAGACCCGCCCATCATCGTCGAAGGATTTGATCGTACGCGGACGCGGATAGGTATAAGCCAGTTCGCCGTACACATCGTCTTCGATAATCGCCACATCGAAACGCTGAGCCAGTGTCACCAGCGCCCGCTTGCGAGCCTCGGGCATGATGTAGCCCAGCGGGTTGTTACAGCTGGGCGTAATCTGGATCGCCTTGATCGGCCACTGCTCCAGCGCCAGCTCCAGCGCCTCGAGACTGATGCCGGTCAGCGGATCGGTAGGGATCTCGAGCGCCTTCATGCCCAACCCCTTGAGGGTTTGCATGGCGCCATGAAAACTCGGCGAATCGACCGCCACGATGTCACCCGGCTCACACACCGCGCGAATACTGCACGACAGCGCCTCATGGCAGCCGGTAGTGATCACCAGGTCTTCAGCACCCAGTTGGCAGCCCGAATCGAGTAACAGACGCGCCAACTGCTCACGCAGGCCCAGCACCCCGTACACGTTGTCGTAATACAGGCCGGGCAAATCCAGACGACGACTGATTTGCGCCAGGCTGCGCAACAGCGGCTTGATGGTTGGCGTAGTAACGTCAGGCATGCCCCGTCCCAACTGGATCACGTCCTTCTGCGGCACGGAACGCACCAGTTCCAGCACTTGTTCCCACTGGGAAATTTCCACCGGCCGCTGAGCCGGTTTACCCATGCCCGGCAAGGCAGGCAGCTCACGCTCCATTGGCACGAAGTACCCGGACTTGGGGCGTGGTGAAGCCAGCCCATTGTCTTCCAGCAACCGATACGCCTGCTGCACCGTGCTCAGGCTCACGCCATGCTCGGCGCTTAGCGCCCGCACTGATGGCAAGCGGTCGCCAGGACGATAAAAGCCCTGTTCGATGCGCGTACCGAGCAGGTCAGCGAGATTGACGTAAAGGGACATTGCCGGACTCCAGGAGTGCTGACCAGTACAGATGAGCTGAAAACCGAGGATTCAGCGTCTAAAAGGCCGTATCTGTATGGATATAAAATGACTTTGCTGAATCTGTCATGGTTTTGAGCGTAAGGCCATCATGCTGACTCATGGTAATCGAGTCAAAAGGAGCTGTCTGATGAATGGTTTGAGCGATGTCCGCCTGACGCTGCACAGCCAACAATTACTGGCCGAACACGAGGCCAGGGAAATCATTAACGCCCCTGCAGCGCTGGGGCGCTGGAGCCTGTTCTGGCACCGCGCACGCAGCCGCCGCGTGCTGCTCAACCTGGACGAGAATCAACTGCGTGACGTGGGCCTGAGCCGCGAAATGGCCCGACGCGAAGGCTGCAAACCTTTTTGGCGTTCGTGAATACTGCGCTGTATGCAAGGGAGCTTGCTCGCGATTCAAGCGCCGCGTTGTATCAGGCGCACTGCGGCGCCTGAATCGCGAGCAAGCCCGCTCCCACCGTTTTTTAACGCAGCTCTTTGAGCCGATGCCACAGCATCCCCAGTGCCAGCAACGGCGAGCGCAGGTATTTGCCGCCAGGGAAGGTGATGTGCGGGACTTTGGCGAACAGGTCAAAACCGTCGCTGTGCTGACCACTGATGGCTTCGGCCAGCAACCTGCCCGCCAGGTGAGTCGCGTTGACCCCATGCCCTGAATACGCCTGGGCGTAATACACATTGGGCTGCTCTTGCAGGCGGCCGATCTGTGGCAAGCGGTTGGCGCCAATGCCGATCATGCCGCCCCACTGGTAATCGATTTTCACGTTGTTGAGGTGCGGGAACACCTCAAGCATTTTGGGCCGCATATACGCCGCAATGTCTTGAGGATCGCGACCCGAATAGTGACAAGCCCCCCCAAACAGCAAACGTCGGTCCGCCGATAACCTGTAGTAATCCAGCGCCACCCGCTGATCACACACCGCCATGTTCTGCGGCAGCAAGGCGTGGGCCTGGGCTTCGCTCAGCGGCTCGGTGGCGATGATATAGCTGCCCGCAGGCAGTACCTTGCCACTGAGTTGCGGATTCAGGTCTTTTAAATAGGCGTTGCAGCCCAGCACCAGGCTTTTGGCCCGTACCGAGCCCTGCGCCGTGTGTACCCTTACTTCAGGGCCATAATCGATACGGGTCACGGCGGAGTTTTCAAATAGCTTCACGCCCAGCTGCGCAGCTGCCGCCGCTTCGCCCAGCGCCAGGTTGAGTGGATGCAAATGCCCCGAGCCCATATCGATCAGGCCGCCGACATAACGATCCGAGCCCACCACGCTATGCACCTCGCTGGCTTGCAGCAGACGGGTTTCATGGCGATAGCCCAAACCCCGCAGTTCCTGGGCTTCTTCGGCAAAACCTTCAAGGTCACGCGGCTTGTTGGCCAGATCGCAGTAGCCCCATGTCAGGTCGCAGGCGATATTGAAGCGCTCTACGCGACGGCGAACGATTTCCACCGCCTCCAGCCCCATCAACTTCATCTGCCGTACGCCGTCTTTGCCGATAACCCCTTCAAACTGCTCAAGGCCATGGCCGACACCGCGAATCAATTGGCCGCCATTGCGCCCGCTGGCGCCCCAACCGATCTTGTGAGCCTCGAGCAAAACGACGCTCATGCCGCGCTCGGCAAGCTCCAACGCGGTGTTGAGCCCGGAAAAGCCGCCACCCACCACGCACACATCCGCCACCACATCACCCTGCAGCACCGGATGATCGGGCTGCGGCAGGCTGCTGGCGGCGTAATAAGAGGCGGTGTGCTGGCTGCGCTGAACCGGGGCGCTCATGGGCGAATCCTGATTATTGATGTTTGGAAAATTTGACGGAGCATAAGCCGGGCCATTCCCACGGGGCAAGAACAGCTGGACGGCCCTGTCTAGAGCCGGGGTTTTCAGGCAGACTTTGCGGCCTTTTCAAAATCGGTACGTTCTGGATGAGCTGCAACAGTCACAAGATCCGCTTTCTCAGGCAGCAAATCCCCTCGTTTGACTGCGTGCCGGGTTGCCATGACTGCTGCGGACCGGTGACCACCTCCTCCGAAGAAATGGCCCGCTTGCCGCGCAAGACTGCCGCCGAGCAGGAAGCCGCGATGGATGAGCTTGACTGCGTGCACCTGGGGCCCAATGGCTGCACGGTGTATGAAGAGCGACCATTGATCTGTCGCCTGTTCGGCACCACGCCCACACTGCCGTGCCCAAATGGCAGACGCCCGGTGGAAATGATTCATCCCAGCGCTGAGAAGCTGGTGCATGAATACATCGCCAGTACGCGCCAGGTGCTGGTTTAAGCCCGCAGGGTTCAATCGGCAATCGGCAGGTTCAGGCTCTCTTTCACTTCTTCCATCACGATATAGCTCTTGGACTCACGCACGTGGGGCAATTTGAGCAGGATGTCGCCCAGCAACTTGCGGTATGAAGCCATCTCGCTGATCCGCGCCTTGACCAGATAGTCGAAATCCCCCGACACCAGATGGCACTCCAGCACGTGAGGTAACTTCAGCACCGCGCGGCGAAACTCATCAAAGGTGTCGCCAGACTTGTAGTCCAGGCTGATCTCAACAAAAACCAGCAGGCTGCCCTGCAAGTGCTGCGGGTTGAGCCGGGCGTTATAGCCCATGATGATGCCTTCACGCTCCAGCCTTCGTACCCGTTCTGTGCAGGGCGTAGTGGACAGCCCGACCTTCTCTCCCAGCTCGGTAAACGAGATGCGGCCATCGACCTGAAGGATGCGCAAAATATTGCGGTCAATCTTGTCCAATTCACGTTTTGTTTGGTGATTTGTACGCATAGGAGATTCTCCTCCGTGAAAAGGGTTGTGCCCGAGAATTGTCGCCAAATATAGCTGCTTATACAGTGAATTCCACTACTCAATGCTTCATATACTGCGCTCATCTTCGCTCTGAACAATAAACGTCTGCGGCTGGCCGCGATGAGGGATATGAATATGCGAGTTATGGTATTGGGTGGCGGCGTTATTGGTACTGCCAGCGCCTATTATCTGGCCCGAGCCGGTTTCGATGTGGTCGTCGTTGACCGTCAGCCAGCCGTTGCAATGGAAACCAGCTTTGCCAACGCCGGCCAGGTTTCACCAGGCTACGCTTCCCCGTGGGCAGCGCCGGGTGTGCCGCTGAAGGCAATCAAATGGCTGCTGGAGCGCCACGCGCCCCTGGCAATCAAGGCCACTGCCAACATCGACCAATACCTGTGGATGGCGCAAATGCTGCGCAACTGCACCGCCAGCCGCTATGCCGTGAACAAGGAGCGCATGGTTCGCCTGTCCGAGTACAGCCGTGACTGCCTCGACGAGCTGCGCGCCGAAACTGGTATCGCCTACGAGGCTCGCAACCTGGGCACCACTCAGTTGTTCCGCACCCAGGCCCAACTGGATGGTGCGGCCAAGGACATCGCGGTTCTCAAGGAATCCGGTGTGCCGTTCGAACTGCTCGACCGCGCAGGCATCGCCCGGGTTGAACCCGCACTGGCCAACGTGACCGACATTCTGGCCGGCGCCCTGCGTCTGCCTAATGACCAGACCGGCGACTGTCAGATGTTTACCACCCGCCTGGCCGAAATGGCCAAGAACCTGGGTGTTGAATTCCGCTTCGGTCAAGACATCCAGCGTCTGGACTACGCAGGCGACCGCATCAATGGCGTAATGATCGACGGCAAGCTCGAAACCGCTGATCGCTACGTGCTGGCACTGGGCAGCTACTCGCCGCAGATGCTCAAGCCGCTGGGCATCAAGGCCCCGGTTTACCCGCTCAAGGGTTACTCGCTGACCATCCCGATCACCAATCCGGACATGGCCCCGACGTCGACTATTCTCGACGAGACCTACAAGGTCGCGATCACCCGTTTCGACAACCGTATCCGCGTTGGCGGCATGGCTGAAATCGCCGGCTTCGATCTGTCGCTGAACCCGCGCCGACGCGAAACCCTGGAGATGATCGTCAACGACCTTTATCCTCAGGGCGGTGACTTGAGCCAGGCCAGCTTCTGGACCGGCTTGCGTCCTACTACGCCGGACGGCACGCCGATTGTGGGTGCGACCCCGTTCAAAAACCTGTTCCTGAACACCGGTCATGGCACGCTCGGTTGGACCATGGCCTGCGGCTCCGGTCGCTTCCTTGCGGATGTGATGGCCAGAAAGACACCACAAATCAGCGCCGAAGGCCTTGATATTTCCCGCTACGGCAACCACCAGGAGACTGCAAAACATGGCAATCCAGCGCCAGCTCACCAATGAACGCATGAGCCAGATCGTTGCCCATAACGGTACTGTTTACCTGTCTGGTCAAGTCGGTGACGACATGAACGCCGGGATTGAGCAGCAAACCCGTGAAACACTGGCCAACATCGAGCACTTGCTGGACCTGGCGGGAACCGACAAAAGCCGCATCCTGTCGGTAACTATCTACCTCAAAGACATTGATGCCGACTTTACCGGCATGAACAGCGTCTGGGATCAGTGGCTGCCTAAAGGCGTTGCACCGGCCCGCGCTACCGTCGAAGCCAAGTTGTGCGAACCAGAAATCCTGGTCGAATTGTCTGTTGTGGCAGCACTGCCCTAGGTTTTTCGATCAAGTAACAGTCCCTCTTCCGGCGCGGCACGCGGTTAACGCCGCGGGTCAGCGCCGGTTTTTTTATTCAACAGCCGTTAGAAGCCCGCCGCCATGCGCCCAGCCCGTGCCCTGATCGACCTCCAAGCCCTGCGTCACAATTACCAACTGGCCCGTGAAGTCACGGGGGCCAAAGCCCTCGCTGTGATCAAGGCCGACGCCTACGGCCACGGAGCCGTGCGCTGCGCCCAGGCCCTTGAGGCTGAAGCCGACGGTTTTGCCGTCGCTTGTATTGAAGAAGCACTGGAACTGCGCGCCGCCGGTATTGGCGCGCCCATCCTGCTGCTCGAAGGTTTTTTTGAAGCCGATGAACTGCCACTGATCGTCGAACACGACTTTTGGTGCGTGGTGCATTCGCTGTGGCAGCTCGATGCCATCGAGCAGGCCAGACTCGCCAAACCGATCCACGTGTGGCTGAAACTGGACAGCGGCATGCACCGCGTCGGTCTGCACCCCAATGATTACAAGGCTGCATACCAGCGTCTGCAGGCCAGTGCCAATGTGGCGAAAATCGTGCTGATGAGCCACTTTGCCCGCGCCGATGAACTCGATTGCACCCGAAGCGTGGAGCAAGTCGCGGTGTTCCTGGGCGCTCGCGCCGACTTGACGGCAGAAATCAGCTTGCGTAACTCGCCGGCTGTACTCGGCTGGCCACGCGTGCCAAGCGACTGGGTACGCCCGGGCCTGATGCTGTATGGCACCTCGCCGTTTGACGAACCCCAGGCCACTGCATCACGCCTGCAGCCGGTGATGACACTGGAATCCAAGGTGATTAACGTCCGCGAACTGCCCGCCGGTGAGCCCGTGGGCTACGGCGCCAAATTCATTACCCCGAAGCCGATGCGCATTGGCGTGGTCGCCATGGGGTATGCCGACGGCTATCCGCGTCAGGCCCCCACCGGTACGCCCGTGTTGGTGGCCGGTGTACGCAGTCAATTGCTGGGCCGGGTGTCGATGGACATGCTGTGCATCGATCTCACCGATGTGCCGCCGGCAGGCCTGGGTTCGACAGTGGAGCTGTGGGGCAAAAACATCCTCGCCAGTGAAGTGGCAGCCAAGGCAGACACCATTCCTTACCAGATTTTCTGCAACCTGAAACGAGCGCCACGCCTCTATTCCGGGAGCTGATCGGTTGTATCCAAAGTGCGGGGGCTGATGGGCACCCAGGTTTGAAGTCGAAGTGTTGTAAATACTGAACGCTATCGCCATGATGGCGACTTCTCGACCTGAATCTGACCCCTAGGAGGCTCCCGCATTGGACGTCGGTGAACGACTGCAATCCATCCGCAAACTGAAAGGCCTGTCACAACGTGAACTCGCCAAGCGCGCGGGCGTCACCAACAGCACCATTTCGATGATCGAAAAGAACAGCGTGAGCCCGTCCATAAGCTCCCTGAGAAAAGTGCTGAGTGGCATCCCCATGTCCATGGTCGAGTTTTTTTCCGAAGAGATCCTTCAAGAAAACCCGACTCAGATTGTGTACAAAGCCAACGAGCTGATCGACATTTCCGATGGCGCCGTGACCATGAAACTGGTCGGCAAGGCACATCCAAGCCGTGCCATCGCCTTTCTCAACGAGATTTATCCACCGGGTGCCGATACCGGGGACGAAATGCTGACCCATGAAGGCGAAGAAACCGGGATTTTAGTGGAAGGTCGCCTAGAGTTAATCGTGGGGCTTGAAACCTTCGTGCTCGAAGCCGGTGACAGCTACTATTTCGAAAGCTCAAAGCCACACCGTTTCCGTAATCCGTTCGACGTTGCGGCGCGACTAATCAGCGCAGCCACCCCGGCGAACTTCTAAGAACAGAGGCGCCCTGCCTGCTTGCAGAGGCACCCGAAGATGCATTTCGCCAGCTCTATTCCCCCTTTGTCTTTAGGGTTGTTTCAGAGTGGCGGGCTAACCGTTATACTTTCGCCCGCCCGCGAAACCGTGGTTGTGGGCGTGACTAGCCACCATTGAGGGTGTACGCGTGAACCTAATTATGAAAATGCTGGCCGTACCAGCAACAGTAATGGCCCTTTGGGCAGTCAGCGCTCAGGCAACAACGAACGATGACATCGCAAAACGTCTTGAGCCAGTCGGTAAAGTCTGTTTTCAAGGGCAAGAATGCAAAGGCATGGAAGTGACTGCCTCTGTGGGCGGTGGCGGCGGCATGACCCCCGACGACATCATTGCCAAGCATTGCAGCGCATGCCACGGCACCGGCCTGTTGGGCGCACCGAAAATCGGTGACACCGCAGCCTGGAAAGAGCGCGCTGATCACCAGGGCGGCCTTGATGGCATCCTGGCCAAGGCCATCACCGGTATCAACGCCATGCCGCCTAAAGGCACCTGCATGACGTGCTCCGATGAAGACCTTAAAGGCGCCATCGAGAAGATGTCCGGTTTGAAGTAAACCGCACCTCTCTGAAAAAGCCGCTGATGGGCGGCTTTTTTGTGCCCGGGATTTGAGTCAGTCCGCCTCCCCTGATGTCTATCGCGTCTATATTCAAGGATTGATAAGGAGGAGGTCAGATGGTGCAGTCCTGTTCGATCGAGCGCGCAGTCGATGATGTCCTGGCGCGACTACCCATGCATATTCACCTGGGCCTGCCGCTGGGGCTGGGCAAGGCCAACCGGTTCGTCAACGCGCTGTATCAGCGGATCAAACTGTTACCCGAGCGCCGGCTCACGATCTACACCGCCCTGAGCCTTGGTCGCCCGCCGCTTGGGGATGGTTTGCAGCGGCTGTTTCTGGAGCCTTTTGTCGAGCGGGTATTTGGCAACTACATCGAGCTGGACTACCTGGCCGATCTGCATCGAAACAGCCTGCCCGGCAATATAGTCGTCGAGCAATTCTTCATGCAGCCGGGGAGTCTGCTCAACAGCCCCCCAGCCCAGCAGGATTATGTCAGCAGCAACTACAGCCACGCGGCACGAGATATCAATGCTGGCGGCCTGAACCTGGTGGCGCAGCTGGTTGCCCGCAACCCTCAGGACGCACGGCGCCTGAGCTTGAGCTGCAACCCCGACATCACCCTCGATTTATTGCCCATGATTGCCAAGCGGCGAGCCAAGGGCGAAACCATTTTGATGCTCGGCCAGGTCCACAGCGACCTGCCCTACATGCCCGGCGACTCGGAACTTGACGTTGATGATTTTGACCTCCTGATCGACGAAGATGAGCGCACTACGCTGTTTTCTACCCCCAATATGCCGGTCAGCCTGCAAGATCACCTTATCGGTTTACACGCCAGTACCCTGATACGGGATGGCGGCACCCTGCAGATTGGCATTGGCTCGATGGGCGACGCCCTGAGTGCCGCCTTGCTGGCGCGCCAGGGCAACAATGACGACTATCGCGCCCTGCTCAACGAGATCGACATCACGCCCTGGCACACGCTGATTGAACAGCAGGGCGGTATCGAGCCGTTCGCCCGGGGCTTGTATGGTTGCAGCGAAATGTTTGTCCACGGACTGATGGTGCTGGCCGATGCCGGGATTGTGCGGCGTAAGGTCTACCCCGATGCCGAACGGCAAGCACAGGCCAACGCAGGGACCCTGGACGAAAGCCTGCAAAGCGACGGCGTGAGCATCCACGGGGGCTTCATCCTTGGCCCGCGAGAGTTTTACCAGCGACTGCGAGACCTGCCCCACAGCAAGCTCAGCGAATTCAACATGACTGCCATCAGCTACATCAACGAGCTGTATGGCCAGGAAGACTTGAAGCGCCTGCAACGGCGCGATGCGAGGTTCGTAAACAGTGCCTTTACCGCCACCTTGCTCGGTGCCGCCGTGGCCGATCAACTGGAAGACGGCCGGGTGCTCAGCGGGGTCGGCGGGCAATACAACTTCGTCGCCCAGGGCCATGCGCTGCATGACGCACGCTCGGTCATCATGCTGCGCAGCTGGCGCGAATCGGGAGGCGAGGTGAGTTCCAATATCGTCTGGGAGTACGGCCACTGCACCATCCCGCGACACTTGCGCGACATCGTGGTCACCGAATACGGGATCGCCGATTTACGCGGCAAAACCGATCGCAACGTCATCGAAGCCCTGCTCAACATCACCGACTCGCGCTTCCAGACCGAGCTGATAGCGCAGGCGCAGCAAATCGGCAAACTGCCCAAGGACTTTTGCCTGGACCCACGGTTTGCCGATAACAGCCCGGAACGCTTGCAGGCCATTGCCGCCAGGCACTCGCACTTGTTCCCCGAGTACCCGCTGGGCAGTGATTTCAGCGCGCAGGAGCAAGACCTGCTGCGAGCGCTGAACTGGCTCAAGAGCAAATTCAAGCTCACGCAGATGTACCATCTGGGCAAAGCCACACTGGACGCGCCCTCGCCGCAGGCATATCCCGAACACCTGGAGCGTATGCACCTGGCCGAACCGGACGGACTGCGCGAGGAGCTTTATCAGCGCTTGCTGCTGGCAGGGCTGCAGGCAACGAGGCGCTAAACCCGACACTGCCCGTAGTCGCTGCCGAAGGCTGCGAGCTTTTGATTCTGGTCAGCCCCAATAAAAAGCTCGCAGCCTTCGGCAGCGACTACGGGGCTGAGCAAGCCCGGGTTGGGTGGTCGAGGTATTACTCGATAAAGGTCACTTTACCGCCAGCCAGGGATTGAACCCGGGCCAGGGACTCGACGCGATAGCCCTGTGCGTCCAGTTCGGCACGGCCGCCCTGAAACGACTTCTCGATCACGATGCCAAGACCGGCAACGGAGGCGCCCGCTTGCTTGATGATCGAAATCAGTGCCTGCGAGGCTTTGCCGTTGGCCAGGAAGTCGTCGATGACCAACACGCGGTCGCTGCTTTGCAGGTGACGCGGGGAGATCGCAACAGTGCTTTCTGTCTGCTTGGTGAACGAGTACACCGTGGCCGACAACAGGTTTTCAGTCAGGGTCAGGGACTGGTGCTTACGCGCAAAAATCACAGGCACACCCAAGTTCAAGCCAGTCATCACGGCAGGAGCAATACCCGACGCTTCAATGGTGACGATCTTGGTAATGCCCGAATCCTTGAACAAACGCGCGAATTCGTCGCCGATTTCTTTCATCAACTGAGGGTCGATCTGATGATTCAAGAAGGCGTCGACCTTCAAAACCTGATCGGAAAGCACGATGCCTTCTTCGCGAATTTTCTTGTGCAGTGCTTCCAACGTAACGTCCTCAAATAGCGCTTATGCGCTGAAGGTAGAGTAAAAAATAGTCAATTCTAGCGTTTTAGCATCGCGCGTATATCGGCCAATGCCGTATTTCCGCGAACCGCCTTCACTTCGGTGGGGGTATCGTCGTTGCCTTCCCAGGCCAGATCGTCCGGGGGCAACTCATCGAGGAAGCGACTCGGCGCACAATCGATGATCTCGCCGTATTGCTTGCGCTTGGCGGCGAAGGTAAACGCCAGCGTCTCACGGGCACGGGTAATACCCACGTAGGCCAGACGCCGTTCTTCTTCAATGGTGTCCGCTTCAATGCTGGAGCGGTGCGGCAGGATTTCTTCTTCCATGCCCATGATGAATACGTAAGGAAATTCCAGGCCCTTCGACGCGTGCAACGTCATCATCTGCACGCCTTCGGCACCGTCTTCCTCTTCCTGCTGGCGCTCAAGCATGTCGCGCAACACCAGCTTGCCAATGGCTTCCTCGATGGTCATGGCACCGTCTTCGTCTTTCTCGAGGGTGTTTTTCAACGCCTCGACCAGGAACCAGACGTTGGACATGCGGTAGTCCGCCACCTTTTCACTGGAGCTGTTGGTGCGCAGCCAGTTCTCGTAGTCGATGTCCATGATCATGCTGCGCAGTGCAGAGATCGGGTCTTCGCCTGAGCATTGTTGACGCACACGGTCCATAAAACGCTTGAAGCGTCCCAGGCGATCAGTAAAGCGGGCATCCAGATGCTCACCCAGGCCGATTTCATCGGTGGCGGCATACATCGAGATTTTGCGTTCGGTCGCGTAGTTACCCAGCTTTTCCAGCGTGGTCGAACCGATCTCGCGACGCGGGACGTTGATCACGCGCAGGAAGGCGTTGTCGTCATCCGGGTTCACAATCAGACGGAAATACGCCATCAGGTCTTTTACTTCCTGACGCCCGAAGAAGCTGTTACCACCCGACAGACGATAGGGAATCTGATGATGTTGCAGCTTCAACTCGATCAATTTGGCCTGATAGTTACCGCGGTACAGAATCGCAAAGTCGCTGTACGGCCGGTCGGTACGCAGGTGCAGAGTCAGAATCTCGACGGCTACGCGCTCGGCTTCGGCGTCTTCGTTGCGACAGCGAATCACCCGTACTTCGTCGCCGTGGCCCATCTCGCTCCACAGTTGCTTCTCGAACTCGTGCGGATTGTTGGCAATCAGGATGTTGGCGCAGCGCAGGATACGGCTGGTGGAGCGATAGTTTTGCTCCAGCATCACCACTTTCAAGGACGGGTAATCGTCCTTGAGCAACATCAGGTTTTCAGGACGGGCGCCGCGCCAGGCGTAGATCGACTGGTCGTCGTCACCGACCACGGTGAACTGATTGCGCTTGCCGATCAGGTATTTGACCAGCAGGTACTGGCTGGCGTTGGTGTCCTGATATTCATCCACCAACAGGTAACGAACCTTGTTCTGCCACTTCTCAAGAATGTCGGCGTGCTCTTCGAACAACTTCACCGGCAGCAGGATCAGGTCGTCAAAGTCCACTGCGTTGTAGGCCTTGAGCGTGCGCTGGTAGTGGGTGTAGACGATGGCTGCCGTCTGCTCCTTGGGGTTGCGCGCATTTTCCAGCGCCTGGGGCGGCAGGATCAGGTCGTTTTTCCACGAGCCGATCATGTTCTTGATTTCGTCGACCCCGTCGTCGCCCGAGTATTCCTTCTGCATGATGTCGGTCATCAGCGCTTTGACGTCAGCTTCGTCAAAGATCGAGAAACCCGGCTTGTAACCCAGCCGCGCATGCTCCTTGCGGATAATGTTCAGCCCCAGGTTGTGGAACGTGCACACCGTCAAGCCAC
The DNA here is from genome assembly GCF_059862735.1 of Pseudomonas sp. MF06569. Lineage (NCBI taxonomy): Bacteria > Pseudomonadati > Pseudomonadota > Gammaproteobacteria > Pseudomonadales > Pseudomonadaceae > Pseudomonas > Pseudomonas sp. MF06569. The sequence continues at coordinate 108,817 of NZ_JCBCUZ010000001.1, read as the reverse complement.
GACCTTCACCCTTTTTAAGCAGGGTGCCGACACGCTCTTTCATCTCGCGAGCGGCTTTATTGGTAAACGTCATGGCGACGATGTACTGGGCACGGATGCCACAGTTCTGGATCAGGTGCGCGATTTTGCGGGTAATCACGCTGGTTTTGCCGGAGCCCGCGCCGGCGAGCACCAATAGAGGGCCGCCGACATAGCTCACGGCTTCTTGCTGCCGGGGATTGAGTCGGGACATGACGAGATCAGGGGTCGTGTGTAAAAAGGGCGGGCATTTTAACAGGCTGAGCAAATATTGCTGCCTCTGTGCGACGGTGTGACATGCCACATCATCTTAATTTGCCGCTTTTGTTACTTTCGCGCAGGATGCCATGAGTATTTGCAGCTACCGTAGGATTAATACAGCAAATACGTATTTGATAACCAGTGTCATTGCCATTGGTTGCTGGCACGTCATAATGCCCACCGCCCGAATTTTTGCAGAGTCTAGGGAGCTAGCTTGTCTACGCCTGTCGAACCCTTGCGTTTACTGCTATTGGCCGAAGAGCCATCATGGGCAACGTTATTACGTGAATGTCTGGCGCCTATGGGAAGTGCGGCCGTCATGATAGCCGCGCCGAGCTGGGAATCTGTCAGCCATCTGTTCGAGAACGATCGCAATGCGCTGCTCCTGACCACGGCGGACCTGCAGCCTTCAGCGGGCCGCTGCCGCTTGCCCACGGTTTTGCTGCTCGACACCGAACCTGCAACGTCACCCCACGGTGTCAGCGACTGGCTGGTCAGCACCAGCCTGACTCCCGATGTCCTGCGCCGTTGCCTGCGCCATGTACGCGAACGCGGCTTGCTCGAACACACGCTGCAACGTCTGGCCGAAGAAGACCCGCTGACCGGCATCGCCAACCGTCAGGGCTTCCAGACCCTGCTGGCAGTGCGCCTGGCCGAAAGTGACGGTCGCGGCATCGCCCTCGGCCATCTGGACCTGGACAACTTTCGCCACGCCAACGATGCACTGGGCCATCAGGCTGGCGATCGCCTGATCCTGCAAGTGGTGGCGCGCCTCAAAAGCCAGCTCGAAGCCGGCGACCAGTTGGCGAGGCTGGGAAGCGACGAGTTCGCGCTCTTGATCAATACCCATCGTGCGCCCGAGCGTGCCGAGTGGATGGCCGAGCGGATCACCGAGGTGATGGCTGAGCCCTACTGGGTCGACGGCGAAAGTCTGCTGATTGGCTGCAGCCTGGGCATCGCCCATGCGCGGGCCAACGCCGGGGCCGACCCGCTGATGTGGCACGCGCATATCGCCATGCAGCAGGCCAAAAGCACCCAGGGCTGCACCTTCCACGTCTTCAACGAACGCATCAATCGCAATGCCCGCAGCCTGGCCGACCTCGAAAGCGAGCTGCGCCGCGCCCTGCGCCGCGATGAACTGGAACTGCATTACCAGCCGCGTCTGGATCTGGGCACGGGGCAGATCGTCGGGCTGGAGGCGTTGGTGCGCTGGCGCCACACCGAGCGTGGCCTGCTGGCGCCCAGTGAGTTTGTGCCTCTTGCAGAGCAGAGCGGGCTGATTGTACCGCTGGGTTACTGGGTCATCTCCCGGGCTCTTCGCGATATGCAGTCGCTGCGTGAACGCGGGCTGGAGCCGTTGCACATGGCGGTCAACCTGTCGTTTCGCCAGTTTCAGGACAGCCAGCTGCTCTCGACCCTCAGCCGCTTGATCATCGAGCGCGGTGTTGAAGCGCAATGGCTGGAGTTCGAGCTGACAGAAACAGCCGTGATGCGTCGCAGTGACCTGGTCAAGCAGACGATGGATGCACTGGGCCGACTCGGCGTGCGTTTTTCGCTGGATGATTTTGGTACGGGGTTCTCATCGTTTGTGCACCTCAACAGCCTGCCGATTGCGCTGCTCAAGATCGACAAAAGCTTTGTTGGCGGCATGGAAGGCCGCGAAGAGAACCGCAAGCTGGTCCACGCCATGATCAACCTGGCCCATAACCTGAAGCTGGAAGTAGTCGCCGAAGGCGTCGAAACCCCTGAACAACTTGCCCTTTTGCGCGACTTTGGCTGCGATCAGGTACAGGGTTACTTCATCAGCAAACCGCTGCCGCTGGCGGATCTGGTGGAATACTTGACGTTTGGGGCTCAGCAGCAGGTGCCGCAGGCGATCTAGCCCACAACATAACCTGTGAAACGGTGGGATCTATCTGTGGGAGCGGGCTTGCTCACGATGGCCTCACCCAGGCTTAACTGACAGACCGCGGGTCCTGCAGCGCGAGCAAGCCCGCGCCCACAAAAGCCTGACCCTCTCCCAAGCGGTTATGCCGCACTCAAGCCCGCCACTTTCGCCGCCTTGCGCTCCTGCTTGATCATGCGCCGCATCTTCCATTCGAACGCCAGCGTCAGGCTGATCGAGGCACAGGCCAGGCCCAGTGCCAGGCCCCACCACACGCCGGTCGGGCCCCACTCGAAAGTAAACGCCAGCATCCAGGCCATCGGCGCACCAATCACCCAATAGCAAAACAGCCCCACCAGAAACGTTGTCTTGGCATCCTTGAGCCCGCGAATGGCACCCATCGCGATGGTCTGTGCTCCATCAAACAGCTCAAACCAGGCAGCCACCGCCAACAAGCTCACCGCCAACTCGAATACCGGGCGGAACGCCGGATCGTTGTAATCCAGGAACAAACCGATGAGTTGGGTCGGCAAGAACCAGAACACCACAGAGAAGCCCAGCATGATCACCGCACCGCAGCCGATCCCGACCCGGCCCGCCAGGCGCGCCCGCAGCAAGTCTCCGCCCCCATAGTGCTGACCAATACGCATGGTGATTGCGTACGACATGCCCGCCGGCACCATAAACGCCACCGATACGATTTGCAGCGCAATCTGGTGCGCAGCCAGTTGCGTGCTGCCCATGGTGCCCATGCACAGCGCCGCGAACGCAAACAGCCCGACCTCCACCGCGTACGTACCGCCAATCGGCAGGCCGAGGCGCCACAGCTCACGCAAATAAGTCAGATTGATCCGCGACAGGCCTTTGCTGATCGGATACGCGTCGTAGGCCGGATGACGGTGGATATGCCAGGCCAGGCCCAGCGCCATGAAGGTCGCCACAATCGCCGTGACCAGGCCGATGCCCATCAAGCCCAGCTTAGGCAGGCCGAACATGCCGGTAATCAGTGCGTAATTGAGCAGGAAGTTAGCCACGGTGCCGATCAGGCTGATTACCATCACTGGCGTGGCCCGGCCCATTGCACTGGTAAAACCGCGCAGGGCCATAAACGTCATGTAGCCGGGCAAAGCGAACGGCAACAGCATCAGGAACTGGCCAGCGGCCTCAACGTTGGTGGGCGTCTGGCCGAACAACAGCAACAGCGGCTTGATATTCCACAGCATCACCGCGCCCCCCAGCGCCAGCCCCCAGGCCAGCCACAGACCCGCCTGTGTGAGACGGGTCGCGCCTTCAATGTCACCCGCGCCCTGGCGAATCGACACCAGCGTACCCACGGCAGCAATGACACCAATGCAAAAAATCGACACGAACGAGTAGCTGGCCGCACCCAGACTCCCGCCAGCCAGAGCCTCTGGACTCAGGCGCGCCATCATCAGCGTATCGGTCAGCACCATCAGCATGTGAGCCAACTGAGAGGCGATCAGCGGCCCTGCCAGCCGCATGATTGCCCAGAGTTCGATACGTGCAGGATGCTGTTTGGTCATCAGTCAGATTTCTATAGGTGCGTTGAAAGGCCTGATTCTCGGCGCGTTGAGTGTTTTAAGCAAAGGGATAAAAACGATCCGTAGCATGACTAAAACTCATGTGTAAGCTTATAGTTCTCACCACCGACTGTGACACGATAGGAACAATCTCAATGTCTCGTAGCCTTCCTCCTCTTTATGCCTTGCGCGCCTTTGAAGCGGCAGCTCGCCATAGCTCGTTTACCCGAGCGGGAGAAGAGCTGTCGATCACCCAAAGCGCCGTCAGCCGACATATCAAGACCCTGGAAGCGCACTTCGCCTGCCGGTTGTTCCAGCGCAATGGCCGCAGCCTGCAACTCACCGAAGCTGCCCGCTTGCTGCTGCCGGGTGTGCGCGAAGGCTTTGCCGCCCTGGAACGTGCCTGCACCACTTTGCGCGCCGAAGATGACACCTTGCGCATGAAAGCCCCCTCGACCCTGACCATGCGTTGGCTACTGGCCCGCCTGAGCCGATTTCGCCACCTGCAGGCCGGTAACGAGGTGCAACTGACCAGCGCCTGGATGGACATCGACAATGTGGACTTCAATCAGGAGCCATTCGACTGCGCCGTGCTGCTGAGCAATGGACACTTTCCGCCTGACTGGGAGGCCACGCTGTTGTTTCCCGAGATGCTGATCCCGGTCGGCGCGCCCACCGTGCAGGACGACACGCCTTGGGACGTCACGCGCCTGGCCGCCACCGAACTGCTGCACCCCACTCCCGATCGCCGTGACTGGCGCCGCTGGCTCGACTGCATGGGCCTGAGCGGGCAGGTTTCACTCAAGGGCGGGCAGGTTTTTGACACCCTGGAGCTGGGCATGATCGCTGCCGCCCGGGGGTATGGCATCTCCATGGGCGACTTGCTGATGGTTGCCGAAGACGTTGCTCAGGGTCGCCTTAGCCTGCCATTCCCGGCCGCCGTGGCCAGCGGCGAAAATTACTATCTGGTCTGGCCAAAAACCCGCCCTGGTGGTGAGCGCCTGCGCCGTCTGAGCGACTTTCTGCAACATGAAGTCGCCGCGATGGAGCTGCCAGAGGTGGAACGAATGAAGTAGCCGGGCCCATCACCCTGTTACCGGCCGATACTGCAACGCCTGCGCCAGGTGCCTGCGCTCAATGCCTTGCAGCTGCTCCAGATCGGCCAAGGTCCTTGCCACCTTCAATATCCGGTGTGCCGCCCGCAGCGACAACGTCATCCGCTCGCAGGCGGTCTCCAGCCAGGCGTTGTCCACCTCACTCAGCCGGCACTGTGTACGCACTCCCGGCAGATCGAGAAAAGCATTGGCACACCCCTGACGCTGTAACTGGCGCTCACGTGCTGCTGCCACCAATGCCGCCGAGATGGCCGTGGTATCGCCAGAGGCAAGGGGCGGGTTGAGCGACGTGATCTCGCGCGCCACGGTCAGATGCAAATCAATGCGGTCGAGCAACGGTCCGGAAAGTTTGTTGCGATACCGCTGGATCTGCTCCGGGGTACAGCGGCAGCGGCCTGTGGGCTCACCAAGATATCCACAGGGGCAGGGGTTCATGGCCGCGACCAGTTGGAAGCGCGCCGGAAAGCGCATTCGATCCCGGGCGCGGGCAATCACGATAAAGCCTGACTCCATTGGCTCCCTGAGGACTTCCAGCACCTTGCGATCAAACTCGGGAAGCTCATCAAGAAACAACACGCCGTGATGCGCCAGCGTGATCTCGCCGGGCTGTGGCTTTGAGCCGCCCCCCACCAGTGCAGGGCCGGAGGCCGAGTGGTGAGGCTGACGAAACGGGCGCTGTGGCCAGCAGTTCAGCGGCACATGGCTGACCACCGACTGAATGGCCGCAACCTCAAGCGCCTCTTGTTCGTTGAGCGGCGGCAACAACCCGGGCAGGCGGCTGGCCAACAAGGTCTTGCCGGTACCGGGCGGGCCGCAAAACAACAGATTGTGGCTGCCTGCGGCGGCAATCAATAACGCCCGCTTTGCCGAGAGCTGCCCCTGGACATCGATCAGATCAGGATAAGGTTTGCTCAACTGCAATAAACCGCTGGCGACATAAGGCTCAATCACCTCACGCGCTGCGAAATGTGCCACCACCTGCAACAAGTGTTCGACCGCGATCACTTCAAGCCCGGATGCAAGGCAGGCCTCTTCAGCATTGGCCAGCGGCACCACCAGGGCCCGTCCCGCAGCACGGGCCGCCAACGCCGCTGGCAAAACGCCCTGGACAGACCTGATTGCACCCGACAACGCCAATTCGCCCAGGCACTCCACGTGCTCCAACGCTGCCGCCGGTATTTGCCCGCTGGCCGCCAGGATTCCCAGGGCAATGGCCACATCAAAACGCCCGCCGTCCTTGGGCAGATCGGCGGGCGCCAGATTAAGAGTGATGCGCCTGGCCGGGAAATCCAGCCCGCAATTGAGGATCGCGCTGCGCACCCGGTCTTTGCTTTCCTTGACGGCGGCTTCAGGCAAGCCGACCAGTGTTAACGCGGGTAATCCATTGGCCAGATGCGCCTCGACCATGACGGCAGGCGCCTCGACACCCACCTGGGCGCGGCTGTAAACGATAGCCAGAGCCATGACTCATTCCTTGAGTTCGCAAAAAACTCATCCTGCGCGAATCAGGAGCCGAGGGCAGGGGTGTAATGGATACGGGATGTGAATGTGCATGCAAACACGACCGGCGAGCTGCCAAAGTGCGGTTGCATAAAACGCACAACCCTCTAAAGTTAACGAATAACGTTATCCATTAACCATGATAATAAACTTCAAGTGCTGCAGAACTGAACGTCTGTTCCGAAGTGGCAAGACCCGCGCATGGTCAGACATTATCAATGTGGTAGAACGCAAACTAACGTTGCTAGATGCTGCATCCGTGCTGGCCGATTTACTGTCGCCTCCTGGCAATCGGCTCGAAGCGTTGGGCGGCAACCGCAAAGGCCAACACAGCATTCGCATCAACGCACAATGGCGAATCTGCTTCATTTGGGGCGCGAATGGCCCTGAAGCGGTAGAAATCGTTGATTATCACTGAGGTCATCATGATCAAGAACGGCATGCGCCCGGTTCATCCGGGTGAAATCCTTAAAGAGGAATACCTGGAGCCACTGAGCCTCTCGGCCGCTGCGCTGGCCAGAGCGCTCAAGGTGTCCACACCGACGGTGAACGATATCGTGCTGCAGCGCCGTGGTGTCAGTGCCGATATGGCCTTGCGGCTGGCGATTTGCCTTGAGACGACGCCTGAGTTCTGGCTAAACCTGCAAACCACTTACGATCTGCGCAAAGCACAAATCGAACGGGGTGCAGCGATTCGCGAGCAGGTTGAACCCATTCATCACTGCGCCTGATTCACGCCCCCAGCGCCTTGGTGCCCAGATCTTCAGCAAAGCGCAACAGGTAGCCATCGGGGTCGAGCACCAAAAAATTGTGCTCGCCGAACAACACGTCGTTACTGCGGTACCAGCGTTCTTCCAGGGGTTTTCGCAAGCTGTGACCTGCAGCTTCAAGGCGCTGGATCAGCCCCTGGGCATCCGGGCATTTGATCGACAGGTTCATGCCGCGACCAAACGGCGGCTCCAGCGGCCCGACACGCCAGGAAGACTCTTCAAGGTCATCCTGTTCCAGCATCAACTGGCTGCCATGAAACGACAAAAACGCAAAAAGATGCTCGGGGCGCTGGTACTCGATCTTGAATCCGAGCACTTCACAGTAAAAGCCCAGGCTGCGCGAGAGGTCCGAGACGATCATCTCGGGTACCAGCGGGTTCATCACCAACATACTAAAACATCCTTGTTTCAATGATCGACGCACCGCCTTCGAGCGTTATTGCGTCGGCGGCAACAGCCTGGCTTCCAGTTCGGCCACTTTGGCCTCCAGGCTCTCAAGACGAGCACGGGTACGGGCCAGAACCACCATTTGGCTGTCGAACTCTTCGCGGCTCACCAGATCCAGCTTGCTGAAACCACTTTGCAGCAAGGCTTTGAACTGGCTTTCGATTTCGTTGCGCGGCAGCGCGGTTTCGCCACTGAACAAACGGGAGGCGTGGCCACCAAGGGCGTCGAGAAAATCTTTGGGCGCGAGCATGGATAAAGTCCTTAAAACTGATGGCGGCGAGTGTATCACGGGGGGTTGGCGCTCACTGCCGACGGCTTTCTGCACGTTTTTCGCGCACCTTCCCTGCAGGCTGCGCACCATCATCGAGCACAAACATCCCGACAAATCAGGCCAAAAGCCATCAACTTCTTCTAAACCGCTGTAATTGTTGATTTTTCCAGACATGGCAAGGTTTCTGCTTAGGCGTATATGACTCATGCACTGATGCAGTAGCTGTGACGAAGGCAGTGCGGCAGGTGGTTCAGGGAGTGTTTTCGTCACCAGCGATTTACACACGTTGTACAGCCTGAAGAAGGCTGACGATGCGTTACAAAGCCAGACACTGCGCTTAGACTTGAGCCGGGTTTGTTTTCCTGGGGCAAGTCCACCAATTCGGGAGAAGTTTCATGAAGCTAGTCACCGCCATTATCAAGCCGTTCAAGTTGGATGACGTGCGCGAATCGCTGTCTGAGATCGGCGTACAAGGCATTACTGTTACTGAGGTCAAAGGCTTCGGCCGGCAGAAGGGTCACACCGAGCTGTATCGCGGCGCGGAATACGTGGTCGATTTTCTGCCAAAAGTGAAGATTGATGTCGCCATTGACGACAAGGATCTTGATCGGGTTATCGAGGCGATAACCAAGGCTGCCAACACCGGCAAGATTGGTGACGGCAAGATTTTCGTGGTCAATCTGGAACAGGCTATTCGCATCCGTACCGGCGAAACCGATACCGACGCTATCTAAGCCGCCAAACCCCAACGCCCCAGGAGAAAACACTATGACTCTGCGTAAAATCGCAGGGCTCGGAGCCCTGCTGTCTGTCGTAATGCCTGGCCTGGCCATGGCGGCAGACGAAGTGGCTGCTCCAGTCCTCAACTCGGGCGATACCGCCTGGATGCTGACTGCTACCGCTTTGGTGCTGTTCATGACCATTCCCGGCCTGGCGCTGTTCTACGGCGGCATGGTGCGCTCCAAAAACATTCTTTCCGTGATGATGCAATGCTTCGCCATTACCGGTCTGATCAGCATTCTGTGGGTCATTTATGGCTACAGCATCACGTTCGACACCACGGGCATGGAGCAGGGCGTCACCAATTTCAATTCGTTCATCGGCGGGTTCGGCAAAGCCTTCCTGGCGGGTGTAACGCCTGAAAGCCTGACCTCACCTACCGCGCTGTTCCCGGAAGCCGTGTTCATTACCTTCCAGATGACCTTCGCCATCATCACCCCGGCGCTGATCGTCGGTGCCTTTGCCGAGCGCATGAAGTTCTCGGCCATGCTGATTTTCATGGGCGTGTGGTTCACCCTGGTCTATGCGCCGATCGCGCACATGGTATGGAGCGGCAACGGCGGCCTGATGTGGGACTGGGGCGTCCTCGATTTCGCAGGCGGCACAGTGGTGCATATCAACGCCGGTATCGCAGGTCTTGTCGCGTGCATCGTGCTTGGCAAGCGTAAAGGCTACCCGTCCACCCCAATGGCTCCGCACAACCTGGGTTACACCCTGATGGGCGCTGCCATGCTGTGGATCGGCTGGTTCGGCTTTAACGCCGGCTCCGCAGCGGCCGCCAACGGCACTGCCGGCATGGCGATGCTGGTCACTCAGATCGCAACCGCTGCCGCGGCACTGGGCTGGATGTTTGCCGAGTGGATTACCCACGGCAAGCCAAGCGCACTGGGTATTGCTTCGGGCGTAGTCGCAGGCCTGGTGGCAATCACCCCGGCCGCTGGCACCGTAGGCCCAATGGGCTCGGTCGTGATCGGTCTGGCATCTGGCGTGATCTGCTTCTTCTGCGCCACCAGCCTCAAGCGCAAACTGGGCTACGACGACTCACTGGATGCGTTCGGCGTACACGGCATCGGCGGCATCGTCGGCGCCATCCTGACTGGCGTGTTTGCCGCCCCTGTACTGGGTGGCTTCGGCACCGTGACCGACATCCCGGCCCAAGTCTGGATCCAGTTCAAGGGCGTCGCCTTCACCGTGGTCTACACCGCGATTGTGACGTTCATCATTCTCAAAGTGCTGGATGCCGTGATGGGTCTGCGAGTGACTGAAGAGGAAGAGGCTGTGGGCCTCGATCTGGCTCAGCACAACGAGCGTGGCTACAACCTGTAAATATCCCTATAAAAAACCCGGCGTGCCGGGTTTTTTTTTGCTCATAAAAAGACGATATTCTCGGCAATGGAATGATTTGCCCTACAGGTTAAAGGGTTCACCAAGTTCTACGCTTGTGAATGCCACCCGTACTTGCGACACAACTCGACTATTAGCTGCTTTGCTTTTTTATTCAGCACGCTAGAATGCGCGCCCAAGGGCAGGAAACAATGCTCGAGTACGACGAAGGCGAGGATGATCTCCCGACGCTTTCAAGGCCCGTGATCCGTGCTGCCGGGGTATCTGGCACTGGGCGCCTGGCAAGGTGTTTATTCAGACGCGCGCCGTGATGATAGCGGTGTGCGTCAAACCCTCTTCACCTTACAACGATGAAGAGGTGTAAGCCGCGGTTTGCCCAAGGCTACTTTTTCACCAGCGGTGGTCGACAGTTGCCACAACTGGTCTATAACTAATCTGCTTTACGTATGTCATGGGGTAGAACATGAGCGACGACGATCTGGAAAATGATGACCTCGAAGTAGGCGAAGACGACGATACCGAAGAGGGCCTGGAAACGGCCGCCGAGGACGTTGCAGACGACGATGGTGGCGACGATGTGCCGGCCCCTGCGGCCAAAGGCAAATCCAAGGCTGCCGTGTCAGTTGACGACCTGCCCAGTGTAGAAGCCAAGAACAAAGAGCGTGATGCTCTGGCTCGCGCCATGGAAGAATTTCTGTCCAAAGGCGGCAAAGTGCAGGAAGTTGAGGCTAACGTGGTGGCTGACCCACCCAAGAAGCCTGACAACAAGTACGGCAGCCGTCCTATCTAAGGGCCAGCTGTTTGCTTGAAGAAAAAACCCGCCGTCGCTGCGGGTTTTTTTGTGGGTGACGGAAAGAAGACTGACATGACCCTGTGGGAGCGGGCTTGCTCGCGATGTTAGCGACGCGGTTTGACAGGCAAAACGCGTTGTCTGCATCGCGAGCAAGCCCGCTCCCACACTTACAAGTGCTTCAACACCGCCGGCAACTCACTCAAGCAGCCAATTTCCGCATCCGGGGCCTTCTCGCCGTCCCAGTGCTTGCCGCCAGGGTTGAACCACACCGCTCGCAGGCCCGCCCGTTGGGCACCGGCGATGTCGTCCCCCGGATGGTCGCCCACGTGTACCGCTGCACCCGCTACCACACCACCGCGCAACAACGCTTCGTGGAACAGTCGCGCATCCGGCTTGGCGATGCCGATATCTTCAGCACACAACACAAATTTGAAGTGGTGCCCCAAACCGATTCGCCGCACATCGGCGTTGCCATTGGTGACCACACCCAAGCTGTAATCACGGGCCAGTGCAATCAGGGTCGGCTCAGCCTGCGGGAACACGTCCAATGCGTGACGCGCCTCAATAAAGACTTCAAAGGCGTCATCAGCCAAGGCTGCTGCGTTCACGTAACCTGCTTCGTTCAACGCATGAAACAGGATCCGCCGACGCAGCGCGCTGATCCGGTGCTTGAGCTGGGGCTCCTCACTTAACACCCGTTCGCGAATCGCCTGGAAATGCCCGACCTCGACGACGCCCAGTTTTGGTGCGTTATTGCCAAGCCACTGACGCAAAACGGCTTCGGCGCTGACAATCACCGGGGCGGTATCCCACAGGGTGTCGTCGAGGTCGAAGGTAATCAGCTCAATCGTCATTCACTGTCCTTACTGCGTTTGGCCCGTGGATGGGCGCTGTCGTAGACCGATGCCAGATGCTGGAAATCCAGATGAGTATAGATTTGCGTGGTTTTGATGTCCGCATGCCCGAGCAACTCTTGCACGGCACGCAAATCCTGGGAGGACTCCAGCAAGTGGCTGGCAAATGAATGGCGCAGCATATGGGGGTGCAGATTCTGCCCCAGCTCGCGCTCACCGGCTGCCTTGACCCGCACTTGAATGGCCCGCGGCCCAAGGCGTGTACCGCGCTGGCTGACGAACACGGCGCCATCCCCGGGGTTGGCCAGTGCCCGCAAGGGTAACCAGGCCTGTAGCGCCTCTCGGGCCTTTTGACCGACGGGCAAAACCCGGGTCTTGCTGCCCTTGCCGAGCACCTCGACCAGCCCATCGGCCAAATCCAGCTGATCCAGGTCAAGCCCGGTCAACTCCGACAAACGCAGCCCCGACGAATAGAACAACTCCAGAATGGCCTGGTCCCGCAGCGCCAGAAAGTCGTCCTCGACACCCCCCTCCAGCAATTGCAGGGCACGATCGGTATCCAGGGTCTTGGGCAGGCGGCGCTCGCCTTTGGGCGGCGCCAGACCGTTTGCCGGATCGTGGTCGCACAAGCCTTCGCGGTTGAGATAGTGATAAAGCCCGCGCACCGCCGACAACAGACGGGCAATGCTGCGCGAGGATTGACCTTGCTGATGCAGACGCGAAACCAGTTGGCGCATGCGCTGGATATCCAGTGCCGTCCAGCTGACGATTGACTCCTTGGCGCAAAACGCCAGCACCTTGTTCAGGTCGCGGCGGTAGGCCTCCAGCGTATGGGGCGACACCTGGCGCTCACTGCGCAGGTGAATGCAGTAAGCGTCCAGTTGCCGTTCCATCTAACGTACCGAGCGCAAAGCGTTGGTAAAGCGCGGCAGAACCCTGCCCAGCACCTCGGCGATATAACCGAGGAACAGCGTGCCCACCGAGCTTTTGTAGTGCTGCGGATCGCGACTGGCAATCGCCAGTACACCGTGCAACCCCAGATGATTGAGCGCGACTACGGCCGTCGAGCCGATCTGCTTGCGCTGTTCTTCGCCAAACAGGAAGTCCAGCTCATGCTCACGCAGGCTGCCGCTGACCGTCTTGCCTTCCGTCAACAAGCCACCCAGTGCACGTTGCGCATCGGCGCTGCTGACCCAGCGTCCGACCGGCATCGGGTTGTCACCGAACAGTACCAGGCTGACAAAAGGCACCTGGAAGTCCTGACGCAAGCTGTCTTCGACGGCAATCACCAGCTCATCGAGACTGGTGGCGTCCATCAGGGCGAGGTTAAGACGACGGGTTTTTTCAAAGAGGCGGTCGTTGTCGCGGGCCACGTCCATCAACTGCGACAAGCGATGACGCATCTCGATGTTACGACCACGCAGCAACTCCAGTTGACGCTCCACCAGCGAAATCGTATCGCCACGCTGGTGAGGAATACGCAGCGACAGCAGCAGCTCTTCGCGCTGGCCGAAAAAATCCGGATGTTCCTGCAGGTACGCCGCAACCGTTGCTGCTTGCGAGTTATCCACAGGTACTTCGAGTGCTGCAGGCTGCGTTTTGTCGGTCATCAGTTGCGCTCGCTCATAAACGGACTTGTCCTTCGTAAACTCGCATCGCCGGGCCGGTCATGATCACTGAATGGCCGGGACCCGCCCATTCGAGAGACAAACGGCCACCCGGCAAATCGAGGATCAGCGGTGAGTCCATCCAGCCCTGGCTGATCGCAGCCACAGCGGCGGCACACGCCCCGGTACCGCACGCCTGGGTTTCCCCGGCGCCGCGTTCCCAGACCCGTAGCTGTCCGCGCTGGCGATCAATCACGTGAAGAAAACCGACATTGACCCGCGCCGGAAAGCGCGGGTGATGTTCAATTTTTGGCCCCAGCTCATGCACCGGCGCGGCGTTGATATCGTCGACACGCAGCACCGCATGGGGATTGCCCATCGACACGGCCGCCAGCTCAACGGTCTGGCCGTCGACATCCAGTTCGTAGCTCAGCGCCTGAGCGTCGGCAACAAACGGGATCTCGGCCGGAATCAGGCGCGGAGGGCCCATATCGACACTGATTTGCCCATCACTGCGCACGTTCAGTTCGATGATGCCGCCTTTGGTTTCGACCTTGAACTGACGTTTGGTGGTCAAGCGCTTGTCGAGCACGAAACGCGCAAAACAGCGCGCCCCGTTGCCGCATTGCTCAACTTCCGAACCGTCGGAGTTGAAGATCCGGTAACGGAAATCAACTTCCGGGTTGCTCGGTGCCTCAACCAGCAGCAGTTGATCAAAACCGACGCCCGTGTGCCGATCACCCCATTGCTTGGCGTGCTTGGGCAGGATATGCGCGTGCTGGCTGACCAGGTCGAGAACCATGAAATCATTGCCCAGGCCGTGCATTTTGGTAAAACGCAGCAACATGGGTTTACTCCGCCAGCAGGCTTTCGCCAGCAAACAACTCGGCTACGGTCTCGCGACGACGTACTTCAAACGCCTGATCGCCATCCACCAGAACTTCGGCGGCGCGGCCACGGGTGTTGTAGTTCGAGCTCATGACAAAACCATAAGCACCGGCCGAATGCACCGCCAGCAGATCGCCTTCAGCCAGTGCCAGTTGGCGGTCCTTGGCCAGGAAGTCGCCGGTTTCGCAGATCGGGCCGACGATGTCGTAGTTGCGAGCCTCGGTGTCACGCGGGCGAACCGCGGTCACGTCCATCCAGGCCTGGTACAACGCCGGACGAATCAGGTCGTTCATCGCCGCATCGACGATGGCAAAGTCTTTGTGCTCGGTGTGCTTGAGGTACTCGACCTGAGTCAGCAGCACGCCCGCGTTGGCCACGATAAAGCGGCCCGGCTCGAACACCAGCGCCAGATCGCGCCCTTCGATGCGCTCGCGCACGGCCTTGATGTAATCGCCAGCCAGAGGCGGCTCTTCATCGCGATAGCGCACGCCCAGGCCGCCACCCAAGTCGATGTGACGCAGGTAAATGCCGCAATCGCCCAAGCGATCGATCAGGGCCAACAAACGGTCCAGGGCATCGATAAAGGGTTCGAGGGTGGTCAGTTGCGAGCCGATATGGCAATCGACGCCGACCACTTCCAGGTTAGGCAACTGCGCGGCGCGGATGTAGACATCCTCGGCGTCAGCGATGGCGATACCGAACTTGTTTTCCTTGAGGCCGGTGGAGATGTACGGGTGCGTACCCGCATCAACATCCGGGTTCACGCGCAGGGAAATCGGCGCACGAACACCCATTTCGGCGGCCACAACCTGCAGGCGCTCAAGCTCGTCAGTGGACTCGACGTTGAAACAGTGCACGCCCACTTCCAGGGCGCGACGCATGTCGTCACGGGTCTTGCCTACACCCGAAAACACGATCTTGTCGGCCGAACCGCCTGCAGCCAGCACACGTTCCAGCTCGCCACGGGAAACGATGTCAAAACCGGCACCCAAACGCGCCAGGACATTGAGTACACCCAGGTTGGAGTTGGCCTTGACGGCGAAGCACACCAGGTGCGGCGTGCCGTCCAGAGCATCGGCGTAAGCGTTGTATTGCGCTTCGATGTGCGCCCGGGAGTAAACGTAAGTCGGCGTGCCAAAACGCTCGGCAATGGCCGTCAGCGCAACACCTTCGGCGAACAGCTCGCCGTCCCGGTAATTAAAAGCGTCCATGGTGTTCCCTTATTGGTGCTTGTGCGATTGCGATTGCGACGACTTCGCTTGGTCTTCAGGGGATTTGCTGTCATCGGGCAGATACAGCGGTCCTTTTTGACCACAGGCAGAAACAAGGCAGGCGACCGCGACGAGCGCAGCAAGAGAAGAGATCAGGCGCTTCATGGCGAAATCCTTTGAAAAGCATTAATTGCGCCCGAGTATACCGAGCACCCACCAGCTTGCCTATGCAGCAGAGCGGCCGAGCGTAACGCCCTGTCTGGATGATCAGTGGTGGTTGGCACAAGGCTGTCATGGGGTTTGCAATCGGCCTGGAGCGCCCGTATCTTGCGAGCTCCGAGCATGACTAGATATTACGAGGTTCCACCATGAGTTTGACTGAAGCCCGTTTTCACGATCTGGTCGATGCCACCCAGGAAAATCTGGAAGACATCTTCGACGACTGTGATCTGGATGTAGATGTGGAGAATTCCGCGGGAATCCTGACGATCAAATTCGAGAATGGCAAAGCCCTGATCTTCAGCCGTCAGGCACCCGTGCTACAGCTCTGGCTGGCTGCTCCCAACGGCGGTTTCCACTTCGACTACGATGAAAAGCGCAGCTCGTGGAAGTGCGACAAATCCGACGAACTGCTCAGCGAAATGGTTCAACGCCTGACACTGGAACACGCTGGCGCCGAGCTGGAATTTGAAGAGATCTGATAGTGACCGCTCCTGCTAAACCTGCAAAACCGCTCTACAGCAACGTCAGTCCGGCAGTGCCGTCCCCCTGCATCAGCACCTGCCGGCTGGATGAACACAAAGTCTGCCTGGGCTGTTTTCGCCACGTCGAAGATATTCGCGAATGGCGTTCGGCAGACGACCAGCGGCGTCGGGTCATTTGTGAACAGGCTCAACTGCGGCAAATGCTCCCGTAGCAGCTGCCGCAGGCTGCGTCCGATTGCGCAGCAATCGTAAAAACTGAGTCCTTTGCTTAACTGACACGTCGCGCAACCTGACTTTACGACGACTGCGTCGCCGATCGCAGCCTGCGGCAGCTGCTACGAATAATCGCCGGTTGCAATCAGTTCAGGGGCAAACAGCAAAACCCCACCCGGCTTGTGTATTTATTTTGCTGTGGTAGTGTCCGGGTACGCCTCGCACTAACGAGGTTCGTCAAAACCCCGCCATTTTCCGGCGGGGTTTTGCTTTTTCGTGCAGAAAAAAGGAGTCTGCCAGGTCATGAGCACCCCAACCCCACTCATCCTCACTCGCCTGGACGTACAGCGTCTGGAGCAACTCATCGACAGCTTGCCAGAAACGACTCCTGGCATTGAGGCATTGCAAGCCGAACTCGATCGCGCCGAAACCATCGTCGGCCACGAAGAGGTGCCTGCTGGTGTTGTGACCATGAATTCGCGTGTGCACTGCCGCGAAGAAAGCAGTGGCAAGGACTACCGCCTGACATTGGTGTACCCGAAAGACGCCAACGCCGACGAAGGCAAGGTTTCGATTCTGGCCCCTGTCGGCAGCGCACTGCTGGGTTTGCAGGTCGGTCAACACATCAACTGGCCAGCTCCAGGCGGCAAAACCCTGAAACTGGAACTGCTTGAAGTTGAATACCAGCCAAAAGCCGCAAGTGACTTCAACGCTTAAGTTCGATTGATGGCCTCTCGTCGCGGGCAAACGTGCACAAGGACCGGTAGCTGACACTCAGCTCACGGGCCAATGCCCGCAGCTCATGACTGACCTGCTGCGCCCCCCACTGCGAGCGATTGTCGAGCATTGCCAATTGCTGCTCATCCCAGCCCCACTCGCGGGTCAGGCGCTGCAGCAGCAACCGCTGCCACTGCATACCCGTCGCGCCACTGCTCAGCGTGTGGCCGACCTTCAGGTACAGGCTGCGGCGAACCAGTTCCAGACGCTGCAACTCGCCGCGCCCCTGCAGGTACTGCTCGATTCGCCGGTACACCACCACGTAGGGGTCCAGCTCATCCAGGTCGAGCCGATCGGCGTACACCCTCTTCTTGAACCCCATACTCAGACAGTTCACCCGTGGGCGCTCGCTGGCATACACCTCGACCAGCAACAGCTTGAGCACTGACTTGTACGGCGACTCAATGCCCTTGAACAATTGCCACAGCCCGGCGCCCAGCAGTTCTGCGGGGGCAATCTGCGCCAGATGCCCGAGATCAATGGTTTCATCGCGACCCACAACGTCATTGGCCAATAGCCCTTGGGCACATTCGGCGTAGCGAGCCTCCTGATGTGCTGGCACCCACCACCACATCGGCGTACGCCCCGCGAGCCAGATAGCGGTGCGATAAAACTCATCCAGCAACAACCTGTTGCGAGGCTCTGCACTCTCGTCGTTGCTCGGTTGGGAGTCACATTCGCCCTGGGCGAAACGCTGCGCATCAATCAGAAAAAAATGCGCTTCAACCCCCAGGCTTGCCGCCCAGACTTCCAGCCGTCGACATTTTTTGCGCAACGCCGCCACCGCCATGTCGCTCAAGTCCGGCCCCAGACAAATCCACACGTCCATATCGCTTTGATCGGTCTGGGCCAAAGTCCCCAGACTGCCCATCAAAAAAAGCCCATGAATCGGTTTTGAAGCGCAGGCGCGGCCCGTTCTGCAGGAAAAGTCCCGGATCAGTTGCTGCGCTGCGCCAAGGGTGGAGGCGTCAGGTTCATAGCCCGACACCCCGGCCGGGGTGCAGTCCGAAACATAGCCGGGCAACAGCGGGTGATTCACGTGAAAGCACAGCGCCAACAGCCTCAGCAGCGATTGCTGATGGGGTGCCAGGCCTTCCATTGCACGCGCCATGCGACCCTGATTGACGGTGAGAAACCGCCCACGAAGTTGCAGGAGAGTCTGTCGCTCGACTCCATCGCTCGGCATGGGGAGTGTTTCAGGAGGGCACGTCATTTCACGCTCAGACCGGCTCGCCACAAGACAAAAGGGAGTGGGAGTCTACAGCCAGCCGTATCAAAGACTCAGGAGGAATGGGTGTTTGAGGTCAGAATTTTACTGCGCGAAGAAGTGTGCCCGCGGAATCATTGATCGTTCAGATCCCGAGGGCGCGGCGTGGCGTCAGGCGATTTCTTTGGACTCTACAAGAATTGTCAGCAGTACTTGAACACTCTGAGCAGCATCACGGCCCAGGCTAGTCAGGTAACCGCCATCGGGTTGGTCAATGAGCTTCTTGTCATACAAACGACGTGCAGCAGCCACTTTTTCGGGTGCCGCGTGTTGATGGATCTTCAGGCCCTCAAGGGTACTTTCCAAGTCAAACAGTGCAAGGACTTCCAGCTCGGCAACCAACTCAGGGGTAAACGACATAAAGACTCCAGACTATGCAGGAAAAGACGACAGCCGCTCTAAGGTGATCGCACTCGCGCTGACTGTCCAGTGACAGTTCCCACCTTTATAAAACAGCCTGTCGTGGTAAGGCATTTGGAGTGTAGTCAGTAGTCGGCTAAATGCCGGGGTATTACACAAAACTTGTGGGAAAAGTCGGCTTGAGGCTGGCACGGCACCTGTGGGAGCGGGCTTGCCCGCGATACAGGCAACACCGTCTTTCAGTAAAACTTCATGGCCTGCATCGCGAGCAAGCCCGCTCCCACAAGGTCATACATGGGCCAAGGGCGCGTTTTATCATTTCAGTTATATAAACATTCTTAAATAGTATTTTTAAGAATATCCCTGCCTCACTACTATTGCCCTACGCCAGCATCCCTGTCGGCACCCATATTTTCAGGAGCAGCACCATGAGCGCATCTCTGCGTAGCGTTGACGGCCAGGACGAAGCAACCATCCTTCGGGAAATCCAGAGCGCGCTGCGAGACCTGCGCTTTGGTGCTGTTGAAATCACTGTGCACAACGCTCAAGTGGTTCAGATCGAACGTAAAGAAAAATTCCGTCTGCAAAACCCGAGTCAAAAAAACGCCTGATCAATAGAAAGCGCATTCACGCGAGTGCGCCTCATAAAAAAACTAGAAAAAGCTTTGGAGCCTCACCTATGTCCCTACGCCGTTACGCTTTGGCCGCGCTGGCCAGTGCCATTTTTGCTGGCTCCGCTGTAGCCAAAGATTATGAGTTGCTCAACGTTTCCTACGATCCGACTCGCGAGCTGTACCAGGATTACAACACCGAATTCACCAACTTCTGGAAAGCCAGCCACCCCGGCGATAACGTCAAAATCCAGCAATCCCACGGCGGCTCGGGCAAACAGGCTCGCGGTGTGATCGACGGCCTGCGTGCCGACGTCGTGACCCTGGCCCTGGCCGGTGACATTGACGAAATCGCCAAACTCAACAAAGGCTCGCTGCCGGAAAACTGGCAAACCCGCCTGCCGGACGCCAGCACCCCGTACACCTCGACCATCGTGTTCCTGGTACGCAAGGGCAACCCTAAAGGCATCAAGGACTGGGGCGACCTGACCAAAGAAGGCGTATCGGTCATTACCCCGAACCCTAAAACCAGCGGCGGCGCTCGCTGGAACTTCCTTGCGGCATACGCCTACGGCCTTAAAGCCAACGGTGGTAACGAGGAAAAAGCCAAAGAATACGTAAAAGAGCTGTTCAAACACGTACCCGTGCTGGATACCGGCGCACGCGGTTCGACCATCACCTTCGTCAACAACGGTCAGGGTGACGTGTTGCTGGCCTGGGAAAACGAAGCGTTCCTGGCACTCAAGGAAGACGGTGGCGGTGACAAGTTCGATATCGTCGTGCCTTCGCTGTCGATTCTGGCTGAGCCACCGGTGGCTGTAGTCGACAAAAACGCCGAGAAAAAAGGCAACTCCGAAATCGCCAAAGCCTACCTGGAACACCTCTACAGCCCGGCTGGCCAGGAAATCGCGGCGAAGAACTTCTACCGTCCACGTGACGCGGCCGTTGCAGCCAAATACGCCAAACAATTTCCGAAACTGGAACTGGTGACTATCGACAAAGACTTCGGTGGCTGGAAAACTGCGCAGCCGAAATTCTTTAATGACGGCGGCGTGTTCGACCAGATTTACCAGGCGCAATAACCTGCGGGGCGGGCCTTCGGGCCACGCTTAAAGCTAGAACATCAGGCCCGCAATTGGTTGCGGGCCTCGTGCGTTAACCCAAGGACTTTTATGTCGCGTCGTATCTCCCCCGTCATACCCGGCTTCGGGCTGACGCTGGGCTACACCTTGGTGTACCTCAGCCTGATTGTGCTCATTCCACTGGCGGCGATGTTCGTGCATGCCGCTCAACTGACCTGGGACCAGTTCTGGGCCATCATCACCGCTCCACGGGTGCTGGCTGCGCTGCAACTGAGCTTTGGTACCGCCTTTGTCGCGGCTATCATCAACGGCATCATCGGCACCGTGCTGGCCTGGGTGCTGGTGCGTTATACCTTCCCGGGACGCAAGGTCATCGACGCCATGATCGACCTGCCGTTTGCCCTGCCGACCGCCGTCGCCGGTATCGCCCTGACCGCCCTGTACGCTCCCAACGGCTGGATTGGCCAGTTCGCCACCGACCTGGGCTTCAAGATCGCCTACACCCCGATGGGTATCACCCTGGCACTGACCTTCGTCACCCTGCCGTTTGTGGTGCGTACGGTGCAGCCGGTACTGGCCGATATTCCGCGAGAAATCGAAGAAGCGGCTGCCTGCCTGGGCGCCAAGCCGCTGCAGGTGTTCCGCTACATTCTGGTGCCAGCCCTGCTGCCCGCCTGGCTGACCGGCTTTGCCCTGGCGTTTGCCCGGGGTGTCGGTGAGTACGGCTCGGTGATTTTCATCGCGGGCAACATGCCGTTCAAAACCGAAATCCTGCCGTTGCTGATCATGGTCAAGCTGGACCAATACGACTACACCGGTGCCACGGCCATTGGCGTGATGATGCTGGTGGTTTCCTTCATTTTGCTGCTGATCATCAACTTGATTCAGCGCCGCATCGAAAAACCGTGAAGGAGGCCTGACCATGTCCAGTTCAACACCAAGTGCCTCATCCGTAGCCAACGCCGCCCGCCGGGGGAGCCCGACGTCGCGGCGCCTGCTGATCGGTTTCGGCTGGTTGTTTTTCATCCTGTTCCTGCTGCTGCCGCTGCTGATCGTGGTGTCCCAGGGTTTGAAAATGGGGATCGGCACGTTCGTCGACGCCATCATCGAACCCGACGCCTTGTCAGCCCTGAAGCTCACCATCATTGCGGTGGTGATTTCCGTTCCGCTGAACGTGGTATTCGGCGTCAGCGCGGCCTGGTGCGTGAGCAAATACAGCTTTCGCGGCAAGAGTATCCTGGTCACGCTGATCGACCTGCCGTTCTCGGTCTCGCCGGTGATCGCCGGTCTGGTCTACGTGCTGATGTTTGGCGCCCAGGGCTTCTTCGGCAAGTGGCTGCAAGAGCACGACATCCAGATCGTCTTCGCCTTGCCGGGCATCGTGCTGGCAACCATCTTCGTCACCGTACCGTTTGTGGCCCGTGAACTGATTCCGCTGATGCAGGAGCAGGGCACCCAGGAAGAAGAAGCCGCACGCCTGCTGGGCGCCAACGGCTGGCAGATGTTCTGGCACGTGACCGTACCCAATATCAAATGGGGCCTGATCTACGGCGTGGTGCTGTGTACTGCACGGGCGATGGGTGAGTTCGGTGCGGTGTCGGTGGTTTCCGGGCACATTCGCGGGGTGACCAACACGCTGCCGTTGCACGTCGAGATCCTCTACAACGAATACAACCACGTTGCCGCCTTCGCTGTGGCGACCCTGTTGCTGATTATGGCGCTCTTCATCCTGCTGCTTAAGCAGTGGAGCGAATCCCGTATTAACCGCCTGCGCGCCAGCGCCGCGGAGGAATAAACCATGTCGATCGAAGTCCGTAACGTCAGCAAGAACTTCAACGCCTTCAAGGCGCTGAACAGCATCAACCTGGATATCCACAGCGGCGAACTGGTCGCCCTGCTCGGCCCGTCGGGCTGCGGCAAAACCACCTTGCTGCGCATCATCGCCGGTCTGGAAACCCCGGACGAAGGCAACATCGTGTTCCACGGTGAAGACGTCTCGGGGCACGACGTGCGTGATCGTAACGTCGGTTTTGTGTTCCAGCATTACGCGTTGTTCCGCCACATGACGGTGTTCGACAACGTCGCTTTCGGCCTGCGCATGAAGCCGAAAAAGGAACGCCCGAGCGAAACCCGCATCGCCGAGAAAGTCCACGAACTGCTGAACATGGTGCAACTGGACTGGTTGTCGGATCGCTACCCTGAGCAGCTCTCAGGCGGTCAGCGCCAGCGTATCGCCCTGGCCCGCGCACTGGCCGTAGAACCCAAGGTACTGCTGCTGGACGAACCGTTCGGCGCGCTGGACGCCAAGGTCCGTAAAGAGCTGCGCCGCTGGTTGGCGCGCCTGCACGAAGACATCAACCTGACCTCGGTATTCGTGACCCACGACCAGGAAGAAGCCATGGAAGTGGCCGACCGTATCGTGGTGATGAACAAGGGCGTGATCGAGCAGATCGGCTCACCGGGCGAAGTCTACGAAAACCCGGCCAGCGATTTTGTTTACCACTTCCTGGGCGACTCCAACCGCCTGCACATCGGTGAAGATCAGCACCTGCTGTTCCGTCCGCACGAAGTGTCGTTGTCCCGTCACGAGATCGAAGACCACCATGCCGCGCAGGTACGCGACATCCGCCCATTGGGCGCGACCACCCGGGTGACATTGAAAGTTGAAGGGCAAAGCGAGTTGATCGAAGTTGAAGTGGTCAAGGACCACGACAGCCTGACCAATCTGGCGCGCGGCGAGACGTTGTTCTTCAAGCCGAAGGTATGGCAGAAGGCGTAAGCCCACTGCACTTGTGGGAGCGGGCTTGCTCGCGATGGCAGCAACGTGGTTTCAAGATAAACCGCGTCGGTTGCATCGCGAGCAAGCCCGCTGCCACAGTTTCAGAGTGGATCTAAGGCTTTTTCAGCTTCGGATTCGGAAAAAACTGCACCGCCTGCACTTTAGGGTCCGGTGCTTTTTTCAACGCCGAAACATTGACCCGCGTACCCAATTCCTTGGGCACCGACAAACCTTGTTCATTCAACGTATCCGAATAACCGCAGGCCACACATTCGCGGTGCGGCACTTCGTCTTCGTTCCACATCATCAACTTGTCGGGCTCGCTGCACGCCGGGCAGACAGCCCCGGCGATAAAGCGTTTTTTGGTCACATTCACAGGTGCATCACTCATGCCGCCGAATCCTCAGTCAGGCCGCTGTGGCGCAACAGCGCGTCAATCGACGGCTCACGACCACGGAAGTCCTTGAACAACTCCATTGGAGCCTTCGAACCGCCACGGGCCAGAATCGCCTGACGGAACGCCTTGCCCGTGTACGGGTTGAATACGCCTTCTTCTTCAAAGCGCGAGAACGCATCGGCCGACAGCACTTCAGCCCACTTGTAGCTGTAGTAACCCGCTGCGTAACCACCGGCAAAAATATGCGCAAAACTGTTGGGGAAGCGGTTGTACGCCGGTGGGCGCATGACCGAAACCTCGTCGCGGATGCCGTCCAGCACCTGCGCCACACTGCGACCGTCACCGTGGGTGGCGTGCAGCTCGAAGTCGAACAGGGAGAACTCCAGCTGGCGAACCATCATCAGCCCGGACTGGAAGTTCTTGGCGGCGAGCATCTTGTCCAGCAGGTCTTTGGGCAATGCTTCGCCGGTTTCGTAATGGCTGGAAATCAGCGCCAGGCCTTCAGGCTCCCAGCACCAGTTTTCCATGAACTGGCTCGGCAACTCGACCGCATCCCAGGCCACGCCGTTGATGCCCGATACGCCCGCGTGTTCGATTTCGGTCAGCATGTGGTGCAAGCCGTGGCCGAACTCGTGGAACAGGGTGGTCACTTCATCGTGGGTCAACAGCGCAGGCTTGCCCGCAACCGCCGGGGTGAAGTTGCACACAAGGTTCGCCACCGGGCTTTGCAGCGCGCCGGCTGCCGTGCGACGACGGTCGCGG
Organism: Pseudomonas sp. MF06569; assembly: GCF_059862735.1. Classification (NCBI taxonomy): domain Bacteria; kingdom Pseudomonadati; phylum Pseudomonadota; class Gammaproteobacteria; order Pseudomonadales; family Pseudomonadaceae; genus Pseudomonas; species Pseudomonas sp. MF06569. The sequence goes on along the minus strand of NZ_JCBCUZ010000001.1, from coordinate 84,580 downwards.
GCGCCGTCCATCCAGGCACCGCCGCGCTTGTTGGCACGGGCATAGAGGTCAAAGAAGAAGCGCCCGATGTGCTGGCCGTTTTCCTTGATTTCGAACAGGCGAACATCCGGGTGCCAGGTGTCGAAGCCTTTGATCTCGGCAATCTCGATCCCGTACAACTTCTGCACAATGGCAAACAGGCCGCCCAGTACCTTGTCGATCGGGAAGTAGGCACGCAGTGCCTCTTGCGACACGCTGTAGCGCTGCTCGCGCAGTTTCTCGCCGAAGAAGCCTGTGTCCCAGCTTTTAAGCTCCGGGGTGCCTTGCTCGGCGGCGTAGGCTTGCAGCTGCTCAAGGTCGCGAGCGGCAAATGGCTTGCTGCGCTTGGCCAGATCGCGCAGGAAGGTCAGCACCTGATCCGGTGTCTCGGCCATTTTGGTGGCCAGGCTCAGCTCTGCAAAGCTGCCAAAACCCAGAAGTTTTGCCAGTTCCTGACGCAGGTCGAGGATTTCTTCCATGACCGGGCCGTTGTCGAACTTGCCGGCATTCGGGCCTTGATCTGACGCCCGGGTGCAATACGCGGCATAGACTTCTTCGCGCAGGGCGCGGTCCTGTGCGTAGGTCATGACCGGGAAGTAGCTCGGGAACTCCAGGCTGATCAGCCAGCCGTCCAGGCCTTTGGCCTGTGCAGCAGCGGCCATTTGCGCCTTGGCCGAATCGGTCAGGCCCGCCAGTGCGGCTTCATCGGTGATGTGCTTGGTCCAGGCCTGGGTCGCGTCCAGCAACTGGTTGGAGAACTTGCTGCCCAGCTCCGACAGTTTGCTCTGGACTTCGGCATAACGCTTTTGCTCAGCCTCCGGCAGGTCAATACCCGACAGGCGGAAGTCACGCAGCGAGTGCTCAAGAATGGTTTTTTGCGCCTGGTCGAAACCAGCCACTTGCGGGCTGTGGGCCAACGCTTCGAAAGCCTGGAACAGTTCGCGGTTCTGGCCCATCTCGGTGGAATAGGCGCTCAAGGCAGGCAAGCAAGCCTCATAGGCTTCACGCAGTTCGCTGCTGTTGCACACCGCGTTAAGGTGGCTGACCGGGCTCCAGGCCGCGCCCAGTCGGTCATTCAGCTCATCCATCGCCAACACCAGACCCGCCCATGTCGGGTTCTGGCCCTGGTCTTTGAGGATGTTTTGAATGCCGACACGGTTGTCGGCGAGGATCTGTTCGATGGCCGGCTGTACGTGCTCAGGACGGATCGCCGAGAACGGCGGCAGGTCGTAGGGCTGCAAAAGAGGGTTGTTCTCGCTCACGTTTGGCACCTTGGCTTGAAGAAACATTGGGCCATCTTAATTACAATCGACGCACTGCGCAGCAATCAGCCCCGCTATCACTGCTAAAGAAGGAAGCTATTCGTGTCCATTCGTCCGTTCCAGCAGCACACACCGACCCAGGGCGAGCGCGCCTTTGTTGACCGCTCGGCAGTGGTGATCGGCGACGTCGAGATCGGCGACGACAGTTCTATCTGGCCGCTGACCGTGATTCGCGGCGACATGCACCGCATCCGCATCGGTGCACGCACCAGCGTTCAAGACGGCTGCGTGCTCCACATCACCCACGCAGGCCCGTTCAACCCAGAGGGTTTCCCGCTGCTGATCGGCGATGACGTGACCATCGCCCACAAAGTCATGCTGCACGGCTGTCACGTGGGAAACCGGATCCTGATCGGCATGGGTAGCATCGTGATGGACGGCGCCATTATTGAAGATGACGTGATCGTGGGTGCAGGCAGCCTGGTGCCACCAGGCAAGCGACTGGCCAGCGGTTTTCTGTATGTGGGCAGCCCGGTCAAACAGGTGCGCGAACTGACCGAAAAAGAAAAAGCCTTCTTCACCTACAGCGCGGGCAATTACGTAAAGCTCAAGGACCAGCATTTGGCCGAAGGCTACGACCAGCCCGTTTAAGTCACCTATTCTGGAGCTCTGCATGCATTACCAAAACGTATTGTTCGACCTTGACGGCACCCTGACCGACCCACGGGAAGGCATCACCCGTTCGATCCAGTTCGGCCTGGGCAAGCTGGGCATTGACGAGCCTGACCTCACCCGGCTTGAGCACTTTATCGGGCCGCCGCTGCTGCAGCAGTTCATGGCCACCTATGGCTTTGACGAGGCAAAGGCGTGGGAAGCGATGGGGTTCTACCGCGAGCGTTTTGCCGTGACCGGGTTGTATGAAAACCACGTATTCGAGGGCGTCACACCCTTGCTTGAAGAGCTGGTGGCACAGGGTCGCCAACTGTTTATCGCCACGTCAAAACCCCATGTGTATGCCCGTGAAATCGCCCGTCACTTTGACTTCGCCAAGTACTTCAACGTGATTTACGGCAGCGAACTGGATGGCACCCGCACCAACAAGGTCGAGCTGATTGCTCACTTGATCAGCGAGCAAGGACTGGACCCCGCCCAGACCCTGATGATCGGCGACCGCAAGCACGATTTGATCGGTGCCCGCGACAACGGCATGGACGCAGCGGCTGTGGGTTATGGCTTTGGCAGTTTCGAAGAACTGAACTCGTTTGCGCCCAAATACCACTTTGAAACGCTGGCGCAGCTGCATCAGGCGTTCAAACACTGACCTGCCCTTGTGGGAGCGGGCTTGCTCGCGATGGCCACGACGCGGTGAATCTGTCACGCCGCGCCGGCTCAATCGCGAGCAAGCCCGCTCCCACAACACGCTAACCGGCGCGCAGCTCGATCGCGCGGCGCAAATCTTCGCGCCAGCCCAGCAGAAAACCCAGCTCCACCACCACAAACAGCGGCCCCACGATCAGCCCGGTCACGTCATCGATAAACGCCGGTTTACGCCCCTCGTAGTAATGCCCCACAAACTGGAACACCCAGCCCACGACAAATAAACCCACGCCCCAGCCCAGCCAGGCGGCGGTGCTCAACGCCGCCAGCGTATGCCCCAGCCAGACGCTCAACCCCAGCAGCACCGTCATCAATACCCCCAGACGCAGCTCAAGGCGCAGATAAAATACCGCGCTGGCCAGCATCACCAACACCGCCGGGGAAATACCTGCCCATTGCGGACGCGATAGCAGCGTCGCCACGGCAATCACAATCAGCGGAATACCCACGAAATGGGTGGCGATATTGTGCGGATCACGGTGATAGGCAGCATATTGGCTCAGATGGTCGACCAGGCTTTTCATGGTGCAGAACCCTCACTATCTTATTTTTGGTTATAAACAAATAGCTTCTTATTCCTTAGCGAATCTAAAAACCGTCCCTATACTGACTCGGTAACACACATACCGCTGGAGGCGCAGACCCATGGGCAACGATTCGATTCGCTATTTGATAGTGCCGGGCTGGCAAGGTTCGTCCGACGATCATTGGCAAACCCACTGGCAAAACAGCTTACCGAACAGTGCCCGGGTGGAGCAGGCCGACTGGCTCACGCCTCGGCGCGAAGACTGGATCGCTGCCTTGGCCGAAGCCATTGCCGCCGACAGCACCCCCGTGATTCTGATTGCCCACAGCCTGGGTTGCATCACGGTAGCCCATTGGGCCGAGCGTGCGCCAGAAAGCCTGCTTGGCCAAGTGCGCGGCGCGTTGCTGGTGGCCCCGGCAGATGTCGAACGTCCCGCCTGTGCGCCCGCCTTGCGCAACTTTGCTCCTATCCCGAGCCAGCCTTTGCCGTTCCCCAGCCAGATTGTCACCTCAGATAACGATGGGGCGGTCAGTGCGCCACGGGCGATGGAGTTCGCCCGCCAGTGGGGCGCCGAAATTGGCGTGATCAGCGGCGCTGGGCATATCAACGTCAAATCCGGACACCAGCGCTGGGAGCAAGGCTTCGCCTTTTTGTACCGCCTGCAAACCCGCATCGAGCACGGTGCCCTGCGCCGAGCATGAATTTCTGAAACGCCCGCGCCCACCCAACGGCTGCGGGTGGGAGCCTGTCATGAGCCTGCATGAAACTTTTGGCCAGCCATTGCTGACCTTTCCCGACGCGGAAAAAAGCCCGCTGAGCATTCGCGCCAAGGCGCTGGTGTTTGTCGACCCTCGCTCACGCACACTGCGCAACGATCTGGAACTGTTGGCGCCCCGTGCGCTACCGGTGTTGATTCGTGGCGAAACCGGCAGCGGCAAGGAACTGCTGGCCCGGCATATCCACCGCGCCAGCGACCGCACCGGCTTGTTCGTGTCGGTCAACTGCGGCGCGATCAGCCCCACCTACGCAGACGCCGAACTGTTCGGCTATGCCGCCGGAGCACACAACAGTTCGGCCAGCAGCCGCGCCGGCTGGTTTGGCTCGGCCAATGGCGGCACCCTGTATCTGGACGAAATTGGCGACTTGCCCCTGGCGATTCAGATCAAGCTGCTGGCGGCTCTGGAAACCCACGAAGTCACTCGCGTAGGCGCCCATCAACCCAGCCCTGTGGACGTGCGTCTGGTGGCGGCCACCAGCATCGATCTGGCGCAGGCGGTCAGTGCCGGCAAATTCCACGAGCGGCTGTATCACTACCTCAGCGAAGGAAGGCTGGAGTTACCCGCCTTGCGCGAACGGCCCGGTGACATCCTGTCGCTGGCCGAATACTTTTTAGGCATCTACAGCCAGCGCCTGAACCTGCCCGTACCGTTTATCAGCGACGGCGCGCAGCGGGTCCTTGAGCGCTACAGCTGGCCGGGCAACACCCGGGAGCTGGAAAACGTGATTCATTTTGCGCTGTTGGTCAGCACCGGCGACGAGATCCAGCCCGAGCACCTGAACCTGCCCGACGCACTGAGCCAGATTGAGCTGTTTATCAAGGGGGCGACAGGACAGGAGTTGGCGGCAATCAAGCAATTGCTCCCACAGGCCTTGAGCTGAATAAAACTCAAGTGAACAAAAAGGCATAACAAGCTGAATAAAAGTTATTGTTCTGGAATAAAGAATCTCGGTATTGTCTGTTTCGTCTTCCAATAAAACCGTCCTGCGAACGGTCACACACTTAAGGGTATTGCATGAAAAAGGTTCTGTTGTTTACCGCATTGGCGGCTGCTCTGACGGCAGGCCTGGCACAGGCTGGCGAAAAACTGGTGGTGGCTGCCACCCCTGTTCCCCACGCCGAAATCCTTGAGCTGATCAAACCGACCCTCGCCAAAGAAGGCGTGGATCTGGAAATCAAAGTGTTCACCGACTACGTGCAACCTAACGTCCAGGTTGCCGAGAAACACCTGGATGCCAACTACTTCCAGACCCTGCCTTACCTCGAAAGCTTCAATAAAGGTAAAGGCACCAATCTGCAAACCGTGATCGGCGTTCACGTTGAACCGTTCGGCGGCTACTCGAAAAAAATCAAACACCTGTCCGAGCTTAAAGACGGCGCAACCATCGCCATCCCTAACGAAGGCAGCAACAGCGGTCGTGCGTTGATCCTGCTGCAAAAGGCCGGCCTGATCGAACTCAAAGACCCGACCAACGCTGTGTCCACCCCAAAAGACATCGCCAAGAACCCGCACAACTTCAAGTTCAAAGAGCTTGAGTCGGCACTGCTGCCACGGGTACTGGACCAGGTCGACCTGGACATGATCAACACCAACTACGCGCTGGAAGCTGGCCTGAACCCGGCCACCGACGCACTGATCATCGAAGGTGCTGACTCACCGTACGTGAACTTCCTGGTCGCCCGTCCGGACAACAAGGACAGCCCGGCCATCCAGAAGCTGGCCAAAGCCCTGACCAGCCCGGAAGTTAAAGCCTTTATCGCTGAAAAATACAAAGGCGCGGTGCTGCCAGCGTTCTGATCAAGCACACGTTCCACTGAAAACGCCGACGGCTTATAGGGCCGTCGGCGTTTTTATTTGTCTGGCCAATGCCAGGCGGGCTGGTCCAGCAAGCGCTGACCGACCACTTCAGTCTGGCCAAGGTTTTTTTCCAGCACGATGCAATTGCAGTCCGCATCCTGCTGCAACACAGCAATCAACCGTCGGGCATGGGACACGACCCAGATCTGGGTGTGTTGCGAGGCGCGGGTGATCAACCGCGCCAACGCGGGCAGCAGGTCAGGGTGCAGGCTGGTCTCGGGTTCGTTGAGCACCATCATGCTGGGCGTGCGCGGAGTCAGCAAAGCTGCGACCAACAGCAGGTATCGCAAGGTACCGTCCGACAACTCGGCGGCCGATAACGGGCGCAACAGCCCCTCTTGATAAAACTCGATATAAAAATGCCCGCCGGGCACGCACTCGATTTTCAACCGGGCGCCAGGGAATGCATCGCTGATTGCGGCATGCAAGACTTCGGGGTTGCCGACCTCGATGATAGTTTGCAACGCAGCCGCCAGGTCACGGCCGTCGTGATGCAGCACCGGCGTGCGAGTGCCCAGTTGCGGTTGACGCGCAGGTGCTTGGGGGTCGGTGCGAAAGTGATCGTAAAAGCGCCAGCCACGGATCGATTCGCGCAGCTGCAACACTTCGGGCGAAGCCTGCAAGCTGCCAACCTGATCAAACAGACTGTCGAACAGCGGCGTGTGCTGTGCCAGCACCTGCCAGTCACGGCCATTACGCGCGCGGACCATCGGGCCTTTACGCTCGATCAATTCACTGGCCGGCCGGTAAAAAGGCCCTGCCCAGATACTCTCGTGCTTGATCTGAGGGTCGAGGTTGAACTGCGTGCGTCCGGGTATCGGCAAGCCCAGGGCGATGGCGTAGCTGAAATCCTCTCCGGCAAATCCAAGGCGCAGGCGCTTGGTTTCCTGACGCACGCTGGCATGTACATCGACTTCGCCCAACTTCATGCGCCGGGAGATCACTTCAGGTCCCGCCCAGAACGTCGAGCTCAGCCCGCCTTCACGGGCCAATGCATTCACCACGCCACCCTGGGCGGTTTCGGCCAGTAACCGCAGCGCACGGTAAAGGTTGGATTTGCCACTACCATTGGGGCCAGTGATCAGGTTCAGCCTGCCCAAAGGCACCACCAACTGATTGATCGAACGATAGTTGGCCACGGCCAGGGTGGTGAGCATGGTATGACCTCATTTCGTGAAGCTGATAGGCGGCAATAGAGTCCCACAGACGCTGAACACTGTTCTACGCTATCACCCGTATCCGCATGTTAATCGGCATCACGCAAAGGAGCTTGCATGGCAGGTCCACTGAACACGGGCATTTTGGGCTTGAGCCTGTTGGCGTTTCTCACCGCGTGCGGCAAAGAGGGTCCTAAGGAGCCTTTGTCCCCAAGGGTGTATGTGCAGCAGGTAAGCACTCGAGCGTTCGCTGCGCCCATTCAACTCAGCGGTGATATTCAGGCCCGGATCGAAACCCAGCTGTCATTTCGCGTAGGCGGCAAGATTATCGAGCGCAAGGTGGATGTGGGGGACCACATCCAGGCTAATCAGGTGCTCGCCCGCCTCGATCCCAAGGACCTGAAGATCCAGGTCGAAACCGCCCAGGCCAGCGTCAATGCGCAACAGGCACAAGTGGTGCAAACCCGTGCTGCGTTTATTCGCCAGCAAAAGCTGCTGCCAAAAGGCTACACCAGCCAAAGCGAATACGACGCTGCCAACGCCGCCCAGCTCAGCGCCAAAAGTGCCTTGACTGCTGCCCAGGCGCAGTTGGCCAACGCCCGTGAACAATTGAGCTACAGCAACCTTGAAGCCGAGGCGCCCGGCATTATTACGGCGCGCCAGGCCGAGGTAGGCCAAGTGGTGCAGGCCACCATGCCGATATTCACCCTGGCTCGCGATGGTGCAAGGGATGCGGTGTTCAACGTGTACGAATCGCTGTTTATCGAGCCGCCCAAGGACCCCACGGTTCAGGTCACGCTCTTGAGTAATCCGGCGATCAAGGTCAACGGCCAGATCCGCGAAATCACCCCCACCGTGGCGGCACAAAGCGGCACGCTGCAAATAAAGGTGCAACTGGATGCACTGCCCAAAGGCATGGACCTGGGTTCGATTGTCAGCGTCAACCTGACCCCGCCCTCCAGCCCCAGCATTGAGTTGCCGTGGTCAGCCCTGACCAAGGACATCAGCGAGCCCGCCGTATGGATCGCCGACGAACAAAACAACGTGCGCCTGCAGCGTGTCAAGGTCGGGCGCTACCTGACCGGCAGCGTCATCGTCAGCGAAGGGCTCAAGGATGGAGAAAAAGTCGTGGTCGCAGGCGGGCAATTGCTACACCCCGGCATGAAGGTTGAAATCGTCCCCACTCCAGCCCAGGGAGCTCAACTATGAGGCGTTTGTGGATGATGCCCTTGGCCGCCGCACTGCTGGCGGGATGCTCTGAAAAACAGCCCCCCGAACCCATTCGGCCCGCACTGTATGTGGTGGCACAGCCAGAGCTGGCGCAAGATCTGGGACGCTTTGCCGGCAATATCGAAGCCCGCTACGAAAGTACCCTGGGCTTTCGTGTGCCGGGGCGCATCGTGCGCCGTTATTACGACGTGGGAACGGTGGTCAAACAGGGCGACATTCTGGCCAACCTCGACCCCACCGATCAGCAAAATCAGTTGCGTTCGGCACAGGGCGACCTGGCCAAGGTACAAGCGCAATTGATCAACGCCAAAGCCAACGCCCGCCGCCAGCAAGAGCTGTTCGACCGTGGTGTGGGCGCCCAGGCCCAACTGGACACGGCACAAGCCGACCTCAAGACCACCCAGGCCTCGGTGCAACAGGCACAGGCGGCGGTGAATCAGGCCCAGGATCAGCTCGGTTACTGCAACCTGCGCGCCGACCATGACGCCGTGATCACGCAATGGCAGGCCGAGGCCGGGCAAGTGGTGAGCATCGGCCAGGAAGTCGTCACCCTGGCGCGACCTGAAATCAAAGAGGCGGTGATCGACCTGCCGGGACCGCTGGCCGAGGCGTTGCCCAAAGGCATCGAGTTCCGCGTTGCCGGCCAGCTCGACCCGAACATCAACACCAGCGCCCATATCCGCGAAATCGCTCCACAGGCCGACAGTGCAACCCGCACACGACGCACCCGCCTGACACTGGACTCGACCCCGGCGGCGTTTCGACTTGGCAGCTCGGTCAGCGTGACCGTCAGCAGCCCGACCGCCGAGCACTTTCAACTGCCACTGACCGCCATGCAGGAAACCGACGGCCACACCCGCGTGTGGATCATCGACGCCGCAACCCAGACCGTCAGCCCCCGTGACGTCACGGTTCTGCGGCGCGATGCCAAAAGCGTGTTGTTATCTGGCGGCATCAAAACCGGCGACATGGTGGTCAGTGCAGGCGTGCATAGCCTTACCCCTGGGCAGAAAGTCAGACTCGATAAGGAAAGCTCGCAATGAATGGGAAGTTCAACCTGTCCGAGTGGGCCCTGAAACATCAGTCATTCGTCTGGTATCTGATGTTTGTGGCGGTGGTCGCCGGGATTTTCTCGTACATCAATCTGGGCCGGGCCGAAGACCCGTCCTTTGCCATCAAAACCATGGTGATCCAGACCCGCTGGCCCGGCGCCACGGTCGATGAAACCCGGTTGCAAATCACCGACCGCATCGAGAAAAAGCTCGAGGAGCTGGATTCCCTCGACTACGTGCAAAGCTATACCCGCCCTGGCGAGTCCACGGTGTTTGTGTTCCTCAAGGACACCACCAAGGCCGATGCCATCCCGAATATCTGGTACGAGGTGCGCAAGAAAATCGGCGACATTCGCGGCGACTTCCCCCAGGGCATTCAAGGCCCGGGGTTCGACGATGAGTTCGGTGATGTCTACGGCACCATCTTCGCCTTCACCGGCGACGGCTTCACCATGCGCCAGCTGCGCGATTACGTGGAGCAGGTTCGCACCGGCATTCGCGATGTACCCAATCGCGGCAAGGTGATGACCATTGGCGAGCAGGAAGAAACCTTCTACCTGGATTTTTCGACCCGCAAGCTGGCAGCGCTGGGCCTTGATCAACAGCAAATACTGGAAAGCCTGCAAGCCCAGAACGCCGTTACCCCTGCGGGCGTCATCGAGGCGGGTCCCGAACGCATGTCGGTGCGTACCTCTGGGCAATTCCACAGTGTTGAAGACCTGGCCGCGGTGAACCTGCGGGTCAACGACCGTTTTTACCGCCTGGCCGACATCGCCGACATCACCCGGGGCTACGTTGACCCGGCGGCCCCCATGTTTCATTACAACGGCAAGCCCGCCATTGGTCTGGCAATCGCCATGATTGATGGCGGCAACATTCAGGAGTTCGGCAAGCAACTGCAGGAACGCATCGATGAACTGACCGCAGAGTTGCCGGTGGGAGTGGGCGTACACATGGTGTCCGATCAGGCGCAGGTGGTTGAAGAAGCCGTGAGCGGCTTCACCAGTGCGCTGTTTGAAGCCGTGGTCATCGTGCTGGCGGTGAGTTTCATCAGCCTGGGCCTGCGAGCCGGCCTGGTGGTGGCGATCTCGATCCCGCTGGTACTGGCGCTGGTGTTCGTGTTTATGGAATTCACCGGCATTGCCATGCAGCGGGTGTCGCTGGGTGCGCTGATCATCGCCCTGGGCCTGCTGGTGGATGACGCGATGATCACGGTGGAGATGATGATCACGCGCCTCGAACTGGGGGAAACCAAGGAGCAGGCCGCCACCTTTGCCTATCACTCCACGGCCTTCCCGATGCTGACCGGCACCCTGGTGACGGTGGCAGGTTTCGTTCCCATCGGTCTGAACAACAGCTCGGCGGGGGAATACACCTTCACCCTGTTCGCGGTGATTGCCGTGGCGATGCTGGTGTCGTGGGTGGTGGCGGTACTGTTCGCGCCAGTGCTGGGTGTGCATATTCTGAGTGCCAAGGTTAAACCCAAGTCCGAAGAACCCGGGCGCCTGGCCCGGGCTTTCAACACTGCCCTGCTGTGGTGCATGCGTAATCGCTGGTGGACCATCGGCGCCACGGTGCTGATGTTTGTGCTGTCGGTGTTCGGCATGGGGCTGGTGCAGAACCAGTTTTTCCCGGCCTCCGATCGCCCCGAAATCCTGGTCGACCTGAACCTGCCGCAAAACGCTTCAATTCAGGAAACCCTCAAAGTTACCCAGCGGTTTGAAGAGTCACTCAAGGGCGATCCGGATATCGTGCGCTGGAGCTCGTACATCGGCGAAGGTGCAATCCGTTTCTACCTGCCGCTGGACCAGCAACTGCAAAACCCCTTCTACGCCCAACTGGTCATCGTCAGTACCGGGCTTGATAGCCGCGACGCCTTGATGGAGCGTCTCAACAAGCGTCTGCGCGAAGAGTTCGTGGGGGTCGGCAGCTTCGTCCATACCCTGGAACTGGGGCCTCCGGTGGGGCAACCGTTGCAGTACCGGGTCAGCGGCAAAAACATCGACCTGGTGCGCAAGTATTCGATCGACCTGGCCACCGTGCTCGACGCCAACCCCAACGTCGGCGAAACCATTTTCAACTGGAACGAACCCGGCAAGGTCTTGCGCATCGACATTGCCCAGGACAAGGCCCGCCAGTTCGGACTGTCGTCCGAGGACGTGGCCCATGTGATGAACAGCATCGTCAGCGGTGCCGCCATCAGCCAGGTCAAGGACAACATCTACCTGGTCAACATCGTCGGGCGGGCCAACAGCAGTGAGCGCGGCACCCCTGAAACCCTGCTCAACCTGCAGATCACCACCCCCAGCGGCACTTCGATTCCGCTCCTGGCCTTTGCCACGGTACGTTACGAGCTGGAGCAACCGTTGATATGGAGCCGGGACCGGATCCCCACCCTGACCCTCAAGGCCTCGGTGCGTGGCTCGATGCAACCGACCGACCTGGTGGCGCAACTCAAGCCTGAGATCGACAAGTTCGCCGAAAGCCTGCCCCAGGGCTACACCTTGCAAACCGGCGGTACGGTGGAACAAAGCGCCAAGGCCCAGGGCCCGATCGCCAAGGTGGTGCCGTTGATGCTGTTCCTGATGGCCACCTTCCTGATGATCCAGCTGCAAAGCGTGAAGAAGATGTTCCTGGTGGTGAGTGTGGCGCCGCTGGGGCTGATCGGGGTGGTGCTGGCGCTGGTGCCCACCGGGACGCCGATGGGCTTTGTGGCGATTCTGGGGATTTTGGCGCTGGTGGGCATCATCGTGCGCAACTCGGTGATTCTGGTGACCCAGATCGACCAGTACGAACGCGACGGCTATGACCCGTGGCATGCCGTGATGCAAGCCACCCAGCACCGTCGCCGACCGATCCTGCTGACGGCGGCAGCGGCCAGCCTGGGGATGATCCCGATTGCCCGCGACGTGTTCTGGGGACCAATGGCTTACGCCATGATTGGCGGCATCCTGTCGGCCACCTTACTCACGCTGCTGTTCCTGCCAGCGCTGTATGTGGCCTCGTACAAGATCAAGGAGAACAAAGAGCCGCCGCCAGCCCATGTTTGATGACCCCTGTGGAAGCGGGCTTGCCCGCGATTGAGACGGCGCGGTTTACCCGGTAAACCGCGTCATTCCTATCTCGAGCAAGCCCGCTCCCACAAGATCTGAAGCAAGGTCAATCAGCGCTGCGCTTGCCCTTGCTGCATGACCCACTGCACCACTTGCGGCATCAGCACATCACTGGCCTGGCCAAACCCTGCAACCACGCCCGGCACCAATGGATTGCTCAGGGGCTGACGTGCTTCGAACCGTTTGGAGGCAATCACACGCTGATCGCTGCTGCGAACCAGACGGGCGTTGTACTGGATCAGCACTTCAGGGCTTTTGCCGTTGTAGTGCGTCTGGAACGCCAGTAACTCTCCACCCAACTCGTAATCGGCCTGCAAGTTACTGTCGTCGGTGCTCAGGCCCTGGATTCGGCCATCCTGCAAGAAGGCATCAAGCAGACGATTGCGCATCAACACGGGCGCGGTGTCAGTCCAGCGTGCGCCCTTGTAGTTGCTGATCAGGTTGCCCTCGGGCACCACGGCGATGTTCTGGTTGTTCAGGGCTCCACTGGCCATCGGCTTGTCGAGGCGCAACGACCACTTCACCGGCGCGCTGTGACTCGCAGCCATGGGCGCTTGCGCAGCCGGCAGCCGGTACACGTCGACCATCTCGGGCTTGGGCAGTATCGAACAGGCGCTGAGCACACTCAGGCTTGTCGCAAGCACGATGGAGCCTGCCAGGCGATAGGTACGCTTCATGGAGTGAATTCCTTGTTCTGTTCGCGGCCCAGCAAGTAACCGCTTGGATTGGCTTCCAGGCGCCGCGAGATCGAGCGCAGTGTGCCGAGGGTTTCGCGCAGCTCGTTGACCGCAGGGCCCAGTTGATTCAGACCTTGCAGGCCGCTATTGAGCGAGTCCTCATTGTTGTCGATCAGCGTGTTGATGGTCGCACTGCTATGTTCCAGCGACTTCATGGCGCGCTCTGCGCTGCTGAACATCTGCTTGCCATCGGTGCTCAGCAGGCCGTTGGCATTGCGCATCAGCGCGGTGGTCTGCTCAAGGGTGGCGCTGGCCTGCTTGCCAACCTGGGCCAGCTGTTTCAGCGTCTGGCTGATGTCGCCACGCTGACCGGCAATGGCCGTGGTGGTTTGCTCAAGGTTGTCCAGGGTCTTGCTGACGCGGCTGACGTTCTCTTCCGAGAACAGGCTGTTGGCGTTATGCAGCAGCATGTTGACGTTGGCCATCAGGTCGGAGCCGTCGGTGAGCAGCCGGGCAATCGGAGACGGAGAGGCCACGATTTCCGGCAGCTTGCCGTCCTTGCCCTTGAGGTCCGGGCTGTTCGGGTCGCCGCCACTGAGCTGGATGATCGAGGTGCCCGTCACGCCGGTCAGGGCCAGCTTGGCCTTGGTGTCGACCTTGACCGGGGTGCTGGCGGCCAGGCGGATGCGGGCCAGCACGCGGCGCGGATCCTTGTCATCCAGTCGCAACTCAATGACGTCACCCACCTTGATGCCGTTGTATTGCACCGAACTGCCTTTGGACAGGCCGCTGACGGCTTCGTTGAACACCACTTCGTAGTCCTTGAACGTGCTGTCCATGCTCGCCTTGGCCAGCCACAGACCGAACAGCATGCCCCCGACGACGACCAGGACGCTGAACAAGCCGATCAATACATGATGGGCACGGGTTTCCATGTCATTGCTCCTTAAGCTGGGTTGCCGCTTCGTATGCGGCGCGGCCACGGGGGCCATGGAAATATTCGTGAATCCACGGGTCGTCGAAGTCTTCGACCTCCCGGATGGGTGCCGCCACCAGCACCCGTTTTTGCGACAGCACAGCCACCCGGTCCGTGATGGTGTACAGCGTGTCCAGGTCATGGGTGACCAGAAACACGCTCAGGCCCAGCGCATCGCGCAGGGTCAGAATCAGTTGGTCAAACGCCGCCGCGCCTATCGGGTCAAGCCCGGCGGTGGGCTCATCAAGAAACAGGATGTCCGGGTCCAGTGCCAGTGCCCGCGCCAGCGCGGCGCGCTTGACCATCCCCCCCGACAACGAAGAGGGGTATTTATCGGCTGCCGACAACGGCAACCCGGCCAGCGCCAGCTTGACGCACGCCAGGTGCTCGGCGTCAGGGCGGCTCAGGCCCGCGTGTTCAATCAGGGGCAGGGCAATGTTTTCCGTCACGGTCAGCGACGAAAACAACGCGCCACGCTGGAACAACACGCCAAAGCGACGTTCGATCAACGAGCGCTCGGCCTCTTGCAGGCTCATCAAGTCCTGGCCAAACACCCGCACCTGGCCTTCAGTGGGTCGACGCAGGCCGACAATGCTGCGCAGCAGTACCGATTTACCGGTACCGGAGCCGCCAACCACTCCCAGGATTTCGCCTTTGTACACATCAAGGTCGAGGTGTTCGTGCACGCTCTGGCTGCCAAAGCGGTTGCACAGATCACGCACCTCGATCACCGCCTCGCCGGGCTTGCGCAGGGAAGTACTCACCAGCCCATCTCCATGAAGAACAACGCGGCCACGGCGTCGAGGACGATCACGATAAAGATCGATTGCACCACGCTGGACGTGGTGTGGGCACCGACCGATTCGGCGCTGCCGCTGACTTTAAAACCTTCAAGGCAGCCCACCGCAGCGATCAGAAAGGCAAAAAACGGTGCCTTGACTATGCCTACCAGAAAGTTCTTAACGCCGATGTCAGAGTGCAACATCGAAATAAACATGTCGGGAGAAATACCCAGCGAGATCACGCACACCACGGCGCCGCCGATGATGCCCGACATCATGGCCAGGAAGGTCAGCAGCGGCAGGGCGATCAACAGGGCCAGCACCCGTGGCAGCACCAGCAAGTCCATCGGATCGAGGCCCAGGGTGCGGATTGCGTCGATTTCTTCGTTGGCTTTCATTGAGCCGATTTGCGCCGTAAAGGCACTGGCGGTACGGCCCGCCAGCAGGATGGCGGTCAGCAGCACGCCGAATTCACGCAGGAAGGAAAACGCCACCAGATCGACGGTGAAGATCCCCGCACCAAAGCTGGCCAGCACCGTGGCCCCCAGAAATGCCACCACGGCGCCCACCATAAAGGTCAGCAGCATCACAATCGGGGCAGCGTTGAGGCCGATCTGCTCGATGTGTGCCACTACCGGCGTGATGCGCCATTGCTTGGGCCTGAACAGGTTACGCGCCAGGGTTTGCAGGATCAGGCCGATAAAGCCGAGCAATTGCAGGGCGTCTTGCCACAGCTTGTAGACCGCGCTGCCGATGCGGCTGAGCAACAGGATCGCGACGTTCTGCGGGGCGGCTTTGACCGGCACACAAAAGTCGCGCATCGAGGAATAGACCGTCTGCAACAAGGCGCGGTCTGCGGCGGGGAGTTTTTGTGCCGTGTCGGTCAACTGGCCGACCCGCTCGGCACCCAGCAGCTCCACCAGCAGTGACGCACCTGCCGTATCGATACTGGTCACGTCATCCAGGTTGATAGCGGTCTGGGCGTCGTACTTGCCCATCAGTTGCTCGGTCTGTTGCTTGAGGCGGGTGTAATGGGCAAGCGTCCAGTCGCCGCTGATCAACAGCCGCGCCGGGTTACTGGAAGTGTCTAGTTGGGCATTGCCCGCCATGGCCGTAATAGTCTTAAGCTCCCAGCTAAGTACGTTTGAACACAGACCTTATGTAATAGCACAATCCTGCAAAAGTGTTTCAGTTTGCCTGAACAGGCACAGGCGCGGATTGATCTGGGTTAACCCGAAAGCGCAAAACACCGATCAATTGCCCATCTTCAGTCAATACCCGAACTTGCCAGCGACCCACCGGGTTGGGCGGGAAATTCTGCTTGTGGGTCCAGGCGCGGTAGCCCTCTTTGCGCCCGCCCTGAATATTGAGCGCGATACGGTCGACCTCCTGGCCGTTGAGTTGCCATACGTGGTAAATCCGCTCGTTCAAACCCCGCGGCGCGTTGACCGAGGTGTAAGCGTACAGACCACGGCCACGCAACTCGCTGACGCTGATTTCTTTAATGCTCTCGCCCGGCGTGCGGTCTTGCAGTTGCGTGGTGACCGCCACTTCGGTCATCCACAGCGTGGCAGGCGGCACCCAGGAGCGCAGCAGCCAGCCGGTGCCGCCCAGGGCCAGGACAATCAGCGGCAGCACCAGCCAGCCGCGCCAGGTCTTGAGCGGCAGGCTCACGGCCAGGCTGGGGATTGAAAGCAACACAGCAGTGCCCAGCGCCAGCTTGTAGCTCTCGGAAGTGGTGAGGTTGAGGATGATCGGCAGCGCCGTCAGCATCGCCGCGAACAGGGCGAGGGTGTGCATCGCCAAAAACAGCCAGCGTCGGGGGGCCAGCCATTTGTAATACAGCGGGTCCGTGATGGTGATCAGGGCGCACACCCCTAAAAGCCCGGTAAAGACAAGCTGCCCGCTGTTCCAGGTGGTGGTGATAAAGAAAAACGGCAACACGAAAAACAGACTTTCCTGATGGATCATCTGGGTCGCATAACGTAGCAGCGGCGGGGGTATCTCGCGTTTGAACACCCGGCTGAACAGCTGGGTAAAACTGTTTTCCAGCATCAACCAGACCCAGCTCACCAGCAGGATCACGGCGATCCAGCGGGCCATGCCCTGTTGACGGTCCACCAGGATAAAACTGCCCACGCCCGAGCAAAAACCGAACGCCGCAATGAGCCCCGGATAGCGCTTCATCAACTCAAGGACGCGCTGTATGAGGAGGTTCCAGTTAGGCATTCGGCAGTTCACATTCTGTATAGGAAATATCCTCGACAGAATAGCGTTTTAGGCGCTCCGCGTCCGGGACTTCATGACACTGTGGAAGTAGGCTTGCTCGCGATTGAGTCGCTGCGGTCTGTCAGGCAAACCGTGCTGAGACCATCGCGAGCAAGCCCGCTCCTACAACGCACGCTTAACGTACGCTGCTTTCGAAGCGGCTGGCGCCGGTCAGTTCCAGTACCAGTTCGTCGCCCACATTCAGCGGACCAACGCCTACTGGAGTGCCGGTCATGATGACGTCACCGGCTTGCAGCGAGAAGCACGCAGCCATGTGCTGGATCATCGGCACAATCGGGTTGAGCATCAGGGCGCTGTTGCCATCCTGGCGCACTTCACCATTGATGGTCAGGCGAATGCCGATATCGGCCAGATCAGGAAAGGTGCTGCTCTGTACGAACGGGGCCAGTACACAGGCGCCGTCGAACGACTTGGCGATTTCCCAGGGCAAACCCTTGCCCTTGAGCTCGGTCTGCTTGTCGCGCAGGGTCAAGTCCAGGCCAGGGGCAAAACCGGAGATGGCGTCCAGCACTTCTTCAGCACTTGGGTTATTCGACAGAGGCTTGCCGATCAGCACTGAAATTTCTGCTTCGTAGTGCACTGAACCGCGTTCGGTTGGAATCGCGAAACCACCGTCCAGCGGTACGACACAACTGCCCGGCTTGATGAAAAGCAGGGGTTCAGACGGGATCGGGTTGTCCAGTTCCTTGGCGTGTTCGGCATAGTTGCGGCCGATGCACACCACTTTACCGATAGGAAAGTGAATCCGGGTACCGTCGACATACTGGTGCTGATAGCTCATTGACCGACTCCGCTGATGGATGCTGATTGTGTGTAGTCGCTGCCGCAGGCTGCGAAAGGAATCGCAAGGGCTTCAGGAAAACGGATTGCTCCGCAATCCTTCGCAGCCTGCGGCAGCGACTACACGCTAGGGTTTAAACCGCAAAAATCTTGCCGGGGTTCATGATGCCCTTCGGGTCGAACACGGCCTTGAGGGCTTTCATGTATTCGATCTCGACCGGCGAGCGGCTGTAGGTCAGGTAATCACGCTTGGTCATGCCCACGCCGTGCTCGGCAGAGATCGAACCGTTGTACTTCTCAACGGTTTCAAACACCCACTTGTTCACCGTCGCGCATTTGGCGAAGAACTCGTCCTTGCTCAGGTTTTCAGGCTTGAGAATGTTCAAGTGCAGGTTGCCATCACCGATGTGACCGAACCACACAATTTCGAAATCCGGGTAGTGTTCGCCGACGATCGCGTCAATTTCCTTCAAGAATGCCGGGACTTTCGACACAGTGACCGAAATGTCGTTTTTGTAGGGCGTCCAGTGGGAAATCGTCTCGGAGATGTACTCGCGCAGTTTCCACAGGTTCTGCAGTTGGGTTTCACTCTGGCTCATCACACCATCAAGCACCCAGCCTTCTTCCATGCAATGTTCGAAGGTTTCCAGCGCAGCGTTGGCCACTTCTTCGGTGGTCGCTTCGAATTCCAACAGCGCGTAGAACGGGCAGTCGGTCTCGAACGGCGAAGGCACGTCGCCACGGTCCATGACTTTGGTCAGCGCCTTGTCGGAGAAGAACTCAAAAGCCGTCAGATCCAGCTTGCTCTGGAAGGCATGCAACACCGGCATGATGGAGTCGAAATCGGCAGTACCCAACACCATCGCCGTCAGGTTTTTCGGTGCGCGATCCAGGCGCATGGTGGCTTCCACCACAAAGCCCAGGGTGCCTTCAGCGCCGATGAATAGCTGGCGCATGTCGTAGCCGGTGGCGTTTTTGATCAGGTCCTTGTTCAGCTCCAGCACGTCGCCCTTGCCGGTCACGACTTTCATGCCCGCAACCCAGTTACGGGTCATGCCGTAGCGAATAACCTTGATCCCGCCAGCATTGGTGCCGATGTTGCCGCCAATCTGGCTGGAACCTGCCGAAGCAAAATCCACCGGGTAGTACAGGCCGTTTTCTTCGGCCAGGTTTTGCAGGTGCTCGGTAACCACACCCGGCTGGCAGACCACGGTGCGGTCGGTCAGGTTGATGTCCAGCACTTGATTCATGTAGTCGAACGACACAACCACTTCGCCATTGGCGGCCACGGCGGCGGCGGACAAACCGGTACGGCCACCCGATGGCACCAGCGCCACGTCATGGGCGTTGGCCCACAGCACGATGGCCTGCACTTGTTCAGTGGTTTTCGGGAACACAATGGCCAGCGGGGCCGGGGCGAAATGCTTGGTCCAGTCCTTGCCGTAAGCATTAAGGGAGTCGGCATCGGTCAGGACCTTGCCAGGCTCTACCAGGGTCTTCAGCTCATCAATCAAGGCAGGATGGGTCATCAACAGAACTCTCGAACAATTCATGGTCATCCTGAGAACGCTTCACGTCGCAGGAATGGGTGTTTAGCGGGGCGCTTATGCTAGCATACGACCCCCCCGCAGAATCGAGCCGTAGGACGATTCTCGGTGCCGGTCTTCACGCCGGCCAGGTCAGCTCTCGCTGTCCATTCCCTGCCATTTTTTCTCTGGGACACAGGTTTACGCAGATGAGCAAGACTTCTCTCGATAAGAGCAAGATCAAGTTCCTTCTTTTGGAAGGCGTCCACCAATCCGCTGTTGAAGTGCTCAAATCTGCCGGGTACACCAGCATTGAGTACATCACCAGTTCCTTGCCTGAAGCCCAGCTGAAGGAAAAGATCGCTGATGCCCACTTTATCGGCATCCGTTCTCGTACCCAGCTGACCGAAGAAGTGTTCGACTGCGCCAAGAAATTGGTCGCTGTTGGTTGTTTCTGCATCGGCACCAACCAGGTCGACCTCAACGCTGCTCGCGAACGCGGTATCGCTGTTTTCAACGCCCCGTACTCCAACACCCGTTCGGTGGCTGAGTTGGTGCTGGCTGAAGCGATCCTGTTGTTGCGTGGCATCCCTGAGAAAAACGCTTCCTGCCACCGTGGTGGCTGGATCAAAAGCGCGGCCAACTCCTTCGAAATCCGTGGCAAGAAGCTGGGTATCGTCGGTTACGGCTCTATCGGCACTCAGCTGTCGGTACTGGCTGAAGGCCTGGGCATGCAAGTGTTCTTCTACGACACCGTGACCAAGCTGCCATTGGGCAACGCAACCCAGGTTGGCAATCTGCACGAACTGCTGGGCATGTCCGACATCGTCACCCTGCACGTTCCTGAAACCGCAGCCACCCAGTGGATGATCGGTGAGAAAGAAATCCGCGCCATCAAAAAGGGCGGGATTCTGATCAACGCCGCACGTGGCACCGTGGTTGAGCTGGACGCCCTGGCTGACGCGATCAAGGACAAGCACCTGATCGGCGCCGCCATCGACGTGTTCCCGGTTGAGCCGCGCTCCAACGACGACGTGTTCGAAAGCCCGCTGCGCGGCCTGGACAACGTGATCCTGACCCCGCACATCGGCGGTTCCACCGCTGAAGCGCAAGCCAACATCGGTCTGGAAGTGGCAGAAAAACTGGTCAAGTACAGCGACAACGGTACCTCGGTATCGTCCGTGAACTTCCCTGAAGTGGCCCTGCCGGCTCACCCTGGCAAGCACCGTCTGCTGCACATCCACGAGAACATCCCGGGTGTGATGAGCGAGATCAACAAGATCTTCGCCGAAAACGGGATCAACATCTCCGGTCAGTTCCTGCAAACCAACGAAAAAGTTGGCTATGTAGTGATCGACGTGGATGCCGAGTCTTCGGACCTGGCGCAAGAGAAGTTGCAGACCGTCAACGGCACGATCCGTTGCCGCGTTTTGTTCTAAACGCGCGCTACTAAAAAGGGAGACCCTCGGGTCTCCCTTTTTTGTGGGTCGAAAATACTTATTTCACATCAACCGTGATTTTCTTCGACACGATGCTTGGCTTGAACGGCACGTGTACCTGATTGCCCAGCACCAGTTGCAGGGTGTGCTTGCCGGGTGGCAGGGTTACCTGGGTTTCGGTCTGGGCCTTGCCGAAGTGGATATGGTTGGCATCGGCCGGGATCGGTGCGTTCTCGGCTGGCAACTGGTCGACGTCAATCAGCAGGTGGTGGTGGCCAGCATGGGGAGTGGCTTCGGTGATAGGCGCCAGAGGCATGCCTTCGATACCGAATTTAACGGTGAACGTTTGATCAACGGTGGCACCGTCTTTAGGTTCGACGATGAAAACCTTGGCGCCTTTTGGAGCCGGTTCCGATTCCAGGCCAGCCGCAGTCGCCATGACCGAAGCGCCCATCAACACAGAAGCCAACGCAACACGAGACAGTAGAGCTTTCATTTTTTTCTCCGGTTTTTTGCAAAATTCTTCGACGCCGGACAACTTTGAGCCAATCTGTTGTCCAACGCCGCAACTGACCAACATAAAGCAAAGCGGACGCCAATTGCGAATCGCTTGCAACAAATTCCAAGGAGTGTCCATGCGTTTCCTGCCAGGCCTGATGCTTTTACTGCCATTGGCGAGCCCTTTTGCTCAAGCCGAACTGATCGACGACGTGAACGACCGGGGCGAACTGCGCATCGCCCTTGAGGCCGATATGCCCCCGTTCAGCTTCAAGCAAGACGGGCGCCTGACCGGCTTTGACGTGGAATTGGGCGAACTGCTGGCTCAGGAACTGGACGTGCATCCCTCCATTCTTGTGACGGACAGCAATGACCTGTTGCCGGGCGTTGAGAGCGGCAAATACGACGTTGCCATCAACCACATCGCTTTGACTCCCGAACTTCAGGATCGTTTCGACTTCAGCGAGCCTTACAGCCACCTGCAAGCGCAGACGATAGCCCGGCAGGAACCGCCGCGCTCACCCAACAGCCTTGCCATGTTGCAGGGCCAGACATTAGGCGTAGTTCAGGGCAACGCGTTTGTCGACCGCGGGCCATTGGTAACCGTGGCGCAGAAAACGCCGGTCACGGATGAGGAAGTTGCCCTGGCCATTCCCTTCCAGAAAGGCAACCCGGCGTTCCAGGCCAGCCTGGACAAGGCACTGCAGCGGATCAAGGCCGATGGCCGGCTGGAGGCCCTGTCGCAGAAATGGTTCGGGATGGGTGCAAAACAACCCTGAATACCCACTGTGGGAGCGGGCTTGCTCGCGATGGGATCGAATCGGTCATTCAGGCATACCGGGTCAACTGCATCGCGAGCAAGCCCGCTCCCACCCGATACTCAGGGTGTGCGAATCGCCTTCACATCCCCGGCCTTCACTTCACCCGCCTTGTTACCCCAACTGGTGCGGATGAAATTGACCACATCGGCCACTTCCTGATCCGACAAACGCCAGTCGAAAGCAGGCATGGTGAAGGTCGACGGCGCCGTATGCGTCGCAGGCAACGTCCCACCTTTAAGCACGATATGAATCAGCGACGTCGGGTCCGCCGACTGCAACACCGGATTACCCGCCAGGGCAGGGAACACTCGGGTGTAGCCGTGACCGTCAGTACGATGGCAGGCCGCGCAGTTATCGATGTACACCGCCGCGCCGCGCTTGCTGTCGTCACCGTTCCACAGGGCATCCGCTACCGCCGGATCGTACTGATGGGGCACGTCAGCCGGATCAACCGCAGGCAACGACTTCAAGTATCGAGCGATAGCGGTCAGATCATCCTCGGACATGTACTGCATGCTGTGCACGATCACATCACTCATGCCACCAAATACAGCACTGCGATCACTGCGCCCGGTCTTGAGGAACTGCACCAGTTGCGCCTCGCTCCAACTGCCCAGACCGTCCTTGTGATCACCGCGCAGGTTCTTCGCGATCCAGCCCTCCAGTGGTGCGCTGCCTGACAGAAACGCCGGGCTGTCGCTGGCACTCAGGGCTTTTTCCTGCATGGTCAGTGCCCGTGGCGTGTGGCACGCACCGCAGTGCCCAAGGCCTTCCACCAGATACGCGCCGCGACTCGTCACCGCGTCTTGCCCGGTTTGCGGCTTGAAGTCTTCAACCTGCGGAGCAAACAGCAAGCGCCATATCGCCAACGGCCAGCGCATGCTCAGCGGCCACGGAATATCGGCCTCCTGATTCACTTGCTCGACAGGTTTCACGCCCTTCATAAAGTAGGCATACAACGCCTGCATATCGGCCTCGTTGACCCGCGCATAGGACGGATACGGCATGGCCGGATACAAGGTGCTGCCATTTTGCGCGACGCCGTGGCGCACGGCTTTGTCGAAATCTTCAAAGCTGTAGCTGCCAATGCCGCTTTTGCCCGGCGTGATGTTGGTCGAATAAATCGTACCGATCGGGGTTTCCATCGCCAGGCCACCGGCGAACGGCTTGCCGTCCTTGGCGGTGTGGCAGGCCACACAGTCACCGGCGCGAGCCAGGTATTCACCTTGCTTGACCAACGCTTGCGGGTCACTGTCTGCAGCCACCGCCGAGAGGCTGGCGAAGAGTGTCAGGGTCGCGATAACAAATGCTTTCATGGTCATCGCTCCTTATGCCTGAACCAGTGGGCCGGGGTTTTTCAGGTACTGCTCGCGGATCGCCCGAGCCGACCAATAGGTCAACGCAGCAACCAGACCTGTCGGGTTGTATCCCAAGCCTTGCGGGAAGGCAGACGCACCCGGCACAAACACGTTGTGCACGTCCCAGCTCTGCAGGTAACGGTTCAGTGCACTGGTTTTCGGATTCGTGCCCATGATCGCGCCACCGTTAAGGTGAGTGGTCTGGTAGGAGGCCGTATTGAAGTGATCACCGACTTGCTTGCCGATTCGGGCTATGGCTTTCGGGTTCATCGCTTCGGCGATCTTGCCCATTTTCCCCATCATGAAACGGTTCATTTTGATGTCGTTTTCTTGCCAGTCGAACGTCATGCGCAGCAGCGGCTGGCCGAAGGAATCGCGATACACCGGATCCAGATCGAGGTAGTTGCTACGGTAGGACTGATGCGCACCGTGGGCATCCATCGACACTTGGTGGGTGTAGTAATCGGCGGTTGCACGCTTCCAGGCACTGCCCCACGCCGGGGTGCCCGGCGGGTTTGAAGTCCCGGCAATCGGCCGGCTGCCCGCCTGGTTGACCCACATCGGCGAACCGCCGACAAAGCCGTGCGGCCCGTGGTCGAAGTTATCCGCATTGAAATCATCGATTGCCACGCCATTGCCGCCAGCGCCGATGAAGTTGTTGGTGTGTACGTCTTTGTCGAAGTACGCCTTGATGGTGGCCATGTTCTGGTAGGCGAAGTTTTTGCCCACCACACCTTCACCGGTTTTCGGGTCATAGGGTTTGCCAATCCCCGACAGCAGCATCAAACGCACGTTATGCAGCTGGAATGCACCCAGGATCACCAGATCGGCCGGTTGTTCGATCTCACGGCCCAGTGCATCGATGTAGGTCACACCGGTGGCTTTGCTCTTGGTGCTGTCCAGATTGACCCGGATGACATGGGCGTCAGGGCGCAGCTCAAAATTCGGCAGCGGCTTGAGCGCTGGCAGAATATTTACATTGGGCGATGCCTTGGAGTACATGTAGCAGACATAACCACTGCAAAAGCCGCAAAAGTTGCACGGGCCCATCTGCGCGCCATAGGGGTTGGTATAAGGCCCCGAGGTGTTGGCCGACGGCAGGTTGTAAGGCTTGTAGCCCACTTCATTGGCCGCTTTCTGAAACAGCTGTGCCGAGTAGGTGTTCTTCTGCGACACCAGCGGGAAGTGATCGGAGCGATCCGCTGCATAAGGGTTGCCACCCTTGCCTTCACCGACCAATTGGCCGTTTACGGTCCAGGCCTGGCCCGAAGTACCGAAGACTTTTTCGGCGTAGTCGAAAAACGGCTCCAGCTCTTCATAGCTGACGCCGAAGTCCTGGATGGTCATGTCCTTGGGGATAAAGTTTTTACCGTAGCGCTCTTCGTAATGACTACGCATGCGCAGCTCCATCGGGTCGACCCGAAAGTGCACGCCCGACCAGTGCAAACCCGCGCCGCCCACACCGTTGCCAGGCAAAAACGCGCCCAGCTGGCGGTTAGGCAAGGCCACGTCATTGACGCTATGGCGGATGGTGACGGTTTCTTTGGAGACGTCCTGAAAGAGCTTTTTACGCACGCTGTAGGTGAGCTCATCAATCACCTGTGGATAGTTACCATCCGGGTAGGTGTCCTGCATTGGGCCGCGCTCAAGGGCCACAACATTCAGGCCAGCTTCGGTCAGCTCTTTGGCCATGATCGCGCCGGTCCAACCGAAACCGACGATAACTGCATCAACTTTTTTCATAACGGTCGACATGCTCAAGCCCTCTCGCCGCGAATGGAAACTGCCGGGAAGGGGTACTGCTCGTTGCGTTCGACCCAGTCCATGAAATCAGCGCGCGCGCCGGGGAAGCCGATCATGGTCCAGCCGACCATGCCTTTGTTGCCACCGTGAATAGGGTCGCAAAAGAAGCCTTCCTTGGTGTTTTGCAGCAAAAAGCTGAAAAACATCTTGGCCGGAACGCTATCGAATTTAGGCGTACCGGCCTCCAGTTGTTTGAGCACTTCGTCTCGGGTAGCGCTGTCTAGCCCAGCAAATGTTGAGTTATAGGCTTTTTTGCAGAGCTCCTCCGTGGCAGCGATGCCCAGGCGATAGATCTGTTTTGGTACCAGTTTGCTCTGCCAGCCCATCTCGGGTGGCGCGTCGGCATTGAACGGGCCTTGCATGAACCACAGCGCACCGCTGGCATAAGGCGTGTTCATCTGGCGGTCGATGTATTCCGGTACACCGGCTTCCAAAGCGCCGGGGCCTTGCTCGTCTGCAGGGATCAGGCGTGCGACCGCGGCGTTTACGAACGCCCACTCCTCAGCCGTGAAGTACGTCGGCTCATACGCTTTGCCAGGGCTCGAAGGGCGCTGTGCAGGTTCAGGCGCGGCGACCGCAGGCGTGGCCATCATCACCGTGCTACCCAGACCGGTGCTGGCGACAGTGACCACTGGAATCAGGGTCAGGGTTTTGCGCAAAAACTCACGCCGGGGGTTGTCTTGTTCAGACATGCGGGGGCACCTCATCAGGCAGTCACGGATTACAGCCGCTCATGGGCAGCTTTTCGTTTTGGCAGCGATACGGGTCGATGTTGACCGAAGGAAAACAACACGCTTGCAAACTTTGGTTACAAATACTAACAGGCCGGGCGCCCAGGTGAATCGTTTCATGCGTAATTTTGCCGCACCTGCCTTTGGCGCCTTCACGTTTTTTTAACAAATGGCTCACAGGGTTTTGATCACAAATCACTCAATCTGCCGCCACCTCCTGATAATCCCTGTTGAAGTGGTCGAACTGAATATGCCCAAAGCCCGGTTTTTCCCCGCCCTGTGCCTGACATTGCTGGCAGCGTTTGCATTGCCCCAGGCTCAGGCCGACGAAACAACCCAGGCTCGCCCTGCACAGTGGGCTCAACCTGTCGCCGCGCAGTACAACCTGTATCAAATGTCCCCAACCCTGTACCGCAGCGCCTTGCCTGACAGCGCTGCACAGCCGTTGCTGGAAAAACTGCAGATCGCCACGGTGATCAACTTCTTGCCTGAGGCCGATGCCTCCTGGCTCAAGAACCCCGATGTAGCACAGGTCCAGCTGCCTTATCGCACCAACCATGTGGATGACACCGATGTACTGGCCGCCCTGCGCGCCATCCAGACGGCACAAGCCAAAGGCCCGGTGCTGATGCACTGCAAGCACGGCGTGGACCGCACCGGCCTGATGGCGGCGATGTACCGCGTGGTGGTACAGGACTGGAGCAAAGAAGACGCGCTGAAGGAAATGACCGAAGGCGGCTTTGGACAAAACTCACATTTCAAGGACGGCGCGAGCTACATGATGAAAGCTGATATCGCGCAATTGCGCGCAGCCCTGAGCAGCGGTGCATGCAGCACCAGCCCCTTTGCCATCTGCGCCGTGAAGGGCTGGCTCAAGTCCAGCTGACTAGTGGCGCGCAATCCACTGCTGCAACGCCGCCTTGCGCTGTTGCAGTGGCAGTTTTGCCAGTTGCTCTACCTCGCGATAGAAGTTCGGCCAATTGCCGTCAACGGATTCAAACAGCGCGGTGAATGCTGGCACCCACTGGTCATACAGCCCGAAAGGCAGCAGCTTGGCGTTGTTCATCGGCGAATTGACCCACCCATCGAAGCGCTTGTTCCCACCCCATTGCTGATCCCGTAACTGACAGTACTCGCGGCGCATGCGTTCAAATTCAGCCGCTTTGCGCTGACGCATTTCATCGGCAGGCAAAGGCTGGGCGTAGAGGTCTTGCAGGCGTTGGCGGGTGTCGAGTACCAACGCGATAAGTTGCTTTCGCTGCTGCAAACCATTGTCGCTGGCCGGTGAAAGGCCCTGGTGGGCGCGCCATTGGCGAGTGCCTTCCTGTTCGACGAAGCTGGCGAAAGACTCATTGAACTCGCTGTCGTCCTTCACATAAAAACGCTGATGGGCCAGTTCGTGAAAAATCAGGGTGGCCAGCCGTTCATCGCCCCAGGTGAGCATGCTGTTGAGAATGGGGTCATCGAACCAGCCCAATGTCGAGTAGGCCTCAACCCCGCTGACAAACACGTCTTTGCCGTCCTGACGCTGCAGGGCCGCTTCCCCTCGCGCCGCCCCCTGAGAGTAATAACCACGGTAGGCCACGCACCCGGCAACCGGGAAGCAATGGGTCACGGGGGTGAGGGAAAACTCCGGTGTGGCGAACACATTCCACACGACGTAAGGCCGCTTCAGGTCGGCGTACAGCCGATAGCTCTGGTTATCCGGCAAGTGCAAATGCTGACTGGCGAAGTTTCGCGCGGCCTGGGCTTTTACCAATTGCTCACGCAATACAACCGGGCGCTGCGGGTCGGCAATGACCGTGCTCACCGGCTCGCGGGCCTGTAATAACTGCCATTGCCCTCCCGCCAGTTGCGAGTAATACGACGCACTGGAACAGCCATTGATCAGCGGTATCAGGGCGATGGCAAGCAGGCAGCGAACACGCGGCGTCATAAAGCGATCCCGGCGGTAAAGTGACAATAAATAGTGTGGGAGCGGGCTTGCCCGCGATACAGGCAGCACGGTCCTTCAGGCAAACCACATCGCCTGGCACCCACACAGGGCAGAGCAGCAAAGCCGCATTGCACGCTATGCTTATGTAACAAATTATCTGGAAATCATCATGCGCACTTTTTTGCTTGTGTTGACCGCGTGCCTGCTGAGCGCTTGCGCCAGCACGCCATTGCCTTCGGCTGACCCGAAAATGGCTTGGGTCGACCTTGAAACGCAAACCGGCAAGCTGGTGATGGCCGAGCGCCTGGACAACCAGCGCATGACCGACGGTCGCTATTTTCAAGTCACGCCGGGCAGTCATGAATTGATGGTGCGCTTCGATTTCGAGGTGTTTGTAGGCGGTATGGGCATGTTTAGCGACCCGCAGGAACGCCTGTGCTACGTCACCCTGAATTACGACAACTTCCAGCCGGGCCAACGTTACCGGCTGCAAGCGCGCTCACTGGGCTTCAACGCCTACGCCCGGCTGTACAACGCAGCGGGCAAGGTGATTGCCGAGGAGCGGCTGGTCAATTGCTTACCGTGAAGCCTGGCGGTCGTTGTTCTGGTAGATGATTTTTTTGCTGCCGTATTCGCACGACCCTACCACCATGTTCTCGTCATGGACTTCTTCATTGGCCACGATTTCAAGCGTATAGGACGACACGTTGTTGGCCTGGATCTTGGCTTCGATTTCGGCTTTCAGTTCTTCACACGGCTTGGGGGCCGCCAAAGCCGAGGTGGCCATTGCACAGCAAACTACAGCCAAAGCAAAACGTTTCATGGTGAGACTCCCTTGAGGCAGAACGCTAAGTCATGATCTGACGCGAGTGGTGATCATTCGATCACATCTGGCGCAGCGCAAGACTGATCTGTCGCAGCCAAGTAGCCATTGTCCGGGCCAACGCAGCCCCGCTTGTGACAAGCGGGGCGCACGCAAGTCGTCAGCTCACCAGAGTGGCATCCAGGGTGATTTTTGCGTTCAGCACTTTGGACACCGGGCAGCCTTCTTTGGCCTTGGTGGTCAACTCGTCGAACTGCGCCTGGGTTGCGCCGGGCACTTTGGCCTTGAGCACCAGATGCACTGCCGTGATTGCAAAGCCGCCGTCCACCTGGTCGAGCGTTACTTCAGCCGTGGTGTCGATGCTGTCGGCCTTGAGCCCGGCATCACCGAGAATCATCGACAACGCCATCGAAAAACAGCCTGCATGGGCTGCGCCAATAAGCTCTTCGGGGTTGGTGCCCTTGCCGCCTTCAAACCGCGCCTTGAAACCATACGGCGCTTCGCGCAGTACCCCGGTTTCAGTGGAGATGGAGCCGATACCGGTTTTAAGGTCGCCTGCCCAATGAGCCGATGCTTTCTTTTTGATACTCATGCGTGCCTCCTGAAGAGCGGCGTGAAGGTTTCACGCCATGACTAAGGTTGTGAGGGTAGTCGGCTCCACAAAGTTCATCTTGTCGGACCAGTCGTCTTTTTTAGTCACTCAATTCCCGGACTGCCATTGAAACTCGGGTATATGCCCATATTTCTGTAATCACTGGCAGGTTTTGCGAGCACCTTGACCTGCACCCCACCTGGAGTAGCCGGCTGATGAAACGATTGTCTGACATCAAATTCTCGACCCTCGACCTGGTGCCTGTGCGCGAAAATGGCAGCGCCGCCCAGTCGTTGCGCAATTCGCTGGATCTGGCACAGCACGTAGAAAAGTTTGGCTATAACCGCTTTTGGGTGGCTGAGCACCACAATATGGACGGCATCGCCAGCTCGGCGACCTCCGTTTTGATTGGCTATCTGGCAGGCGGCACCTCGACCATTCGCGTGGGTTCGGGCGGCATCATGCTGCCCAACCATGCGCCTTTGGTCATTGCCGAGCAGTTTGGCACCCTCGAAAGCCTGTACCCGGGACGCATCGACCTGGGCCTGGGCCGTGCGCCGGGTTCAGACCAGATGACCGCCCGCGCCCTGCGCCGCGAGCGCTCGGGCAGTGCCGATGAGTTCCCCGAAGATGTGGCTGAACTGATGCGCTACCTCGGCCCCCGCACCCCGGACCAACGGATCATCGCCATGCCGGGCACAGGAACCAACGTTCCTGTCTGGCTGTTGGGCTCCAGCTTGTTCAGCGCGCAACTGGCCGGTGAACGTGGTTTGCCTTACGCCTTTGCCTCGCATTTCGCACCGCGCTTGATGCACGAAGCGATTCGCGTCTATCGCAATCACTTCAAGCCATCAGCGACCCTCGACAAGCCCTATGTGATGCTCGGCATCCCGCTGGTGGCGTCCGATACCGATGAGCAGGCCGAGTACCTGGCGACCTCCGTACAACAGCGGATTCTGGCGTTGATGCGTGGGCAGAGCCTGGTGCAGCGCCCACCGGTGGAGACGATGGACGGGTTGTGGCTGCCCCACGAAAAAGAGGCGGTGATGAGCTTCCTAGGCCTGGCGATGGTCGGCAGCCCGCAGAAAATCAAGGCCAAGCTGGACGTGCTGGTGGAGCAGACACAGGCTGACGAACTGATCTTTACCTGTGATTTGTATGAACACGCAGACCGCATTCATTCATATGAATTGCTGTCGCAGGTGATGAAAGGGGCCTGACGCAAAGGGAAGTGTGGGAGCGGGCTTGCTCGCGATGGTATCGACGCGATTGATCTGAAACACCGCGGCGTGCACATCGCGAGCAAGCCCGCTCCCACAAGATTTACTGCTGCGCTGGACTTACCCGCGCTTGTACACGATTTCCTTGGTACCGCCTTCACAGGTACCCACCACTTTGCCGTCAGCCGAAGTGCCTTTCTCTACAGCAGTCAGCGAATAATGCTTGGCGCCATTGGCCTCAATCTTCGCCGCGATTTCGCTTTTCAACTCTTCGCATGGCTTGCCCGCTGCAAACGCCGTTCCTGCCAGACTCAGCAAACCTACAGCCAATAAAATCTTTTTCATCGGTGACATTCCCCGGTCAAAACGAAAAGGGTGCAACGCGGCATGTGCCGTGCTGCACCCAGACGGTGTAGCCGAGTTTATGGCAAACGGCCAGCCAGTAAGTTCAAAACGCCATCACTCTTTAGCTGCTGGCAATCCGAAATCCGACCTTGAGCGTCACCTGATAGTGCGCAACTTTACCGTCCTTGATGTGCCCACGGGTGTCGACCACCTCGAACCATTCCAGGTGTTTGATGCTTTTGTTGGCCTCGGCCAGTGCATTACTGATGGCGTCTTCTATGCTGCTCGGGGACGAGCCTACCAGTTCAACTTTCTTGTAGGTGTGATGGTCAGACATAACGTTCTCCTTTGTCGTAGATCAAAGCCTAGCAGCGATTGTGCTAAATACTTTGTAGGCAATTTGAACGGAAAAGTTCAGGCCAACTGCACTTTCTGAAATCTCTGTAGTCGGACTTAACAAGCACCTCACTCATCAATGCAGGAGAGCCCTAATGGCTAGCAATTCCCTACGTAAAGCCTCATTGCAAAGCATGGAAGCAGAGATCGAGAGCCTGCTCAAGTCTCTGGAAAGCCTCAAGCACGACGCTTCAGACGAGTCCAAAAAGACCCTTGGCATCCTCAAGAACAATGCCGAAAACGCACTCAAGCATTCGCGCCATCTGCTCAGCGACGCCTACGAAGAAGTGAAAGACAAGACTCGCGAAACCGCGATCGCTACCCGTGAGTACGCCCAGGAGCATCCGTACGCCACCGCGGGCGTTGCCATCGGCGCGCTGGGTCTGCTGGCTGCTTTCCTGTTGTGCAAGCGCGGCAACTAATCTGCGCTGCGCGCAAGCTCAGCCTTGAGCCATTGCGCCAGTTGCCCGGCGCGCCCGTCTGCGGCGCGCTTGGGCAACCATAACGTCAGCTGCGCCGGGGTTTCGTTGAAGCCCCAGGGCGCAGCCAGACGTCCGGCTTGCAGGTCCTGCGCCACCAGCGGCTCGGGAGCGATCGCCACACCCAGCCCCGCAACGGCGGCTTCAAGCAAGTAATACAAGTGCTCAAACCCCTGCCCGTATTTCAAATCCTTCGCCTCGATGGCGTTCTGCTGTGCCCAGCTTGGCCATGCCTGGGGCCGCGAGGTGGTGTGCAGCAATGATTCGTCGAGCAAGGCGCTGGCGGGCGCACCACACAGTTGCGCATAACGGACATAGCGCGGGCTGACCACCGGGCCAATACGCTCGCTGGCCAACTCATACACCTGCATATCGGCGGGCCACGGCGGCTCGGCAAACACCAGCAAGGCGTCCAGCCCGGGACGGCGGGGGTCCAGATCACCCTCACCGGCGGACAGGTGCAAGCGCAAGTCCGGTAAATCGGCATTCAATCGACCCAGGCGCGGAATAAACCAGCGCGCCAGCAAACTGCCCGAGCAACCGAGCACAAAAGGGGCATTGACCTGGCTTTGCGTGAGTTCTGCGCACAGATTACGCAAGCGATCGAACGCCTCGCTGCTGGCGTCACGCAGGCGAATTCCGGCATCAGTGAGCTTCAGGCCGCGGCCTTCCTTTACGAACAGGCTCACGCCCAAGTGCTCTTCAAGCACTTTCAACTGTCGACTGACAGCGCCGTGGGTGACGTTCAACTGCTCGGCGGCCTGGCTGACACTGCTCAGGCGGGCGGCGGCTTCGAATGCGCGCAGGGCATTCAGGGGCGGGAGATCTCGACTCATGGTATCTGTGAGTTTTCCTGACATGTTGTGGCGATCTTATCGGTTTTCATCCCGGGCTGTCGCGGGTAAAGTCTGGCCCATCGACCTTCGTAACTTTTTATCTGGAGCGTCACATGACTCAATCCACTTTACGTACCGGCCCTGACGCCAATGGCATGTTTGGCTCATTCGGCGGCCGTTACGTAGCCGAGACCCTGATGCCGCTGATCCTTGATCTGGATCGCGAGTACGAGCTGGCCAAAAAAGACCCTGAGTTCATCAAGGAACTGGCCTACTTCCAGCGCGACTACGTGGGCCGCCCAAGCCCGCTGTACTTCGCCGAGCGGCTCACCGAGTTCTGTGGCGGCGCCAAGATTTACCTCAAGCGCGAAGAGCTGAACCACACTGGCGCGCACAAGATCAACAACTGCATCGGCCAGATCCTGCTGGCGCGGCGCATGGGCAAAAAACGCATCATCGCCGAGACCGGTGCCGGGATGCACGGTGTGGCCACCGCCACCGTGGCGGCCCGCTTTGGTCTGCAGTGCGTGATCTACATGGGCACCACCGACATCGAGCGTCAGCAGGCGAACGTGTTCCGCATGAAACTGCTGGGCGCTGAAGTGATCCCGGTTGTAGCGGGCACCGGCACCCTCAAAGACGCCATGAACGAAGCCCTGCGCGACTGGGTGACGAACGTTGACAGCACCTTCTACCTGATCGGCACCGTGGCGGGCCCACACCCGTATCCGGCGATGGTGCGCGACTTCCAGGCCGTGATCGGCAAGGAAACCCGCGACCAGATGCAAGCCCAGGAAGGCCGCCTGCCGGACAGCCTGGTGGCATGCATCGGCGGCGGTTCCAACGCGATGGGCCTGTTCCATCCGTTCCTGGATGACACCAGCGTTGAAATCATCGGCGTGGAAGCGGCGGGTTACGGCATCGAAACCGGCAAGCACGCGGCCAGCCTCAACGGCGGCGAACCGGGCGTGCTGCACGGCAACCGCACCTTCCTGCTGCAGGACGACGATGGCCAGATCATCGACGCCCACTCCATTTCCGCCGGTCTCGACTACCCTGGCATCGGCCCTGAGCACGCCTGGTTGCACGACATCCGTCGCGTCGAATACACCTCGGTGACGGACGACGAAGCCCTGGATGCCTTCCACAAGTGCTGCCGCCTTGAAGGCATCATCCCGGCCCTTGAAAGCGCCCACGCCCTGGCTGAAGTATTCAAGCGCGCACCGACCCTGCCGGCAGATCACTTGATGGTGGTCAACCTGTCGGGGCGAGGCGACAAGGACATGCAAACCGTGATGCACCACATGGAACAGTCTCAACAGGAGCAACACTGATGAGCCGCCTGCAAACGCGCTTTACCGAACTCAAGGAACAAAACCGCGCGGCCCTGGTGACCTTCGTCACGGCAGGTGACCCGGATTACGCCACCTCGCTGGCGATCCTCAAGGGCTTGCCTGCGGCGGGCGCCGACGTGATCGAGCTGGGCATGCCCTTCACCGACCCGATGGCCGATGGCCCGGCGATTCAGCTGGCCAATATCCGTGCACTGGGCGCCAAGCAAAACCTGGCAAAAACCCTGCAGATGGTTCGCGAGTTCCGTGAAGGCAACAGCGACACGCCGCTGGTGCTGATGGGTTACTACAACCCGATCCATCATTACGGTGTGCCCGCGTTCATTGCCGACGCCGTTGCGGCAGGTGTAGACGGCCTGATCGTGGTCGACATGCCACCCGAGCACAACAGCGAGCTGTGCGACCCCGCGCAGGCCGCAGGCATCGACTTTATCCGCCTGACCACGCCGACCACTGACGACGGGCGCTTGCCGACCGTACTGGCTGGCAGCTCGGGCTTTGTGTACTACGTATCGGTGGCAGGCGTGACCGGAGCAGGTTCAGCTACCACTGAACAGGTGAGCGCGGCCATCGAGCGCCTGCGTCGCCATACCGACCTGCCAATCAGCGTGGGCTTTGGCATTCGCACCCCTGAACAGGCGGCAGCGATTGCACGACTGGCCGATGGCGTGGTGGTCGGCTCGGCATTGATCGACAAGATCGAAAATGCAGCGACCCCTGAACAGGCGGTGGATGGTGTACTGAGCCTGTGCGCAGCACTGGCTGAAGGCGTGCGCAACGCTCGCTAAATCAAGAACCCCTCACCACGTTTCGCCCTCGGAAGAGGCGTGGTGAGGGGCAAGGTGTCACCCGATCTTACTTTTGCGTCCCGTCATCGTGCAGCAAGTTGGCCTGGGTCAGGTTACTGCCCGCCGGTACGCTGCGGGTCAGCCACACGTTGCCGCCAATGGTTGATCCCTGACCAATGGTGATACGCCCCAGAATCGTCGCACCCGCGTAGATCACCACATCATCCTCAACGATCGGATGGCGTGGATGGCCTTTTTGCAGTTGCCCCGATTCATCTGCCGGGAAACGCTTGGCCCCAAGGGTCACGGCCTGGTAGATCCTCACACGCTCGCCGATGATCGCGGTTTCTCCGATCACAACACCTGTCCCGTGATCGATGAAGAAACTCGGCCCGATCTGCGCGCCTGGGTGTATATCAATGCCGGTGGCCGAGTGCGCAATTTCTGCGCTGATCCGCGCCAGCAAAGGCAACCCGGCGCGATACAGGTGATGGGCCAGCCGGTGATGAATCACCGCCAGAATCCCTGGATAGCACAACAGCACTTCGTCCACGCTACGTGCCGCCGGATCACCGTGGTACGCCGCCAATACGTCGGTATCCAGAATGCTGCGCAAGCCCGGCAAGGCCAGGGCAAAGTCCTGAATCAGCAAGGTCGCGGTCGCATCCACGCCCTCATCGGGCAGGCCGCCCTGGCGGGCCGCGTAGCGCAGTTCCAGCCGGGCCTGGGTCAACAGCGCGTTGAGCGCAACATCGAGCGTGTGGCCAACGTAGAAGTCTTCACTTTCCTCACGCAGGTCCACCGGGCCCAGACGCATGGGGAACAACGCACCGCACAGGGCCTCAAGGATATCGGCCATCGCGGCACGCGAAGGCAGCTCGCGGCCACCCTGCTCACCACTGACCCGCCCGTTTTGCGTGCGCCACTGATTTCGCGCCGCGCGCAGTTGGCAGACGATGGCCTGCAATTGCCAAGGATTGGAACGATCACTCACGATGAATACTCCGCACGCTGGCGGCTGGATCAACCAGCCGCGAATTGGCAATGATTTTACGGTATCAAAGAGTTTCGCAGTGGCGCAAATGACCGCTTAACGTCGACGCCATGCACGCCAGCTCACCGCGAGGATAATCAGCAACGCCAGCGCACCCAGAATGGCCATGCTCAAGCTGTGATAACCGAACAACGGCTTCTCGATGCGGATATAACCCGGCTCTGCAAGCAACTCGCGCAGTGCCGTATTGGCCTGCTCAAGGCTGATGGCCTTTAGCTGCTTGGCCGGATCGGCGAAGTGCCCCTCATCGTAGTCACCCAGTGAGGCCCAATAGTAATCGGCCAGCGCGCTGTTGCCTTGCACCGCCCACGCCTGGCGGGCAATGGCGGCGTTCTTGAGCCGGGCAAACACCTGCGGGTCCAGGCCGTCCTTGAGAAGCCGGGCCTTGAGTTGCTCAATCACCTGCCGCGCTTGAGGTACATTTTCGCGCTCAAGATCCGCATTCAGGCTCAAAAAACTCACGCCGCCAAACACTTCGCGCTCAGCCCAGGGCCCGTAGGACAACCCGTGCTTGAGCCGCAGCTCGCTGTACAGCGCCCACTCCAGATAATCACGCAGCAGGCTCCAGGTTTCATCGGACTGCCCCTCGATCACCGGCTCCGGCAACAGCCAGTGCAGGGTCGCGGTGTCACCTACCACCCCGCGCACCAGTTCACGCTCAGCCTGGGCCTTGGCATCGATCGCGGCCAGGGGCCTGTGCTCGCTGGGCTCAACCGGTTCGAGGGCGCCGTAGGTGCGCTCCAGATAGGCCGGCAGCAACCGGTCCAGATCACCCACGATAATCAGCGTCATGTTGTTAGGCGCATACCAGTTCTGGCGCACGGCCTCCAGCTGTTGGCGCGTAAGATCATGCACTTCGGCCCGCTCAGCGCATTTGAGCCCCAGTTCAACCGCCAGTTGATTACTCGCGCTGTGGCCCAGATCCTGGCGATCCAGCCAACGCTGCAGGTGCGAATAATGGCCACCGTCTTCACGCTCAACCACTTGCTTGGCATCGCTGATACGTTGCTCGGTAAGTTGCGTGCGGGTCAGCAGCCCCAGGAGCAGATCGAGGATCTTGCGCTGATTTTTAGCCGGGGCCTCGATCACGAATGTGGTGTCGGCGTGACTGGTAAAGGCGTTCCACTCGCCACCCAGCGCCTGCATGCGCTCCTCCAGGCCGCCTTCTCCGGTGTCATCGGTGCCGCTGAAAAGCAGATGCTCCAGCAGGTGCGGCAATTGCTGATCGGCGCATGAAAAGTCATCCAGCCCTACGCCCACCACCAGCCGAATCGCCACGTGCCCGCGATCATTACCGGGCTTGAGGATGAGTTGCAGACCGTTGGGGAGTTGATAACCCTCGACGCTGTAACGATCGAGGGCAAAGCCCTGAGTCGCGCCAAGCAGTAAACAGATGAACAGCAGGCAACGCATAAAAAATCCCTGAATTCTCGAGTCCTTGAGCCGGTGCAGCTTAGTCGCTGCATACCGGCTGACAACACCCCGACCTACAACGTTCAAGGGAAATGTTGCGTGTCCGCTGCGTCATCCAGCTCCAGCGCGCCGGTTTCAGAGGTTTCAAGGACCACGTAGGCACTGCCGCAAAACAGCGAGTTCAAGCGTTTCATGTCCGCGATCAGCTCCAGGTGCATCGAGCTGGTCTCGATACTTTGCGTGACCTTGCGCTGCAACCGACTCACGTGGGCGTGGGCCAGTCGCCGTTCCTGGGCGCGGAAGCGGCGCTTCTCGCGCAGCAGTTGGCGGGCGCTTTGCGGGTCTGAACTCAGAAACACAGTCAGCCCCAGCCGCAGGTTTTCGATCAGTTGGGTTTGCAAGCCCACCAGCTCCTCCAGCCCTGTTTCTGAAAACGATCGACGCTGGGAGGTTTTCTGCTGCTGGACTTTGCGCAGCATGCGTTCGATCACATCGCTGGCGAGTTTGAGGTTAATCGCCAGTTCGATGATCTCTGCCCAGCGCCGGCTGTCCTGTTCGCTCAAGTCCTCCCGGGGCATCTGTGCCAGGTACAGTTTGACCGCGCTGTAGAGCACCTCGACTTCATCACTCAGGGTACGCATTTCTTGGGTGACAGCGGTTTGCTTGCCGCGCAGAACGTCGAGCATATTGACCAACATGGTGTCGATCAGGTCGCCAATGCGCAGGGTTTCGCGCACGGCATTGGTGAGGGCCAGGCTCGGCGTATCGAGGGCTGCCGGGTCGAGGTGGCGCGGCTTGACCACGCCGTTCGCTTGCGCGCGCTCGGGCAATAGCCAGGCACAAATTCGCGCCATCACGCCCACGGTGGGCAGCATCAAGAAGCAGCGAACGGTGTTGTAGAGCAGGTGAAAACCGATGACCAGCTCCTGGGCGCTATAGCTCAGGCTGTCCATCCAGGCCACCAGCGGGTTGAGCACGGGCATGATCAGCAACAGGCCGATGAGCTTGTACAGCAGGCTGCCCAATGCCACCTGACGCCCGGCGGCGTTTTGCATGTTGGTGCTGAGAAAGGCCAGCACACCGCTGCCAATGTTGGCA
Source organism: Pseudomonas sp. MF06569 (assembly GCF_059862735.1). NCBI lineage: Bacteria > Pseudomonadati > Pseudomonadota > Gammaproteobacteria > Pseudomonadales > Pseudomonadaceae > Pseudomonas > Pseudomonas sp. MF06569. The sequence goes on along the minus strand of NZ_JCBCUZ010000001.1, from coordinate 46,197 downwards.
CCAATCACCAGGCCGATTGCCACGTGCAGGCTGATCACGCCTGCGCCGGCCAGTGTTGCGGTCAACAGCACGGCCGCCAGGCTTGAGTAGGAGACCATTGCGAAAAGGGCACCGACCAGGGCATCCAGCAGGATATCGCCGGTCAGCGAGGCAAAGATCACCTTCACGCCCTGGGCGTGGGTGATGGGCGCAGCCGCTTCGACGATCAGTTGCAGGGCCAGAATGATCAGGCCCAAACCAATCCCCACCCGGCCCAGTTGCCCGGCGCGGGTTTGCTTGCGTGTCAGAAAGAAAATCACACCCAGAAAAATCAACAGCGGCGACAACCACGAAAGGTCGAAAGTCAGCACCCGGGCCATCAAGGCCGTACCGACATCGGCCCCAAGCATGGTCGCCAGCGCGGGAGTCAGGGCCATCAGCCCCTGGCCGACGAATGAAGTGACCAGCATGGCCGTGGCGTTGCTGCTCTGCACCATGGCCGTGACCACAATCCCGGCGACAAAGGCGAACATGCGCCTGGAGACGTTTTGCCCGATGACATGACGCAGGTTGGTGCCGTAGACCCGCAAAATGCCGGTTCGGACGATGTGAGTGCCCCAGATCAGCAAGGCAACAGCAGAAAGCAAATTGAGCAGGGTCAGCATGCTGGCTCCCTGTAATAGATGTGTCTAAGGATCAGATAGCTGCGGGCCGTTCCTACAGATGTTTCTTAAGATGTAGTCGGCAATTGAGCAGAGCGCCAGCATCGCATAGCGGGGGGAAGGTTGAAACACTTGGAGACGATGATGGCATTGTGGGAGCGGGCTTGCTCGTGATGGCTTCGACACGGTTTAACTCAAACACCGCGTCGCTTGCATCGCGAGCAAGCCCGCTCCCACACCGGAGGGGGTTAAAGCGTGCTGAACAGCGGGAACGTCCCCAGCAGCAGCGCCGCAACCATGATGACCAGGCACACCAGGATGGCCCACTTGAGGGTGAAGCGCTGGTGATCGCCGAACTCGATACCGGCCAGCGCCACCAGCAGGTAAGTCGATGGCACCAATGGGCTCAGCAAATGCACAGGCTGGCCAACAATCGAAGCACGGGCCATTTCAGCGGCAGTGATGCCGTAGTGGCTGGCGGCTTCGGCCAGTACCGGCAGTACGCCGTAGTAGAACGCATCGTTGGACATGAAGAAGGTAAACGGCATGCTCACCAGTGCGGTAATCACGGCCAGATAAGGCCCCAGCGCAGGTGGGATCACCGCCAGCAGGCTTTTGGACATGGCGTCGACCATGCCGGTGCCCGACAGGATTCCGGTAAAAATACCCGCCGCAAAAATCAGTCCCACCACCGCCAGTACGCTGCCAGCATGGGCCGCAACGCGGTCTTTTTGCTGTTGCAGGCACGGGTAGTTAACGATCATCGCGATGCTGAACGCGACCATGAACAGCACAGGCAGAGGCAGCAAACCGGCGATCAGGGCAACCATCAGCGCCAGGGTCAGGGCACCGTTGAACCAGATCAGTTTTGGCCGACGGGCATCCGGGTATTGCGAGACGCTGATTTCGCTGTGGTCGATTTCATCGCCATGCAGGTGCAGTTCACCCAGACGCGCACGCTCACGCTTGCCGTAGAACCAGGCAATCACCAGGATCGCTGCGCAGCCTGCGAGCATTGCCGGGATCATCGGTACAAAAATGTCCGAAGGGTCGACATGCAGGGCGCTGGCTGCCCGGGCGGTCGGGCCACCCCAGGGCGTCATGTTCATCACGCCACCGGCCAGAATGATCAGGCCGGCCATGATCCGCGGGCTCATGCCGATGCGGCTGTAGAGCGGCAGCATGGCGGCCACGCAAATCATGTAAGTGGTCGCGCCGTCACCGTCCAGAGAAACCACCAGGGCCAGCACCGCAGTGCCCACCGAGATCTTGAGCGGGTCGCCCTTGACCAGCTTGAGGATCTTGCGCACTGCCGGGTCAAACAGGCCGGAGTCGATCATCAGGGCAAAGTAGAGGATGGCGAACATCAGCATCACCCCGGTCGGGGCAAGCTTGGTGATGCCTTCGAGCATCATCGGGCCGATTTTTGGCGCAAAACCGCCAAACACGGCAAACAGGATGGGAACCAGAATCAGGGCGATCAGGGCGGAAAGACGCTTGGTCATGATCAGGTACATAAATGTAATGACCATGGCAAAGCCAAGGAAGGTCAGCATAAAAGTCACCATTATTGTTGTAGTAGGGCGCTGACCGCGTGTTGTTCACGTGGCAGGCCAACCGGTCTGTTGCCGGTAATGACTCGATGCTAGAGGGGAATCCTTTCAACCAGCTTTCGCTGGTAAAAGTTCTTACAGACGGAGGGAGGGAGGGGGACTTTGGTGGGAGCGGGCTTGCTCGCGATTGGATCAACGCGGTCATTCTGATAAACCGCGGCGCTTGCATCGCGAGCAAGCCCGCTCCCACAGATGGCGTGGGATCGGGCTTTAATCCATCTTCAGGACTTTAGCCAAGACGATTTTCGGGCCTTTCATCTTTTTGATGATGATGCGCAGGCCTTCGACTTCCAGCTGTTCTTCTTCTTCGGGCACCCGCTTGAGGGTGTCGTAGATCAGGCCTGCAATGGTCTCGGCTTCAATGTGGTCAAGGTCAACACCCAACAGGCGTTCGATCTTGAACAACGGCGTGTCGCCACGTACCAGCAGCTTGCCGGGCTGATAAGACAGGATGCCGCGCTCGGCCTTGCGGTGTTCGTCCTGGATATCGCCGACCAGTACTTCCAGCACGTCTTCCATGGTCAGGTAGCCCACCACCTTGCCGTCCGCTTCTTCAACCAGGGCAAAGTGAGCACCGCCCTTGCGGAACTGCTCCAGCAATTGCGACAGCGGCATGTGGCGCGACACGCGTTCCAGCGGCCGGGTCAGCTCTTCAAGGTTGAAGGTCTCGGGCAAGTGATCCAGATCAGCCAGTTCGAGCAGCAGGTCTTTGATGTGCAGCAGACCGACGAAGGTATTGGTGTCTGCGTCATAGACCGGGTAGCGGCTGAATTTGTGACGACGGAACAGCGCCAGGATTTCCTTGAGCGGGGCCTTGGAGTCCAGGGTCACGAGGTCTTCCCGGGAGTTGGCCCAGTCGACCACTTCCAGTTCACCCATTTCCACCGCCGAAGCCAGTACACGCATGCCCTGGTCACTCGGGTCCTGACCGCGGCTGGAGTGAAGGATCAGTTTGAGTTCTTCGCGGCTGTAGGCGTGATCGTGATGGGCACCGGGCTCACCTTGGCCAGCAATGCGCAAAATGGCGTTGGCGCTGGCGTTGAGCAGGTAGATCGCCGGGTACATGGCCCAGTAAAAGAGGTACAGCGGCACGGCGGTCCACAGCGACAGGGTCTCTGGCTTGCGAATGGCCCAGGATTTGGGGGCCAGTTCGCCGACCACGATGTGCAGGTACGAAATGATGAAGAAGGCGGTAAAGAACGATACGCCCTTGATCACTTCAGGCGATTCAACACCGACGGCGCCCAGCAGCGGCTCCAGTATGTGGGCGAACGCCGGCTCACCGACCCAGCCCAGACCCAGCGATGCCAGGGTGATACCCAGTTGGCAAGCCGAAAGGTAGGCGTCGAGCTGGTTATGAACGGTGCGCAGGATCTGTCCGCGCCAGCCGTTGTCCTCGGCAATCGCTTCGACCCGGGTCGAGCGCAATTTGACCATGGCGAATTCGGCCGCAACGAAAAAACCGTTGAGCAAAACCAGGATCAGAGCAAAAAGAATCATGCCGAAGTCGGCGAAGAGTGTCGCGAGGGTCAAGCCAGGGGAAGGGTCCATGATGGAGTTTTACGGGTTCCGTCGTTACAAATGGGGAGATATGGCCAAACAATGTAACGGCTGATGTGGCCCTTGCCTAGTGGGCAAAGGCCGCAGGGCCTAGTCGATCAGCGTACCGGGCGATGATTTTGTCACTTGGGTCGGCGCGAAATGGCAGGTGAAGGTGCTGCCGTGGCCCAACACACTGCTGATCTCCAGGCGCGCACGATGGCGCAACAAGACATGTTTGACGATGGCCAGTCCCAACCCGGTGCCGCCAGTGCTGGCGTTTCGGCTGGAGTCCACGCGGTAGAAGCGTTCGGTCAGGCGCGACAAGTGCTTGTTGTCGATGCCCACGCCCGAGTCCTGCACGCTCAGGTGCGCTCCGCTGCTGTCCGCCCACCAGCGAATGCGCACGCTGCCACCATCGGGGGTGTATTTGACCGCGTTAAAGACCAGATTGGAAAACGCGCTGCGCAATTCGGCTTCACTGCCTTTGAGGGCACAATCGGCTTCGACGTCCAGGGTAATCGTCTGGTTGCGCTGCCCGGACAACGCCTGGGCGTCGCTTTTGATCGAGCGCAGTAACAGGTCGACGGCCACCGGCTGGTTGTCCGAGGGGTAGTCCGTGGCTTCGAGCTTGGCCAGAAGCAGCAAGTCGTTGAGCAGGGTCTGCATGCGCTCGCCCTGTTGCTGCATTTGCGACAAGGGCCGTTTCCAGCGCGGGTTCACGTCTTCGACATTATCGAGCAGGGTTTCCAGATAGCCGCAGATCACCGTCAACGGCGTACGCAGTTCGTGGGACACGTTGGCGATAAAGTCTTTGCGCATTTGCTCCAGCTGATGAATCCGCGTCACGTCGCGCACCAGCATCAGGTGTTCGTTGTTGCCATAGCGCGTGATGTAGAGCTGGATGCGCAGGTGGTCGTTGACCGGTGAAGGGATATCCAGCGGCTCAACGTAATTGCCCAGCTCGAAATATTCCTTGAAGCGCGGGTGACGCACCAGATTGCTCACAGGCTGGCCGCTGTCCTGGGGCGTCTTGAGCCCCAGCAGGGTCTCTGCCGCGCGGTTCCACCATTCCAGATTGCCATCACTGTCGAGCATCACCACGGCGTCCTGCAGGGCGGCCGTAGACTCTTGTACCCGATCGATCACCGCTTGCAGACGCCCGCGCACACGCTGATCGCGGCGTTGCAGATGGTAGATGCTGTCGAACACTTCGCCCCACAGGCCGTAGCCATCGGGGGGGGCTTCGTCGGGTTTGTGCTGGCGCAGCCATTCGTGCAAACGCAACAACTGCTTGAGTGTCCAGCCCAGATAGAACGCCAGGCCAATGGCCAGGCTCCAGCCGTAATAGCCACTGAGCAGCCCGACCACCAGGCAGCCGGCGACCAGAAGCAACAAATGACGAATCAGAGTGCCATGCCAGTTTTGATTCACGTCGCGCGGGTCCTTGCTTGCCGTTGGATCAGATAAAGCCGGGATCAGGCCTTGGTCGAAAACCGGTAACCGGTGCCACGCACGGTTTGTACCAGATTTTCATAAGCCTCACCGAGGGCTTTGCGCAGGCGGCGGATGTGCACGTCCACGGTGCGCTCCTCCACGTACACGTTGCCGCCCCAGACCTGGTCGAGCAATTGGCCGCGGGTGTAGGCACGTTCCTGGTGGGTCATGAAGAACTGCAGCAGGCGGTATTCGGTAGGGCCCATTTCGGCGGGGGTGCCGTCGATGGTCACGCGGTGGCTGATGGGGTCGAGCAGCAAGCCGCCGATCTCGATAGGGGATTCGGCATCGGCAGGGCCTGCACGGCGCAGCACGGCCTTGAGGCGGGCAACCAGTTCACGGGGGGAAAATGGCTTGGTGATGTAGTCATCAGCGCCCACTTCGAGCCCCTGGATCTTGTTGTCTTCTTCGCCCTTGGCCGTGAGCATGATGATCGGAATATCGCTGGTCAGCTCTTCACGCTTGAGACGTCGGGCCAGTTCGATCCCCGAAGTGCCACCAGGCAGCATCCAGTCGAGCAGGATAAGGTCCGGCTTGCGGTCCACGATGATGGCGTGGGCGTCCTGAGCATTATCGGCTTCAAGGCAGTCGTAGCCCGCCATTTCCAAGGCCACGGCGATCATCTCGCGAATCGGCGCCTCGTCATCAACGATCAAAATGCTCCTGCCAACCATGCCGTAATCCTCGTGTCATTTAACTGTCTTGTGGCGCATTAGATAACGGAATTATTGCAGTCGTGTGACAGCTTTGGGGTTGGAACGCGCGCTAGCGGTTAGTGAACTACGCTTTGAGTGCAAATCGTACAACCACAAAGAGGACGATTCCGATGACTTCTAGCTCGTTTTCCCTAAAGACATTGCTGTTAGCTGCAGCCTTTACCTTGCCAGGTCTGGCATTTGCGGCTGATCCGGCGATGACCAAGGATGGCATGCTTGTCGACCACAACGGTATGACGCTCTACACCTTCGCCAAGGATGCGGGCGGTAAATCCATGTGCAATGACAAGTGCGCAGCTAACTGGCCACCTCTGATGGTCAGTGGCGACCACAAAGACATGGGCAAATGGACCATGATCAAGCGTGATGACGGCACCATGCAGTGGACCTATGACGGCAAGCCGCTGTATACCTTTGTCATGGACAAAAAGGCTGGCGACGCCACCGGTGACGGCAAAATGGACGGAGCCTGGATGGTGGCCAAGCCTTAGAAGGATCAAAAGCCCTCACCCTGGCCCATAAAAAAACCTCGCCACCCTGTCACAGGAGGCGAGGTTTTTTTATGACGCAGGCTTAAACCGCGTTTGTCGACTGTGCACGACGCACATCAGGTTGCTTCCAGGACTCTGCCGCCGATTCGTCGATGGCTTGCTGAATGGCCTTTTTGCGGTGCTCTTCAGCACGACGGCTGAAGAACCACACCATGAAGGTCACCAGCGATACCGCCAGCAGGATCAGGCTGGCCACGGCGTTGATCTCGGGTTTGACCCCCAGGCGCACCGCCGAGAACACTTCCATCGGCAAGGTTGTGGAACCCGGCCCCGACACGAAGCTGGCCAGTACCAGGTCGTCCAGCGACAGGGCAAAGGACATCATGGCGCCTGCGGCCAGCGATGGCGCGATCATCGGGATGGTGATCAGAAAGAACACCTTCCACGGCTTGGCACCCAGGTCCATCGCCGCTTCCTCGATCGACAGGTCCAGCTCACGCAGACGCGACGACACCACCACGGCCACATAGGCCGAACAGAACGTGGTGTGGGCGATCCAGATAGTGACCAGGCCACGCTCTTGCGGCCAGCCGATCATCTGCGCCATGGCCACGAACAGCAGCAACAGCGACAGACCGGTGATCACTTCAGGCATCACCAGCGGCGCCGTCACCAGGCCGCCAAACAACGTACGGCCCTTGAAGCGACTGATACGGGTCAGCACGAATGCTGCCAACGTCCCCAGCGCCACCGCTGCAATCGCCGTGTACAGCGCGATCTCCAGCGAGCGCATCACCGAGCCCATCAGTTGCGTGTTGTCCAGCAGGCCCACATACCACTTCAGCGACCAGCCGCCCCACACCGTGACCAGCTTGGAGGCGTTGAACGAGTAGATCACCAGGATCAGCATCGGCAGGTAGATGAACAGCAACCCCGCGACCAACATGAAGCTAGAAAAACGGATGCGATTCATATCTTGCCCTCCAGCTCTTTAGCCTGGCTGCGGTTGAACAGAATGATGGGCACGATCAGGATCGCCAGCATGACCACGGCAAGCGCAGACGCCACCGGCCAGTCACGGTTGTTGAAGAACTCTTGCCACAACACTTTACCGATCATCAGGGTTTCCGGGCCGCCGAGCAGTTCCGGAATCACGAACTCGCCCACTACCGGGATAAACACCAGCATGCAGCCGGCAATGATGCCGTTTTTCGACAACGGGACCGTGATTTTCCAGAAGCTGTTGAACGTGCTCGAACCCAGGTCAGACGCGGCTTCCAGCAGGCTGGTGTCGTGCTTCACAAGGTTGGCGTACAGCGGCAGGATCATGAACGGCAGGTACGAATAGACGATGCCGATGTACACCGCGATGTTGGTGTTGAGGATCTGCAGCGGTTCGCTGATCCAGCCCATCGACATCAGGAAACCATTGAGCAGGCCGTTGTTGCTGAGGATGCCCATCCAGGCATACACCCGGATCAGGATCGCGGTCCAGGTCGGCATCATGATCAGCAGCACCAGCACGGTCTGCATCTCTTTGCGCGCATTGGCGATGGCATAGGCCATTGGATAACCGATCAGCAGGCACAACGCCGTGCTGAAAAAGGCCATCTTCAGCGAGCCCAGGTAGGCGGCGATGTACAGCTCGTCGTCGCCCAGCATCGCGTAGTTGCCCAGGTTCAGCAGCAGCTGGACTTTCTGGTCAACGTAGCTGTAGATCTCGGTATACGGCGGAATCGCGACATCAGCTTCGGCAAAACTGATCTTCAAGACGATGAAGAACGGCAGCATGAAAAACAGAAACAGCCACAGGAATGGAATCCCGATGACCACATGACGGCCACCGGGGGTTATTCGTTGCAGTCGGCGTTTGAGCTTTCGCATGTTCATGAGCGCAGTACCACGCCGCTGTCGTCTTCCCACCACACGTAGACTTCGTCGTCCCAGGTAGGGCGCGCGCCACGGCGTTCGGCGTTGGCCACAAAGGACTGCACCAGCTTGCCGCTCGGCAATTCGACGTAAAACACCGAGTGACCACCCAGGTAGGCGATGTCATGCACCTTGCCCCGCGACCAGTTGTACTCACAGGCCGGTTTTTCGGTGGTGACGAGCATTTTTTCCGGGCGGATGGCGTAGGTGGTGTGTTTGTCTTCCACCGAAGTGCTGACGCCGTGACCGACGTAAATGTCGTTCTCCAGCTCCGGGCACTTGATGCGCGCATAGCCTTCAGCGTCGTCGACCACCTCACCGTCGAACAGGTTGACGTTACCGATGAACTCGCACACCAGACGGCTGACCGGTGTCTCGTAAATGTCGATCGGGCTGCCGATCTGGGCGATCCAGCCCAGGTGCATGATCGCGATTCGCTGGGCCATGGTCATGGCCTCTTCCTGATCGTGGGTCACCATGACGCAGGTCACGCCGACGCGCTCGATGATTTCCACCAGTTCAAGCTGCATCTGCGAACGCAGTTTTTTGTCCAGTGCGCCCATCGGCTCATCGAGCAGCAGCAGTTTCGGACGCTTGGCCAGCGAACGGGCCAGGGCCACACGCTGACGCTGACCACCGGACAACTGATGGGGCTTGCGTTTGGCGTACTGGCTCATGTGGACCAGCTTGAGCATTTCGCCCACGCGGGCATCGATCTCGGCATTGGACATTTTGTCCTGCTTGAGGCCGAAGGCGATGTTCTGGGCCACGGTCATATGCGGGAACAGGGCATAGGACTGGAACATCATGTTGATCGGCCGCTCGTAGGGCGGCATGTCAGTGATGTCTACACCGTCGAGGAAAATACGGCCCTCTGTTGGGCGCTCGAAACCGGCGAGCATGCGCAGCAAAGTCGATTTGCCCGATCCCGATCCGCCGAGCAGGGCGAAGATTTCGCCCTTGTTGATTTCCAGGGACACATCGTCCACGGCAATCGTCTCGTCGAATTTTTTCGTGACCCGGTCGATTTTGACCAACACCTTTTTAGGTGTCTGGTCGCCCTCGAGGGCTTTCTTATAGGCGCCGGAGGCAACAGCCATTACGAAACTCCCAACAAATTTAGCAGCCCGACCTAGATGATCGGGCCTTGGATAGGTGGTCTTGCGAGATTACTTGCCCGTCTTGACCTTGGTCCACGTACGCGTCATCAGACGCTGTATTTTCGCGGGCAGCTCGATTGATACGTAAGTCTTGTCCAGCACCGCCTGGGTCGGGTAAACCGCTTCATCGGTACGAATGGACTCATCCATCACTTTGTCGGCCGCAGGGTTTGGGTTGGCGTAACCGACATAGTCGCTGACCTGAGCAATCACTTCAGGCTTGAGCAAGTAGTTGATGAACGTGTGGGCCTCCTTGACGTTGCCGGAGTCCTTGGGAATGGCCAGCATGTCAAACCACAGGGCGCCGCCTTCCTTGGGCACGATATAGGCGATGTTCACGCCTTTCTTGGCATCCTCGGCACGGGCCTTGGCCTGGAATACATCACCGGAAAAACCGATCGCAACACAGATGTTGCCGTTGGCCAGGTCGGAAATGTATTTGGAAGAGTGGAAGTAGGTGACGTATGGACGCACCGACATCAGTGTTTCTTCAGCTTTCTTGTAGTCCTTGGGGTTGGTGCTGTTGGCATCCAGGCCCAGGTAGTTGAGTACGGTAGGCAGCATTTCATCCGCCGAATCCAGGAAGGCCACGCCGCACTTGGAGAGCTTTTCCATGTTCTCGGGTTTAAACACCACATCCCAGGAGTCGATGCTGTCGACGCCCAGTACTTCTTTTACTTTGTCGACGTTGTAACCAATGCCATTGGTGCCCCACAGATACGGCACGGCATAGTGGTTACCCGGATCATTGGCCTGAAGACGCTTGAGCAAGGCCGGGTCGAGATTGGAATAGTTCGGCAGTTGCGACAGGTCGAGCTTCTGGAACGCACCCGCCTTGATCTGCTTGCCCAGGAAGTGGTTAGACGGAACGACCACGTCATAACCAGTACGCCCGGCCAGCAGTTTGCCTTCCAGGGTTTCGTTGGAATCGAAGACGTCATACACGGGCTTGATGCCGGTAGCGGCCTCAAAATCAGCCAGCGTGTTCGGCGCGATGTAGTCCGACCAGTTGTAAATATGCACCGTAGGTGCCGCTTGCACGCTGACGGCGAGCGTCAAACCGGCCCCGACCAACAAGGTCTTGCGAAACAAAGATATAGACACGTGATGGTCCTCTAAATAGGTGGGCCTGAGTTGCCCGCGTCACACGGCAGTCGAACCGCCAAAGACAAAACCGGCGCGCAACTTACCCTCGATAAACCGACACAGCAAAGTTTTCCGCGATTAATTACCGTAAAGCCCTGATTTGTATCCGTTTATCCAAGATTCTGTAGCCGCTGCTTCAGGCTGCGAGGGGATCGCGGGGCCTTTGGGACAACGGGTTGCTACGCAACCCTTCGCAGCCTTCGGCAGCGACTACACAGCGCTTGGTTATTTACCGGACTTGATCTTGGTCCAGCTGCGCGTCAGCAAACGCAACGTTGTAGGCGGCAGATCGCTGATGGCGTACAGCTTGGCTTTCACTTCATCGGACGGATAAATGCTCGGGTCGCCAGAGATGTCTTTATTCACCAGCGGCGTTGCAGCCTTGTTACCGTTCGGGAAGCGCACGCTGTTGGTGATCTCGGCCATGATTTCTGGCTGCATCAGGAAGTTCATCCAGGCGTAAGCGGCGTCAACGTTCTCGGCATCCTTGGGAATGGCGACCATGTCGTAGAAGCTGCCAGCACCTTCTTTAGGAATCACGTACTTGAGCTTGACCTTGTCACCGGCTTCTTTGGCGCGGGAGATGGACTGCTCCAGGTCACCCGAGTAACCCACTGCGACGCAGATGTTGCCGTTGGCAAGGTCGGAGATGTACTTGGAGGAGTGGAAGTAGCCAACCGAAGGACGAATCTTCAAGAACAGCGCTTCGGCTTCAGCCAGTTGCTTCTTGTCTTGGGAATCGGTCGGGTAGCCCAGGTAGTGCAGGGCGGCCGGGATCATTTCGGTCGGCGAATCGAGGAAGCTTATGCCGCAGCTCTTGAGCTTGGCAGCGTTCTCTGGCTTGAACAGCACGTCCCAGGAATCGATGGTGTCGACGCCCAGAGCAGCCTTGACCTTCTCAGGGTTGTAGCCAATACCGATGGTGCCCCACATGTAGGGGAACGCATGTTTGTTGTCTTTGTCGCTGGCATCGCCAACGGCCTTGAGCAACGCAGGATCGAGGTTTTTCCAGTCAGGGAGCTTGGAACGGTCCAGCTCCTGGTAAACCCCGGCCTTGATCTGCTTGGCCAGGAAATTGTTGGACGGCACGACGATGTCGTAGCCGGACTTGCCCGCCAGCAGCTTGGCCTCAAGGGTCTCGTTGCTGTCGAACACGTCGTAGACCACCTTGATACCGGTTTGGTCTTCGAATTTTTTAACGGTGTCGGGTGCGATGTAATCGGACCAGTTGTAAATGTGCAGAACCTTGTCCGCAGCTTGAGCTGCCCCAGCCATCACGCCCATCAAGGAGAGAGCGAGAAGTGTCTTGCCAGCTTTTTTAAATCCGGATGCCGTCATCTGTAATGCTCCAATTGTTCTTTTAAACCACCGATTCAGCGACCTGATCTCAAGGTGACTAAAGCCGGAGGCTAGTCTGGCAAGATCTGGGGCAGGCTTTCAAGGAAAGAGCCTTGATTCTTAAGGCTCTGAGCGCAATTGCCTACTTTAAAACCTAAGTTGTCTTGCGCCCAAAGCCTAGCAGTTAACCTTGCAATGTTTCCAAGGTCAGATCCAGGCACTTACGCGCCTTGGTCACCAGCTCATCGATCTCGTCTTTGCTGATCACCAGAGGCGGCGAGATGATCATGGTGTCGCCTACGGCACGCATGATCAGACCGTTAGCGAAGCAGAATTGGCGGCAGATCATGCCAACACCACGGCCTTCGTAACGTTTGCGGGTGGCTTTGTCCTGCACCAGTTCAATGGCACCCAACAGGCCTACACCACGCACTTCGCCCACCAACGGGTGATCGTTCAGTTCACGTAAACGCTTTTGCAAATACGGTGCCGTTTCAGCGTGGACCTTCTCGATAATTTTTTCTTCGCGCAGGATGCGGATGTTTTCCAGTGCCACTGCCGCTGCCACCGGATGACCCGAGTAGGTGAAGCCGTGGTTGAAATCGCCACCTTCGTTGAGCACGGCAACCACCTCGTCGCGCACGATCAGGCCGCCCATCGGGATGTAGCCCGAGGTCAGGCCCTTGGCGATGGTCATCATGTCCGGCTTGAGGTCGTAGAAATCGCTGCCGAACCACTCGCCGGTGCGACCAAAACCACAAATCACTTCATCGGCAACAAAAAGAATGTCGTACTTGGCCAGGATTTCCTTGATGCGTGGCCAGTAAGTGGCGGGCGGCACAATCACGCCGCCTGCGCCCTGGATCGGCTCGGCAATGAAGGCACCGACATTATCGACGCCCAGTTCGAGGATTTTTTCTTCAAGCTGATTGGCAGCCCAGATGCCGAACTCTTCCGGGGACATGTCGCCACCTTCACCGAACCAGTACGGCTGCGGGATGTGGGTAATGCCCGGGATCGGCAAGTCACCCTGTTCGTGCATGTAGGTCATGCCGCCCAGGCTGGCGCCGGCCACGGTGGAACCGTGGTAGCCGTTTTTGCGGCTGATGATGGTTTTCTTGTTGGGCTGGCCCTTGATCGCCCAGTAGTGGCGAACCATACGCAACATGGTGTCGTTGCCTTCAGAGCCTGAGCCGGTGAAGAACACGTGATTCATGCCTTCAGGCGCGATCTCGGCGATGGCTTTGGACAGCTCGAGCACCGGCGGGTGCGCGGTCATGAAAAACAGGTTGTAGTACGGCAGCTCGCGCATTTGCTTGCTGGCAGCTTCGGCCAGCTCGTCACGGCCATAACCGATGGCAACACACCACAGGCCGGCCATGCCGTCGAGAATCTTGTGGCCTTCGCTGTCCCACAGATACACGCCCTTGGCGTGCGTGATGATACGTGGGCCCACTTCCTTCAACTGTTTGAAGTCGCTGAATGGTGCCAGGTGGTGGTCGTTACTCAGTTGTTGCCATTGAAGGGTTTGCGGGTTCTTGTTAGTCATACAGCTCTCCTTTTATTCAGTAGAGGAGGGGCGCGCCTCCAAGGCGCAGCCCCTCGGCGTGTCAGACGGCGAACAGCAGGAATTCCCGCTCCCACGAACTGATGACGCGCTTGAAGTTTTCATGCTCGGCACGTTTGACGGCCACGTAGCCTGCAATGAACTTGGTGCCCAGGTACTTCTCGACAGTCTTGCTGCTTTCCATGCGGGCCAATGCCTCTTCGAGGGTCAGAGGCAGACGCAAATTACGACGCTCATAACCACGCCCGACCACTGGCGCACTCGGGTTGATGCCCTCGACCATACCGATGTAGCCACACAGCAAGCTGGCCGCAATGGCCAGGTACGGGTTGGCGTCGGCGCCCGGCAAACGGTTTTCAACCCGGCGGTTTTGCGGGCCTGCATCCGGCACACGCAAGCCCACGGTGCGGTTCTCTTCGCCCCATTCCACGTTTACCGGTGCCGAGGTGTCCGGCAGGAAGCGGCGGAAGGAGTTCACGTTCGGCGCGAACAGGGGCAGCAGTTCTGGAATGAACTTCTGCAACCCGCCGATGTGATTGAGGAACAACTGGCTCATGGTCCCGTCTTCATTGGAGAAGATGTTCTTGCCCGTGTTGATGTCGATAATGCTCTGGTGCAAATGCATGGCGCTGCCAGGCTCACCGGTCATGGGCTTGGCCATGAACGTGGCGGCTACGTCGTGCTTGAGTGCGGCTTCGCGCATCGTGCGCTTGAACACCAGGATCTGGTCGGCCAACGACAGTGCGTCGCCATGACGGAAGTTGATTTCCATCTGCGCCGTGCCGTCTTCATGGATCAGCGTGTCCAGATCCAGCTCTTGCAGCTCGCACCAGTCGTAAACGTCTTCGAACAGCGGATCGAATTCGTTGGCCGCTTCAATGGAGAAGGACTGACGACCGGTTTCAGGGCGACCGGAGCGACCGACCGGCGGCTGCAACGGGTAATCCGGGTCGTCGCTGCGCTTGGTCAGGTAAAACTCCATTTCTGGCGCCACAATCGGCTGCCAGCCGTGGTCGGCATAGAGTTTGAGCACTTTTTTAAGCACGTTGCGCGGCGACAACTCAATCGGGTTGCCCTGCTTGTCGTAGGTGTCGTGAATCACCTGAGCGGTCGGCTCAATCGCCCACGGCACCACAAAGACTGCGTTCTGGTCAGGGCGGCAGATCATGTCGATATCGGCCGGATCCAGAAGCTCGTAATAGATGTCGTCTTCGACATAGTCGCCCGTTACGGTTTGCAGCAGGACGCTTTCGGGCAGGCGCATGCCTTTTTCAGCAATGAACTTGTTGGTCGGCGAAATCTTCCCGCGAGTAATCCCGGTGAGGTCGGCGATCATGCATTCGACTTCTGTGATCTTGTGGTCTTTCAACCAATCGGTGAGCTGGTCGAGGTTGTTACTCATAAATGCCTCTGGGCTGAGTGTCCTGACTTGAATAAGTCAGGCGTTTACTGACGCATCCGCGTCGCGTTGTGTTGCGCGCCTTCTGCAGGCATCTCCAAATGCCTGGAAGAGGGCGAGATAAATCGGGTTAGAGCTTACCTGCCATTCGGGGTGCCACTGAACCGCTAAAGCAAAAGCCTTGCCGCCCTCCACCGACACCGCCTCAACCAGACCGTCCGGGGCAATCGCTTCAACCCGCAGGCCCGGCGCTACCCGCTCGATGCCCTGGGTATGAATCGAATTGACCTCGAACTCCGCAGGCAAGCCCAGGCCTGCCAGGACGCCGCCGGGTTGAACGTGCATGGCGTGGCTCGGCGCGTATTGCACTTCAACCGGGGCGCTGGGATCTTCGCGATGCTCAATAAAGCCTTCGACTTCGTGCAATTTCTGGTGAAGTGAGCCACCCAGAGCTACATTCAATTCCTGAAAGCCGCGGCAAATACCGAGCACCGGAACACCAGCCGCCAACGCAGCACGAATCAAGGGGAGGGTAGTCAGATCACGTTCAGGATCATGCAACGTGCCTGGCACACTGGCGGTACCGCCATAGAGATGGGGTTCAATATTGGAGGGCGATCCGGTAAAGAGAATGCCGTCCAGACCGTCAAGAATATCGGTCGGATCAATCAGTTGCGCCAATGACGGAATGATCAGAGGCAAGCCTTTGGCAGCCACTGCAACTGCTCGCACGTACTTATCGCCAGTGATGTGATAAGGATGCAAACCGATCTGCTTGGTGCAGGCGGTAACGCCGATTAACGGCAGGCGTGACATGTAACACCCCGGTATTATTGCTGTTATGGGTTTGAATCGAGCTTAGCCTTGTTCATTTTTTTACACAACACCCCCGTAAAAAATACAACACGGTCCGCTCAAGCCCGCGGTCGGCAAGAATTGAAACAGGCCAAACACGCCCCAAAAAGCGTCAAAAATGGCCTTTAGGCGCTTTTTAAGGGCAAAAAAGAGGCTGCTTGACTTCGGTATGCCGTTCGGGTTGACTGAAACCCGTAGCGCTCAATGATTGATATTTTTAACAACAAAGGTGTTGCATCATGTCGGTACCCCCGCGTGCCGTTCAGCTTAACGAAGCGAACGCGTTCCTTAAGGATCATCCTGAGGTTCTGTACGTAGACCTTCTCATTGCGGATATGAATGGTGTGGTGCGCGGTAAGCGCATCGAACGCACCAGCCTGCACAAGGTTTACGAGAAAGGCATCAACCTGCCGGCCTCTCTATTTGCCCTTGATATCAATGGCTCAACGGTGGAAAGCACCGGCCTGGGTCTGGATATCGGTGACGCAGACAGAATCTGTTATCCCATCCCCGACACCCTGTGCAACGAGCCTTGGCAAAAGCGCCCAACCGCGCAATTGCTGATGACCATGCACGAGCTTGAAGGCGAACCTTTCTTCGCCGACCCACGGGAAGTGCTCCGTCAAGTTGTTACCAAATTTGACGAAATGGGCCTGACCATCTGCGCAGCTTTCGAGCTGGAGTTCTACCTGATTGACCAGGAGAACGTTAACGGTCGCCCACAGCCTCCACGTTCGCCGATCTCCGGCAAACGTCCGCACTCGACTCAGGTTTACCTGATCGACGACCTCGATGAATACGTCGACTGCCTCCAGGACATTCTGGAAGGTGCCAAAGAGCAAGGCATCCCGGCTGACGCCATCGTTAAAGAAAGTGCCCCGGCGCAATTCGAAGTGAACCTGCACCACGTTGCCGACCCGATCAAGGCCTGCGACTACGCGGTACTGCTCAAGCGTCTGATCAAAAACATCGCCTACGACCATGAGATGGACACCACCTTCATGGCCAAGCCTTACCCGGGCCAGGCAGGCAACGGACTACACGTTCACATATCGATTCTGGACAAAGAGGGCAAAAATATTTTTGCCAGCGAGGATCCCGAGCAGAACGCCGCATTGCGTCACGCGATCGGCGGTGTGCTGGAGACCCTGCCAGCGCAGATGGCCTTCCTTTGCCCGAACGTCAACTCCTACCGTCGTTTCGGCGCACAGTTCTACGTGCCGAACTCGCCGTGCTGGGGCCTGGACAACCGTACCGTGGCCATTCGCGTACCCACCGGCTCGTCCGACTCGGTACGTATCGAACACCGGGTTGCCGGTGCCGATGCCAACCCGTACCTGTTGATGGCCTCTGTGCTGGCCGGTGTTCACCACGGTCTGACCAACAAGATCGAACCGGGTGCGCCAGTCGAAGGCAACAGCTACGAGCAGAACGAGCAAAGCCTGCCAAACAACCTGCGCGATGCGTTGCGCGAGCTGGATGACAGCGAAGTCATGGCCAAATACATCGATCCGAAATACATCGATATTTTTGTCGCCTGTAAAGAGAGCGAGCTGGAAGAGTTTGAACACTCCATCTCCGACCTCGAATACAACTGGTACTTGCATACCGTGTAAGCGATTGCAGTCCACAAAAAACGCCACAGGCCTCACGGCCTGCGGCGTTTTTTTATGGGCATCGACCACCCATCGAATCGTATTTTCCTACCCGCTCCTCCAGAAACCCCCTACATAAACACCGCACAGATTGTTTCAAAATGTTTTCCCGGCTGTCCTTACCAGCCACCGTCCACGAAGACACATTCATGAAACTCCATTACCTGGGCATCGCCCTGTTTGCCATCGGCCTTGGCCCCGTAACCGCTGCCCCGACCAGCCACACTAACTGGAATTACCTGTCGCCCACAGGACCTGACGAGTGGGGCGACCTGCACGACGAGCACGCCCTGTGCAGCGCTGGCACCCAGCAATCACCGATCAATATCAAGGCCAACACCTCCGCAGCTCTGCCTGCCCTGGCCATTCACTACCCGGCTGGCCCGGCCGTGGTGAAACATAATGGTCATAGCCTGGAAGTCACCACTGAATCAAAAGGCGATGTGACCTTGGCGTCAGGCACCCATAACTTCGTGCAAATGCACTTCCATACCCCCGCTGAAATGCAAATCGATGGTCGAAAGTACCCATTTAGCGCTCATTTGGTACACCGTGATGCCGTTGGCAACCTGGCAGTCATTGCCCTGTTGTTTGACGTCGGAGCAAAGAACAAAGCCTTGGACTCCCTGTTTTCAAGCCTGCCGCGTCGTGAGGGTGACTCAGTGACCTTGAACAACCTGGATGTACAGAGCCTGTTTCCTGAAAAGCTGGATTACTTCACGTTCATGGGATCGCTGACGACTCCGCCCTGTACCGAAGGCGTTCGCTGGCAGGTGTTGAAGGTGCCGGGCACGGTCTCCCAACAACAACTCAATGCCTTCAAGCAGTTGTTCCCGATGAATGCGCGCCCAATCCAGCCGACTAACGATCGCATGGTGAAGTTCGCGGGCTAACGCTGCGGGTTTACAGACAACCTCGGACCCGGCTCGTACAATGCCGACTGCCCCGCAGGAGACACCCATGACGCGCCTTGCCACCCCTCGAAAGTCACGCGCCCGCAGCCAGGTCCGGATCGATTTGATACTCAATGCTGCCCGCACATTGCTGGCAGAAGAAGGGGTGTCCAGCCTGTCGATTTACAGCGTGGCCGAACGCGCGCAAATCCCGCCGTCATCGGTCTATCACTTTTTTGCGGGAGTGCCCGCGCTCCTCGAAGCGCTGACCGGTGACGTGCATGGCGCATTCCGCGCCTGCCTGCAGGTGCCGATCGAACATGACGGCTTAAAGGGTTGGGGAGATTTGTCGCGCATTATTGAGCAGCGAATGCTGACGATCTACAGCGAGGATGCTGCCGCCCGGCAACTGATCCTGGCCCAGCATGGCCTCACCGAAGTCACCCGGGCCGACCGCCAGCACGACCTTGAACTGGGCCAACTGATGCATGGCTTGTTTATGCGTCATTTTGAGCTGCCAGTACTGCCACAGGACGTGGACGTATTTGCCTTGGCGATGGAACTGGGCGACCGCGTGTATGCGCGCTCCATCCAGTTGCACGACTGCATCACCCCGCGCATGGCCGAAGAAGGGATGCGCGTGGTGGATGCTTATCTCGGGCTGTACTTGCCGACTTTTTTGCCCAAGCGTGAAAGCCCGTCAAACACCTGACCGTAAGCCTGCATCAACTCTTGTGAGAGTGCCTTTGTGGGAGCGGGCTTGCTCGCGATTGCATCGAATCGGTTCATCGAGAGACCGCACCGCCTGAATCGCGAGCAAGCCCGCTCCCACAGAAGTGGATGAGCGGCTCAGAACGGCGCATCACCCCGCGCATGGCCGAAGAAGGGATGCGCGTGGTGGATGCTTATCTGGGACTGTACTTGCCGACTTTTTTGCCCAAGCGTGAAAGCCCGTCAAACACCTGACTGTAAGCCTGCATCCACTCTTGTGAGATTGCCTTTGTGGGAGCGGGCTTGCTCGCGATTGCATCGACTCGGTTCATCGAGAGACCGCACTGCCTGAATCGCGAGCAAGCCCGCTCCCACAGAAGTGGATGAGCGGCTCAGAACGGCGCATCACCCAAAATGGTCGCACGATGCATCACGCGGCGCATGGCCGAAGAAGGGATGCGCGTGGTAGATGCTTATCTGGGACTGTACTTGCCGACTTTTTTGCCCAAGCGTGAAAGCCCGTCAAACACCTGACCGTTTGCCTGCATCCACTCTTCTGAGATTGCCTTTGTGGGAGCGGGCTTGCTCGCGATTACATCGACTCGGTTCAACGAGAGACCGCACCGCCTGAATCGCGAGCAAGCCCGCTCCCACAGAAGTGGATGAGCGGCTCAGAACGGCGCATCACCCAAAATGGTCGCACGATGCATCACGCGGCGGTTAGGGCGGTAGTCATCCACGGCGTAATGCTGGGTCACGCGGTTGTCCCAAAATGCCACGTCGTTTTCCTGCCAGCGCCAGCGAATGGTGTATTCCGGGCGGGTGGCATGGGCGAACAGCAGCTTCAGGATCGCTTCGCTTTCGGCTTCAGACAGCTCATTGATCCGCGTGGTAAAGCCTTCGTTGACGAACAGCGATTTTCGCCCGCTCACCGGGTGCGTACGGATCACCGGGTGCGACAACGGCGGATTGTTCTTGCGGGTTTGCTCCCAGCGCGCCAGCTCTTCAGGGGTCGATCCAAAACGCTCCAGCGGGAACGACTTGGTGAAGTCATGGGTGGCCGTCAACCCCTCCAGCAACACTTGCAGCGGCCCGGACAACCCTTCAAAAGCCGCGATCCCGGCCGCCCACAATGTATCGCCACCAAACGCCGGCAGTTGCTTGGCACTCAACACCGCGCCCATGGCCGGCGTCGGCAAAAAAGTCACGTCGGTGTGCCACACCGCATTGTCGCGCACGTCGGTCACGGCCGTGTCCAGCACCAGCACTTCAGGCTGCTCCGGCACGTTGGGATAAATCGGATGAATATGCAGATCGCCAAAGTTGGCGGCAAAACGTGCCTGCTGCTGGGGCGTAATCGACTGATTCCTGAAGAACACCACATGATGCGCCAACAACGCTTGCTCGATGGCATCACGGTACTCAAGACTCAGGGGCTGAGTCAGGTCAACGCCGTCTATCTGGGCGCCAAGGGCAGAGCTAATCGGGGTAATGGTCAGGCTCATGATCTGTCTCTTTATCAGCGCGCCGATTAATCAGCGTCGAGTTCTGTTAATTAGTGAGCCTGGCCGTGCCACGGCACCAGCTTGCGTTGCAGGGCCCGCAGGCCCATTTCCATGGCAAAGGCGATGATGGCGATCACCAGAATCCCCAGCACCACCACATCGGTGACCAGAAATTGCGCAGCGGACTGCACCATGAAGCCCAGGCCACTGGTGGCGGCGATCAGCTCGGCGGCCACCAGGGTCGACCAGCCCACGCCCAGACCAATGCGTACTCCGGTCAAAATATCCGGCAAGGCACTCGGCAAAATCACATGGCGAATCAGCTGCCAGCGCGTGGCGCCCAACGACTGCGCCGCGCGCACTTTGGCCGGGTCGACCGTGCGTACGCCCGTGGCGGTAGCAATGGCGATAGGGGCAAAGATCGCCAGGTAAATCAGCAACACTTTCGACAACTCGCCAATCCCGCACCAGATCACGATCAGCGGCAAATAGGCCAAAGGCGGAATCGGGCGGTAGAACTCGATCAGCGGGTCGAAAATCCCCCGCGCAATCCGGTTGTGACCAATGGCGATACCCACCGGCACTGCCGTCAGAATCGCAAAGCCCAGCCCCAGCCCGATACGGCTCAAACTCGCGCCCAGGTGTTGCCACAGGGTGGAGTCCATATAGCCAGCGGTCGCGAGCAACCAGCCTTTTTGCAGCACGGCAGAGGGCGGTGGCAAAAACAGCGGCTCGATCCACCCGCCCGCAGTGACAGCCCACCAGACGGCGATCAGAGTGACGAGGGTCAAGACGCTGATCCAGCGCGTGCTCAGGCTGCGTTTAACCGGGCGCGGTGCGTGGGGCACAGCAACGGGGGCGCCAGTAACGGCTTCATAACTGCTCATGCGCGCTCCTGCCGCTGGGCGGCACCGCGTTGTGAAAACACGCGCTCAAGCACATGTTCACGGGTTTCGATAAAACGAGGGTCGGACTTGATCGAGCGGGCAGACTCGCCCGCGTTGTAGCGCTGGCCAAAATCCAGGGTCAACCGTTCAACAATGCGACCCGGGTTGGGCGCCAGCAAAATCAGATCCGTGGCCAGAAACACCGCTTCTTCAATGTCGTGGGTAATCAGGAAAACGGGCTTGTCGGTGCGACGGCACACTTGCAGCAGCAGTTCCTGCATCTGCTCACGGGTAAAGGCATCGAGGGCGCCGAACGGTTCGTCCATCAGCAACACACGGGGGTCGGCAGCCAGCGCTCGGGCCAGGCCCACACGCTGTTTTTGCCCGCCCGACAGCTCCCACACCCGGCGCTTCTCAAAACCGGACAAATCCACCAGCGCAAGCATTTCACGGGCGCGGGCTTCGCGTTTGCTGCGCGGGACACCGGCCAGTTCAAGGCCAAAGGCCACGTTCGCCAGCACGTCTTGCCACGGCAGCAACACATCGTCCTGAAACACGACGCCGCGCTCTGCGCTGGGGCCATGTACCGGCACGCCATCCAGGGTGATTCGACCACTGCTGGGCTCGACAAAGCCTGCAATCAAATTCAGCAACGAGGTTTTACCGCTGCCCGAAGGGCCGAGGGCGACCAGCAGTTGCTGAGGGCCGAGGCTGACGGAGATGTCCGACAGCACCGGCTCAGCGGCGCCAGGATACTGTGCGCTGATGCGCTCCAGCGATAACAAGGCCATGACCGTCGACTCCTCAGCTGCGTTGATTATTGAGTAACAAAAGTGGCGTTGACCGACGGCGCGTAGTCCGGCAGTACGGCGTCGACTTTTTTCTGCTCTTTCAAGAAGGCAGCGGTGTCGGCCAGGGCTTTGGTGGTCGGTGCGCCCAGCAAGACAACCTGGTCAGCCGCCAGCGGGTACACGTTGCCTTGCAGCAACAGAGGGATATCCGTTGCCTTGGCGCCCGACAGTTTCACCACCTTGTCGATGTTGCTCTGATTGGCCAGCCAGGCTTTTGGATCCTTGTGGTAGTCGGCATAGGCATCCAGCGTCACCTTGGCAAACTGCTTGACCACTTCCGGGTGCTTGGCGGCGTAGTCCTTGCGCACGATCCAGGCATCAAAGGTCGGTGCGCCCAGCTTGCCCAGCTCACCCGAAGTAATCAGCACCTTGCCGTTTTCCTTGGCCGTACCCAGTGCCGGATCCCACACGTAGGTGGCATCGATATCGCCACGCTTCCAGGCCGCCACGATGGCCGGTGGCGCCAGGTTCAGAATCTGTACTTTCGAAGGGTCGATGTTCCAGTGCTTCAAAGCGGCCAGCAGGCTGTAATGACCGGTGGACACAAAGGGCACGGCCACTTTTTTGCCGACCAGATCCTGCGGACCGTTGATGCCGGAACCGTCGCGAGCGACCAGAGCTTCAGAGCCGCCCAGCTGGGTAGCAATCAGAAAGGTTTCAACCGGAACGTTGCGAGTCACTGCTGCCGTCAGCGGGCTTGAGCCCAGGTAAGCAATCTGCACATCCCCCGAGGCGATGGCGGCAATGATGTCGGCACCGTTATCAAACTTGCGCCAGTTGATCTTGGCCCCCGTGGCTTTCTCGTAGGCGCCATCGGCCTGGGCAACTTTTGCCGGGTCCACGGTGGTCTGGTAAGCCACGGTGACATCCGTGCTGGCGGCCTGCGCAAAGAAGCTGGCACCCGCCAGAGACAAAGCAGCCAAAAGGCGTAAGGGAGAATGCAATTTCATCAGGAAGCTCCTCGGCAGGCGGCCGGATATCGGCAGAATGCGAGGTTAAATGATCTAAGAAACTCTAAATAAATAACTTTTAAGCATTAGCTTATGTAGTTCCGCGACATCCGCAGGCAGGCTCGTGCCACAGATGCCCAGGCATTTTTCCCTGCCTGTGATCGAAGCCAAGGTTTAAGAACCAAACGCTATTAAAAGATTCATGAAATTATGTTTAGGAATTAGACGAAAGACCGATAGCATTCCTTTTCGTGCGCGTAGGAAATATCCTGCTTTATGCCTATTCGATCTTAAAAGATCATAAATAATTCTTTTTAGGTTTATTAAATAGCCATTAATCTGCGCACAAACGACGGGAGACTAGACAAAGGTCGTAGACATGATTGGTTACGATTGACTTGCCAGTCACCGTCTGGCGCTAATCGCGCATCTGCAGCACCCAGACCTCAGATCCGGGGCTAATGAAATACAAAAATTAGAAACGCAAAGGAGCAACACAATGAACAAGTCCACCTTGGCCATCGCTGTGGCCGTAGGGTTGTTGGCACAACAAGCAAGCGCTGCAGGCTTCATTGAAGACAGCAAAGCCACGCTGAAACTGCGTAACTTCTACATCAACAACGACAACCGTGATTCGGGTGCGCCGAAAAACTCCAACTACACCGCTGAATGGGGCCAAGGCTTCCAGCTGGACTACACCTCGGGTTTCACCCAGGGCACAGTCGGCTTCGGTGTGGACGCCATTGGCCTGCTGGGCGTCAAACTTGACTCCAGCACTGCCAAACACGGCAACCCTAATGGCACAAACTCTGGCGGCTCGGTATTCCCAAGCGACGGCAACCACGCTGTAGACGATTTCTCCAGCCTGGGCCTGACCGCTAAAGCCAAGATTTCCCAGACCGAACTGCGCATCGGCACCCTGCAGCCAAAACTGCCGGTTATCGTGACCAACGACGGTCGTTTGCTGCCGCAAACCTTCCAGGGTGGCCAGATCACCTCCAGCGAGTTCAAGGACCTGACCTTCACCGGCGGCCAGATCGAACACGCCAAGGGCCGTAACTCCAGCAACAACGAAGGCCTGTCGCTTGGCGGCGCCAACGGTGGCTCGAACTACAGCACGGGCAAGTTCGTTAACAAGTTCTACTACGGCGGCGTTGACTACAAACTCAACAAAGACCTGTTGCTGCAGTACTACTACGGCAACCTGGAAGACTTCTACAAGCAACACTTCCTGGGTCTGACCCACAACTGGTCCATTGGCCCGGGCGTGTTGAAATCTGACCTGCGTTACTTCAACAGCTCCGACGACGGCAAGAACGGTAACGAGCCGGCCTACTACACCACAGGCGATTACCACACCCAGGCCAACGGCAAGGGTAAGGTCGACAACAACCTGATCAGCGGCCTGTTCCTGTACACCGTTGAAGGTCACACCTTCGGTGGCGGTTATCAGGTCAGCAACGGCAGCAGCGACTTCCCGTTCCTGAACCAGGGCGACGGCGCATCGGCTTACATCCCTACCGACATGCAGATCTCGAAATTTGCCCGTGCTGGCGAACGCACCTGGCAGGCACGCTACTCGTATGACTTCGCTAAAGTGGGCGTTCCTGGCCTGACGGCGGGCGCGGTTTACCTGCGTGGCGATAACATCGACACCTACAACGCCAACCGTGTGCAGACCAGCAATGGCGCTTCCGAGTGGGAACGCGATATCACCGTGGCTTACGTTATCCAGGAAGGCACGCTGAAAAACCTGGGCTTCATGTGGAAAAACGCCATGTGGCGCAACGACATTGCCAACCAGCGTGATCAAGACGAAAACCGTCTGATCGTCAGCTACTCGATCCCGTTGCTGTAAGCCTGTTGTAGATCAAAGGTTAGAAAAATCCTGCCCGGCGCAATGCCGGGCAGGGTGTTTACCGAAGACCTGAACGGTCAATTCGCAACACATTCAAATGTCGCAGCTCCCTGCCGCTCCCCTTGCCCAACTGAGTTCAGACTGGACCTGGTGCATTGTTGCGTCCAATGAAACAGTTTTTAATATTCCATTCAGACCTAACCAAATCGATATTTATTCTTTTTAATTAGCTCGTGACGCAGGCAGAGTAAAGCCATCACGCCCTGCCATTCCCTATAAAAAGGAGCTGCACCATGAGCCTCAGACTCGGCGACATCGCCCCCGATTTCGAACAGGATTCCAGCGCTGGCAAGATTCACTTCCATGAATGGCTGGGCGACAGCTGGGGCGTGTTGTTCTCGCACCCGGCGGACTTCACCCCGGTGTGCACCACCGAACTGGGCTTTACCGCCAAGCTCAAGGATGAGTTTGCCAAGCGTGGCGTCAAAGCCATCGCGCTGTCGGTAGACCCGGTGGACTCGCACCACAAGTGGATCGAAGACATCAACGAAACCCAGAACACCGTGGTCAACTTCCCGATCCTGGCCGATGCCGATCGCAAGGTGTCCGACCTCTACGACCTGATCCACCCCAATGCCAGCGACACCCTGACGGTGCGCTCGCTGTTCGTGATTGACCCGAACAAAAAAATCCGCCTGACCATCACCTATCCGGCCAGCACCGGGCGCAACTTCAACGAAATTCTGCGGGTGATTGATTCCCTGCAACTGACGGACAGCCACAAAGTCGCGACACCGGCCAACTGGCAGGACGGCGACGAAGTGGTCATCGTGCCATCGCTCAAGGACGAAGACGAAATCAAGAAACGCTTCCCCAAGGGCTACCGCGCCGTGAAGCCCTACCTGCGCCTAACGCCGCAGCCCAATAAATAATCCCTACACCCGTAGTCGCTGCCGCAGGCTGCGAAGGACTGAGGCGACTCGGATAAACGGGTTGCTGCGCAACCCTTCGCAGCCTACGGCAGCGACTACTCAATTTCCCAGTGTCTTCAGCAGGGTTTCTGGCCGTTTCGACGGCCTTTTTTTTGCGTTTCATTTAACAAAATCGCATATGCATTTTAAGAATAAACAAATGAATAAATATGATTTATAGATATATAAATCACCTGTTAAGGTCTGTTCACTCAAGCGAAAACGCTGACAGCGAATTGCACATATTCATTCAAGGAAACGTCTAGATGCTGGTCGTGACACTCGGAGGAAGCCCAAGCCAACGATCCCGTTCGGGAGTGTTGCTGGAGCACGCCAAACGCTGGCTCAACCAGCAAGGCGTCGAAGTGGTGAGTTATCAGGTACGTGATTTCCCGGCCGAAGACTTGCTGCACGCACGCTTCGACAGCCCAAAAATTATCGACCTGCTGCAGCAGATTGAAAACGCCGACGGCCTGGTGATTGCGACGCCGGTTTACAAGGCCTCGTTCAGCGGCGCACTCAAAACCGTACTCGACTTGCTGCCCGAACGCGCACTGAGCCACAAAGTGGTGTTGCCCATCGCCACCGGTGGCAGCATCGCCCACATGCTGGCCGTGGACTACGCACTCAAACCCGTACTGTCGGCGCTCAAGGCTCAGGAAATGCTGCACGGCATTTTTGCCGAAGACAGCCAGATCGCTTACGGCGAAGGCAGCGCACAAGCGCAACTGGTGCCCGTGCTGGAACAGCGCATGAACGAGTCCCTTGAACAGTTCTACAGCGCCCTGGCGCGACGCCCCAAACCATTGGATCCCGGCATCCTCAACGAGCGCCTGGTCACGGCTCGCTGGAGCATTTAAAGCAAGATCCCCACAGACAGCAACACGCTTCACCACCTTACTGATCCGCTAACGGCTCGGCAGGTGCTACCCGAATCTCGAACCTCAAAAGGAGAGCGCCATGCGCCCTGTCATTTTGCGTCGCGGTCTGGTCGCACTGTTAGCTGCGGCTGTGTCCTTCGGCGCTGTTACCCAGGCTCAAGCCGATACCCTGCGCATCGGTTATCAAAAATACGGCACGCTGATGCTGCTCAAGGCCAAAGGCACGCTGGACAAGCGTCTGGCCGAGCAGGACGTTGATGTGCAATGGACCGAATTCCCCGGTGGCCCGCAACTGCTTGAGGGCCTGAACGTGGGCTCCATCGACTTCGGCGTGACCGGCGAAACCCCGCCCGTGTTCGCCCAGGCCGCCGGTGCCGACCTGCTCTACGTGGCCTACGAGCCGCCAGCCCCTACCAGCGAAGCGATTCTGGTGCCCAAGGACTCACCGATCACCTCGGTCAAAGACCTCAAAGGCAAAAAGGTCGTGCTCAACAAAGGCTCCAACGTTCACTACCTGCTGGTGCGGGCCCTTGAAGACGCTGGCCTGAAATACACCGATATCCAGACCGTGTTCCTGCCACCCGCCGATGCCCGTGCCGCTTTCGAGCGCGGCAGTGTCGATGCCTGGGTGATCTGGGACCCGTACCAGGCCGCCGCCGAACAACAGCTGCAAGCGCGCACCCTGCGTGACGCCAGCGGTATCGCCGACAACCATCAGTTCTATCTGGCCACCAAGCCTTACGCCGAACAGCATCCCAAGGTGATCGAAACCCTGGTCGATGAAGTGCGCAACATTGGCGAATGGGCCAAAGCCCACCCTGACGACGTGACCCAACAAGTCGCGCCCCTGTTGGGCCTGTCTCCTGAAATCACCCTGACAGCGGTCAAACGCCAAGGCTATGGGGCACAGTTTCTGACCCCTGAAGTGGTCAACGCGCAGCAAAAAATCGCTGACACCTTTTACCAACTCAAGTTGATCCCCAAGCCGCTGGTTGTGAAAGACGTGATCTGGACGCCCCCGGCCAATCTGGCCAAAGCCAACTAACGCTTGCTGCCCCCATTTAGGAGACCACTCCATGAGCCTCAATATTTTCTGGTTCCTGCCTACCCACGGTGACGGCCATTACCTTGGCACCTCCGAAGGCGCTCGTGCCGTTGACTACGGCTACCTGCAACAAGTCGCACAAGCCGCAGACCGTCTGGGCTTTGGCGGAGTACTGATTCCGACAGGGCGTTCGTGCGAAGACTCCTGGTTGGTGGCCGCAGCGCTGATCCCCGTTACCCAGCGCCTGAAATTTCTGGTGGCCCTGCGCCCTGGCATTGTCTCGCCCACGGTGGCGGCACGTCAGGCCGCGACCCTGGACCGTCTGTCCGGTGGCCGCGCACTGTTTAACCTGGTGACTGGCGGCGACCCGGAAGAACTGGCCGGTGATGGCCTGTTCCTCAGCCATGAAGAGCGTTATCAGGCCTCGGTGGAGTTCACCCGCATCTGGCGTCGTGTGCTCGAAGGCGAAACCGTGGACTACGACGGCGAACACATCACCGTCAAAGGCGCAAAGCTGCTTTACCCACCGATCCAGCAACCGCGCCCGCCGCTGTACTTCGGTGGATCGTCGGAAGCTGCGCAAGACCTGGCTGCCGAACAAGTTGAAATGGTGCTGACCTGGGGCGAGCCACCGGCCGCCGTCGCCGAAAAAATCGAACAGGTACGTGCCAAGGCCGCCAAGCTGGGCCGCACCGTACGCTTCGGCATTCGTCTGCACGTGATCGTGCGTGAAACCAACGAAGAGGCATGGAAAGCCGCCGACAAACTTATTTCCCATCTGGACGACGACACCATCGCCCGCGCTCAAGCCTCGCTGTCGCGCTTCGACTCGGTCGGCCAGCAACGCATGGCCGCCCTGCATGGCGGTAGCCGCGACAACCTTGAAGTCAGCCCCAACCTGTGGGCCGGCGTGGGCCTGGTGCGTGGCGGTGCCGGCACGGCACTGGTCGGTGACGGCCCAACCGTGGCGGCCCGGGTTCAGGAATACGCCGACCTTGGCATCGACACCTTTATCTTCTCGGGTTATCCCCATCTGGAAGAGTCGTACCGCGTTGCCGAACTGCTGTTCCCGCACCTGGATATCGAGCGCCCGGAACTGCCAAAAGGCGCCAGCTACGTGAGCCCGTTTGGCGAAATGGTCGCCAATGACATTCTCCCTAAAGCCGCGTCGCAGAGCTGAGGTCGCCATGAGTTCAGGCAAGGCCTCGGGCCTCAATAAAATCGGTCACACCCTGGCGCCCTGGGCCTTGCCTGTGTTGCTGCTGGCGGTATGGCAGCTGTCCGTGTCGGCGGGCTGGTTGTCGACACGCATCCTGCCCGCCCCCAGTGCCGTGATCACGGCCGGGATCGAGCTGGTACGCAGTGGCGAAATCTGGAAACACCTGGCCATCAGCGGCTGGCGTGCCGGATTGGGCTTTGCCATCGGCGGCAGCATCGGCCTGGCGTTGGGCTTTATTACCGGCCTGTCGAAATGGGGCGAACGCCTGCTCGACAGCTCGGTGCAAATGATCCGCAACGTACCGCACCTGGCGCTGATTCCGCTGGTCATCCTGTGGTTCGGTATCGATGAGTCGGCGAAGATTTTTCTGGTAGCACTGGGGACTTTATTCCCGATCTACCTCAACACCTACCACGGCATCCGCAACGTCGACCCGGCGCTGGTCGAGATGGCGCGCAACTACGGGTTGTCCGGTTTCAGCCTGTTCTGGCAGGTGATCTTGCCGGGGGCGTTGCCTTCGATCCTGGTGGGCGTGCGCTTTGCCCTGGGCTTTATGTGGCTGACGTTGATCGTGGCCGAAACCATCTCCGCCAGCTCCGGCATCGGCTACCTGGCGATGAACGCCCGGGAGTTCTTGCAAACCGACGTGGTGGTGCTGGCAATTGTTTTGTACGCCGTGCTCGGCAAGCTGGCCGATACCGCGGCCCGTGGTCTGGAGCGCATCTGGTTGCGCTGGCACCCGGCGTATCAAGTCGTTAAAGGCGGTGCAGCATGACAGCTCAACAACCTCCACGTTTGCGCCAGGGCATCCCGCTGGCCATCAACGGCCTGCAAAAAGCCTTCGGCGAGCGGCTGGTGCTTCGAGATATCAATCTGCATATCCCGGCGGGGCAATTTGTCGCCATTGTCGGGCGCAGCGGTTGCGGCAAAAGCACCTTGATGCGCCTGCTGGCCGGGCTCGACCAGCCCACCGCAGGCCAATTGCTGGCCGGTAGCGCACCGCTGCAAGCGGCCCGTGAAGACACGCGACTGATGTTTCAGGAAGCACGTTTGCTGCCCTGGAAAAAAGTCATCGACAACGTGGGCCTTGGCCTTAAAGGCGACTGGCGCCCCAAAGCGCTCAAAGCCCTGGAAGAAGTCGGCCTGGCCGAACGCGCCAATGAATGGCCAGCAGCACTGTCGGGCGGGCAAAAACAGCGTGTGGCCCTGGCCCGCGCCCTGATCCACCAGCCGCGCTTGCTGCTGCTCGACGAACCGCTGGGCGCGCTGGATGCCCTGACCCGAATTGAAATGCAGGACCTGATCGAACGCCTGTGGCGCCAGCATGGTTTTACCGTGTTGCTGGTGACACACGACGTCAGCGAAGCCGTCGCGATTGCTGACCGGGTGATTTTGATTGAAGAAGGGCAGGTGGGGCTGGACCTCACCGTCGATCTGCAACGCCCTCGAGTACGCGGCTCGCACCGCCTGGCCGCACTGGAAACCGAAGTACTGAACCGTGTTCTCGCACTGCCTGGCTCGCCACCTGAGCCGGAACCCGTTGCACCGCTGCCTACGCAACTGCGCTGGGCGCAATAAAACCACTTTCTATCCCAAGACAGGAATCGACACCATGACCATTAAAGCCATCAACGTTCGCAACCAGTTCAAAGGCCACATCAAGGAAATCGTGCTGGGCGACGTGCTGTCGGAAATCGACGTACAGACCGCATCGGGCATCGTGACCTCCGTGATCACCACCCGCTCGGTCAAAGAGCTGGAACTGGTGGTCGGCAGCGAAGTGATCGCGTTTGTAAAATCCACCGAAGTGTCCATCGCCAAGCTGTAAACCGTGGTTTATCCACAACCCCGAAAGGTGTGAGCCCTTCGGGGTTTTTTGTGGCTGGAAAACACCCCTTGAGGTGCACTTCGTCGTGGCTACAAAGACAGCAAGCGGTGGACGGATTAGACTCAAAGGCACCCACGCAGGAGGAGGTCTCCATGAGCGCCCACCTTTCCCCGATCGTTTCAGAGTTCGAAACCGAAGAGCAGGCCGCCAGTTATGATCGCTGGTTCCGAGCCAAGGTACAGGCCGCACTTGATGATCCGCGCCCGGGCATCCCCCACGATCAAGTAATGGCCCAGATGCAGGCCCTGATCGAGTCAAAACGCAAAGAGCGCGATGCTGGTTGAGTGGCGGCCCCTTGCTCGGGCTCAACTCAGCGAGATTCTTGAGTACATCAGCGACCGCAATCTTGTCGCGGCCAGTGAGCTCTACAAGAACATTGAAGCCGCTATATCCGCTCTACCTCAGCATCCCTATTTGTATAGATTCGGTCGAGTACTCGGGACTCGGGAAATTGTCGTGCATCCCAATTACCTGGTGGTCTATAGAGTCACGAATCGGATCGAGATAGTCACCGTTCTGCACGCAAGGCAGGAATATCCATGAGCAAAAACAACAAGCAGCAGAACAGAGGGCTGGGCAGCCGTATCCATAAACGCTTCGAGAAAGCCGGATACGTGGAACTGGATCTGCCAAAACGCGATGAAACTGTCAGATCGCTATCCCTGTAATTTCTTTAGAGTCGCCCCCCGTAGCAGCAACTACAAAATCAAGGCCCGCCCATTGCAGGCGGGCCCTGGCTGTCACCGCACCAAATGCAAAAACTGCATATGACGTTCGTACTGGTCGAGGATGTCGTTGATGATTTGCTCTTTGGTGTAGCCCGTCAGGTCGTAATCCTGACTGCCTTCGGCCAAATGCACTTCAGCGCGGTAGTAACGGCGGTTTCGCAGTTGCTCTTTTTTGCCAAAGCCACCACGGGCGAAGGAAGGCGTGAAGTAGCCACGCATCTGCACCTGGTAGATGAACGGATGTTCGTCGCCGTGGCCGATTTCCAGGCTCACGTTGTCGTTGGCCGGGTCCGGCTGGGTGACGACATTCAGGCCTTTTTCCAGGAACACCGCGCTCACTTCTTCAATCGCCGGGCGCACGGTGGTATCCATGAAGCGATACACCTCGTCACGGGACGGGAAGTGCACGGCCTGGCTCAAGCGCTGACGCCAACCGCCACGACGGGAGTGCGAAACCGGCGCCAGGGAGTGCATCTGCGCAATCTGCTTTTGCGACTCAAGGTAGAACGCCTTATGCAGGCCCCACATCATCAGCAGCAAAATCAGCGAGAACGGCAGCGAGGTCAGCACCACCGCTGACTTGAGCGCATCGATACTGCCCGAGAACAGCAGCGCACTGGTAACCAGCGCCGTCATCGCACCCCAGAACACCCGCAGCCATTTAGGGCCGTCCTCGTCCGCGTTATTGCCACGCGCCGAGAGGGTGGACAGCACCACGGTGCCGGAGTCGGCCGAGGTCACGAAGAACACAAAGCTGATAAACACCGTCACCGCAATCACGGTCCGGCTCCACGGGTAGGTCTCCAGCAGCAGGTACAGCGTGCGCGACGGGTCGTCTATGGCAGACTGGCCGAGGGCAACCATGCCGTGGTTGAGCACCTGATCAATGGCGCTGTTGCCGAAAATCGACATCCACGCCAGGGTGAAGCCCAACGGAATCAGCAGTACGCCGAACACGAACTCGCGGATGGTACGGCCCCGTGAAATACGCGCAATGAACAGGCCCACAAACGGCGACCATGCGATCCACCAGGCCCAGTAGAACACCGTCCAGCCGCCCAGCCAGTCGCTGGGTTTGTCATAGGCGTACACGTCGAAACTCTTGGTCGGCAAGGCGCCAAGATAGTCACCGATGTTTTGCACCAGGGTGTTGAGCAAATGCTGGGTGGGGCCTGCGAACAGCACAAACAGCAGCAGCGCGCATGCCAGCAGCATGTTGATGTCGGACATCACCCGCACGCCTTTATCGACGCCCGCAATGGCCACCAGGATCGCCGCGCCCATCATCAGCGTGATCAGGCCCACTTGCACCCATTGGGTATGCGGCAGGCCGAACAGGTAGTCGAGCCCGGAGTTGAGGTGCAACACCCCAAAGCCCATGTCGGCGCCCAGGCCAAACACGGTGGCGATGATGCCGAAGCCATCCACCGCATAGCCGATAGGCCCGTTGATGCGCTTGCCGATCAGCGGGTAGAGCGCCGAGCGCAGCGCCAGCGGCAAGTTGTGACGGTAGGCGAAGTAGGCCAGCGCCATGCCCACAAAGGCGAACACGCCCCAGCCATGCAGGCCCCAGTGCAAGAACAGCAGCTGCATGCCTTGGCGCGCAGCCTCTGACGTACCGGCCGGGCCTTGGGGCGGGGCGAGCATATGGGTCAGGGGTTCGGACACACAGAAGAAAAATAGCGTGATGCTGATCCCGGCGGCGAACAGCATGCCCGCCCAGGACAGGTAACTGAACTCGGGTTCGTCGTGGTCGGCACCGAGCTTGATCTTGCCGTAGCCGGACAAGGCGGTGACGACCACGAAGATCAGATACAGGGTCATCGCTAACATGTAGTACCAGCCGACCGTATTGGCCGCCCAGTTCTGTGCGGCCAGCAGCCATTCACCGGCTGCTTGTGGCATGGCGATGACCACCAGGCCAAAGATCAGGATAAACACGGCGGCAAAGTAAAATACCGGCGGGTTCATGCGGATCGAAGACGTTTCAGGCGTGATCGGTACACTCATTGGATGTGCACCTTATAGAGGTAAAACGGGATCAAAAAGAGCGGATTCGGCAAGGGTTAGCCTCCTGTTGTGAGCGGGCAGCGGACCACCGGTTTAAGTTGAACGAGCATTCAAGTTAAACATGGATGGCCTTTCAGCACTAATCGCTACCCACGGCTACACGTCTGATACGTTAGCTCATGCCTGGGTATGACACATGGCCATGATCAACGTTCAGCCGTTGTGGGGTGGGGCTGTCAGGGGGGTGGAGGCGGCAACAGAAAAAGGAATTTTCGGGCGTTGAAAAAAATCAAAAAAAAAGCACACACCAGTGAAATGGTCAAAAAACAGACTGATTTTAGACGTCGACAGGCTCAAAGAGTTGAAGTGACCAACAATGTGCTCAATGCACAGGAGTGGAGACGAGTCCAAAGAAAGAAGTCAGCATGCAGGCTAATCATGGATTTTTTATATTATTTTTGACACTCATTCAATTGAGCACTGAATCTTCCGACGACTCATCGGGAACAATAGTCGAGAAATTAACAGCCACTGATTTTTTAACTTCACCTTTCTGAATAAAACTACTCACCCCAACTATATCGTTCCCATTACGGGTATCTGCTAATGGCTTCGTATACGTCAGATCAATGTGTGAAATACCCAATTCGTCCAGTGAGTATAACTCGCTTGCATTGCCAGTTTCTTGAGGGCTATCTGCTGAGCTTTGGCCATCATGATTGGCATCAACCCAAACCCTCACATCCCCCCAGCGTTCATCCTGGTTATCAAACTTAAGGTCTTTGTTGCTATCCAGGCTGCGCAGTGCATCAAATGCATTATCAAAGGTTTTTTTACTCGGAGAATCACGGCTTCCTTGTTCGGCACCAAAATACTCTGACATCAACTCCGAGACATTATCAATTTTTCCGTTGCCATCAAGGTCCAAAACAACCATACCCTCGTCAGTACTGCTCCACCCCGTTTGCACCTTCTCGCCATCGTTGTTCATGTCGAAATGAACAGGAGAGGTATGAGGGTTGGTGAGTTTTACTCCGGCCCCACCCAGATCCAAAATCAAAGGGTCTACTTTGTTTTCTAAGGCGCATTTCATTCTTGCAATTTGTTCTGGCGTTATATAGTTGAGACCTCCAACACTTTCCAAAGAAATATCAACATTAGCAGCTGGCCTTTGGATATTTGTCACAGGTACCCCTCCGCCTGTGCTGTAGCCGTTCGATGCAGAAGTAGCGCCACCTGCCCCCCCACTTCCGCCACTGTCAAGACTACCAGCCGTACCCTTACTTATACCGCCACCAGGAACTACAGGCAGTGAAATATCAACCTCTACACCTTTTACTAATAAATCTTCAAATACTATCTTTATTACAATAGGTATAATCATTGAGGCATTGCCAAAATACTTTTCGAAAATCATCCCAATAGCAGCGGCATTTTGTATAAATACCGTGGCATAATTTTCCATTTGCTCTAAAAAGTTACGGCCCGGAATCTCAACGTAATTATGCCCTAGTCCACCCCCCCACACAGGAAACTCATCACCGAGCGTCCCGGCCCATTGCCATGGTTCCAAGCCCAAGCCTTCAACTGCGGCTTGTACGTCTCTTTTGATCACCTCTTTAATTGGCAAAATGCCTTTAGCATAAATAAAATCCGCAATAACTTGGTGGGCTAATCTGTCAGAAGCATTTTTATACATACGCGAAGTGAATTTCCTTCCGGAGCGCTCAACTGCATATCGCATGGAATTGGAAACCAGTTCGCTTACAAAGCTCCCATCAATATTATTGATAGATTTTGCAGCCATAAGCCAGTTAGCCGTCATCAACATCTGGTCTCTCACTTCGCCATCGGCCTGGTTGGCAATGGCTTTTTGAGCAACATTATATAAGTAATGGTATCCTCCCGCGTAGTCTTTCACGGCGAGTCTACTTTTCAGGTATATGACATCCGCGGGTGTAAGAGGTATTTGCACCATATTGGCGCCTCCTTAATTAATTAATTAAAAAACGATCCAGAAAACTCAACGCAAAATTATCGACT
This sequence comes from Pseudomonas sp. MF06569, assembly GCF_059862735.1. NCBI lineage: Bacteria > Pseudomonadati > Pseudomonadota > Gammaproteobacteria > Pseudomonadales > Pseudomonadaceae > Pseudomonas > Pseudomonas sp. MF06569. The sequence goes on along the minus strand of NZ_JCBCUZ010000001.1, from coordinate 10,211 downwards.
TCTTTAAGGTCGGAAATCTCACGCTTAAACAAATAGTCAACCCCAAAAATATTTTTGTACGCTCTTTTTCCCACATAAATAAGGTCCCACTCATGTATGTAAGCATTGCTTCCATCACGGCCCGCGACTCTATACATCTTCTCACTACCCTCTAACAGTTCAACCCCATCAAAAGACGCAATGGTTTTTAATGTTCGGGTGACTCGATTTATATCAAACGGAGGAACGGATATAGGAAATAGAACTAATACCATTACATTGTTAGATTTATTTTTATAGTCAACCAACTTCATGGACGGATACTCAACTCGAAGAGTAATCACGGTTTCACGGTTAAAATCAATAAGCTCACAATCCTCACCCGAAACATCAAAGGAAAAAACACTGATATTCGTTTTTTTATTAACAAACGTGCAAGCTGCATGGGTGGGCATTGAGCCCCAAGCAAACACCAGTGATATAAGCCCACCTAGAAGATATCTACGCACTACCAGCCTCCAATATTACTGATGTATCGCCTTATCCACAGGAGGATTAAATACAGCCACCAGAAACATTTAATCTCCAGAGCACAGCGCGAAACATGGTTTTGGACGTGTTATTTCCATACACCATCCAAGATTCAATATTAAAAATCTTATCGCCCTGAAAACTTTAGGCCTTGTACCAAAATATGACCACAGCGAAGCCGCCGTACTTAATGTCGGATATTTCCGTAACTAAAAATAGTATGTAGGAGAGGGTTAAACCGGGCGCTGAACTGCGCGCCCCCGTTTAAAACACAGACAAATCCAGCGGCCGAATCGCGCCCATCCAGATCGCATGGTCGGTGTGGTCCAGCAGGTCATTGCCGGTATCGGGATGCATAAACACCACCAAACCGTGCCGGTAGAGCGCCAGCCACGGCAGGACGATACCCACAAGCTCCGGGCCGAACGCCAGCTGGCAGCTCCAGTCCGGGTGCGGGCCGACCGGGCGTTCGTGCACGCGGCCCATGGTGACGCCAAACAGTTGCTTCGCCTCTTCGCACAAGGCCCGCGCCTGATCGATGGTCGAGGCGTCGAAATAGATGTGAGCGTGGTAGCCCTTGATTCTCTGCATATCGCTCTCGTACGGGTGATGTGGGAGCGGGCTTGCTCGCGATAGGATCGGCTCAGGGTTACTGATACTCCGCACCAGCCGAATCGCAAGCAAGCCCACACACAGTTAAAACGCCAGCAACCGCCGCAACTCAGCCAACGCCGGGGCCGTGTCCGGCCGCACACCGCGCCACAGGTAGAACGCCTCACCCGCCTGTTCAGCGAGCATCCCCAAACCGTCCATCACCTGACCCGCGCCATGCCCGCTGGCCCACACGCAAAAAGGCGTCGGCTCCTTGCCGTACATCATGTCGTAGCACAGGGTTTTACCCGGCTCGATCAGGCTGCTGGCAATGGGTGGCAGTTCGCCGCTTAAGCTGGCCGAGGTGGCGTTGATGATCAGGTCGACAGGCTCGTGCAGCCAGTCAAAACCACTGGCCGCCACCGGGCCCAGGTCGCAGAACAGTTCAGCCAACAGTTCGGCCTTCTCAACCGTGCGATTGGCGATTGTCACCGAGGCCGGCCCTTCGGCCAGCAAGGGTTCCAATGCGCCACGCACCGCACCGCCCGCGCCCAGTACCAGGATGCGTTTGCCCTTGAGGCTGAAACCGGCATTGACTGTCAGGTCGCGCACCAGCCCTGCGCCATCAGTGTTGTCCCCCAGCAAACTGCCGTCGGCCAGCTTGCTCAGCGTATTGACGGCACCGGCCCGTTGCGCGCGGGCGGTCAGTTGATCGGCCAGGCGGTAGGCATCTTCTTTGAATGGCACGGTGACGTTGGCGCCGCGCCCCTCTTGAAAGAACGCTGTGGCACAGCCGGAAAAATCATCCAGCGGCGCGAGCAAGGTGTCGTATTGCATGACCTGGCCGGTTTGCTCGGCAAACAGGCGATGCAGTACCGGGGATTTGCTGTGGGCAATCGGGTTACCAAAAACGACGTAACGGTCCATCAGGCAAGCTCCTCGGGCAGTGTCAGGCGTTGGCTAACCAGTCGCGGTCTTGCAGGAAGTAATCCGTCAGACGCGCTTCCGGGCTGCCCGGCTCGGCTTTCCAGTCGTAGCCCCAGCGAACTTGCGGCGGCAGCGACATCAGGATCGACTCGGTGCGACCGCCCGATTGCAGGCCAAACAGGGTGCCACGGTCATAAACCAGGTTGAATTCCACGTAGCGGCCACGGCGGAATTCCTGGAATTCACGCTGCTGGGCGGTGTATTCGTCGTTTTTGCGGCGCTGAACGATCGGCAGGTAGGCGTCGATATAGGCGTCGCCAATGGCACGAATAAAGGCGAAACAGGTGTCGAAATCCCACTCGTTCAAGTCATCGAAAAACAGGCCGCCAATGCCCCGTGGCTCGTTGCGATGCTTGATATGGAAGTAGGTGTCGCACCAGGCCTTGTAGCGCGGGTACACATCGGCGCCAAACGGCGCACACGCCTGCTCGGCCACGCGATGCCAGTGCACGCAGTCTTCTTCAACGGCGTAGTAGGGCGTGAGGTCAAAGCCGCCACCGAACCACCAGACCGGCTCTTCACCTTCTTTCTCAGCGATGAAAAAGCGCACGTTGGCGTGGGATGTTGGCACATGCGGGTTGTGCGGGTGGATCACCAGCGACACACCCAGGGCTTCAAAGCCACGGCCCGCCAGTTCTGGGCGATGGGCGCTGGCGGATGGCGGCAAACCGCTGCCAAAAACGTGGGAAAAGTTGACGCCGCCTTTCTCAATCACGTGGCCGTTTTCAATTACACGGGTACGACCGCCACCGCCCGCCGGGCGCTGCCAGGCGTCTTCAACGAATTGAGTGCCGCCGTCTTCAGTTTGCAGTGCGTTGCAAATGCGGTCTTGAAGGTCGAGCAGATAGGCTTTTACAGCCTCGGTGCGAGTAGTCATGACATCACCTTAAATCGGGCAAAGCGACGCGGCACGTCCATCAGAGCGGGGCCGGCGGCAAAGGGCCGCTAGCATAACATCGCCCTGCGCATCACCGCAGTTGACGAAGATCACGCTTAAGCGTTGGATAGCGGCTTCGTCAATTCAGCAAGGAAAGTGCAGATGGCTAAGCGTATCCAGTTTCGGGCCCACGGCGGCCCTGAAGTGCTTGAGTATGTCGACTTCCAACCCGCCGAGCCGGGCCCGCAGCACGTGCGGGTACGCAATCAGGCCATCGGTCTGAATTTCATCGATACCTATTACCGTGGCGGCTTGTACCCGCTGGCTGAGCTGCCGTCCGGGCTGGGTAATGAGGGCGCCGGGGTTGTTGAAGCGGTGGGCAGTGAAGTGCGTACCGTTAAGGTCGGCGATCGCGTGGCCTACGGCACCGGCCCCTTGGGCGCATACAGCGAGTTGCATGTGTTGCCCGCCGCGAATGTGGTGAAACTGCCCGATGATATTTCCTTTGAGCAGGCCGCCGCCGTGATGCTCAAGGGGCTGACAACCCAATACTTGCTGCGTCAGACCTATGAACTCAAAGGTGGCGAAACAATCCTGTTTCACGCTGCCGCCGGTGGCGTCGGTTCGATTGCCTGCCAATGGGCAAAAGCGCTGGGCGTAAAGCTGATCGGCACCGTCAGTTCAGCCGAAAAAGCGGCCCATGCCAAGGCGCTGGGCGCATGGGAAACCATCGACTATAGCCATGAGGATGTGGCCAAGCGTGTGCTGGAATTGACCGACGGCAAGAAGTGCCCGGTGGTGTATGACGGCGTGGGCAAAGACACCTGGCTGACCTCGCTCGATTGCGTGGCACCCCGTGGTCTTATGGTCAGCTTTGGCAACGCATCGGGGGCGGTGACCGGGGTTAACCTGGGGATTTTGTCGCAGAAGGGCTCGCTGTACGTGACCCGTCCAACACTGGCGTCCTACGCCAATAGCGCCGATAACCTGCAAGCGATGGCCGATGAGCTGTTTGCGATGATCCGCAGTGGTGCAATCAAGGTTGATATCAGCCAGCGTTTTGCGCTGAGTGATGCCGCCAGGGCACAGACTGAGCTGTCGGCACGCCGTACGACGGGTTCTACGATTTTGTTGCCTTAAAACAAGCGTCCATCCCTGTGGGAGCGGGCTTGCTCGCGATGGAATCGCTGCGGTGTAACTGACACACCGTAGTGCCTCAATCGCGAGCAAGCCCGCCCCCACACAACAGAAAAGCCTGTGTGCCTACGCCGGGCGAACCACCTTGCCGCTCGCCAGATCGCGGATCAGGCTCGGGTTTTTACGCCCGCCCAGATTGCCGCCCAGTACATGATCAATTTGCCCACGGAAATACTGCTCAACTTTTAACCGGGTACGCGCAGCGGGCAAGCCCGCCGGGTTGGCGGACGTCGACACGATCGGGCCCACCAATGCACACAGCTCACGCACCAGCGGGTGATCACTCACACGCAGCGCCACGGTGTCATGCACGCCGGTAATCCACTCGGGCAACAAGCCCTGATGCGGCACCAGCCAGGTGTTCGGCCCCGGCCAGGTGCTGGCCATACGGTCGATCCATTCCTGGGGGAAGTCTTCAAACAGAAAGTCGAATTGGTGGATGTTGTCAGCCACCACAATCAGGCCTTTATCCACAGGCCGCGACTTGATCGCCAGCAACCGCTCGACCGCTTCTTCATCCCACGGGTCGCAGCCCAAACCCCAGACCGCCTCGGTTGGATAGGCAATCACCGCGCCTGCGCGAATGGCTCTTGCAGCTTGTTGGACGCGCCAGGTGCTGATCATTGAATGTCTCCAGATATGTACTACACGCAGTGTACTTAGCTGGGCCGCGCAAACCAACGCCCGCCCTCCAGCACGACGTGCCCCGCCAGTTCGAGTTCGGTCATTGCCGCCAGCAATCGAGGTAAATCCCAACCACTGGCAGTGACCAGTGCTTCGCTGGTTTGAGGCGCTGCCTGCAACAATTGCACTAATGGATGACAGCTTGGTGTAAATAAATCGGTGGTGGATAACGGCAATGAGCGCCAGCCACGCAGGCCTTCCAGAATATGCTCCACGGTCTCGACCAGAGTGGCGCCATCGCGGATCAACTGATGACAACCCCGTGCCCCCGGATGGTGGATAGAGCCGGGCATGGCGTACACCTCGCGCCCCTGTTCAGCCGCCAGGCGGGCGGTGATCAGCGAGCCGCTGGCCACACTGGCCTCCACCACCAGCACACCAAGGGATAAACCGCTGATGATTGGGTGATATAGTTTTCAGAGTGAATTTTATGGACGTGCTGAAATGCGAAAAGCCTATGCATACATACGCTATTCCCGTGCAATACAAGCCTCAGGGGACAGCGAGAACCGTCAATTAACTGCCCTAGACCTCTTTGAGACGTCCACAGGGACGCCCATTGCAGAGGTCGTATACGACAAAGGCAAATCCGCTTTTCGTGGTGACAATGCCCGCTCAGGCAATTTCAAAGAGATGCTGGACAGAATACACAGCGGCGCTATCCGCCAAGGCGATTATCTTGTCGTGGAGAGCATCGACCGTATAACTCGTCAACGTGTGCTCGATGGTGTTGAACTTCTTCAAGGCATTCTCAAAAAAGGAATAAATATTTATACAACTGTGGATAAAAAAACCTACTCGTATAATGACCCTTCGAGAGATTTTGAAAACTTGCTGATGATTAGCCTGATTGCAAAGAGAGCTAACGAAGAATCTGAAACAAAATCAGACCGTTTATTATCTGCTTGGAAAGCACGTAAAGCCAAAGCTACAAATGGAGAGGTAATAATTAAAAAGGGTAAATCCATACCATATGGGTTGCGTGTTGAAAATGATAAATTTGTTATTCACGAAGAAGAACAAAAAGAAATAAATCAGCTTTTTGAGCTTTTATTGAAATACGGTATGAATACCGCTCTAATAAAAATAAATGAAACGTCGAATAGAAAATGGAGCAACGGCTCGCTGAACAAAATAATCAAACACAAAACCGTTATCGGTTGCATGGCAACTCATCGAATTGAGTATACTACTGATGGTAAATCAAAAAAAATCCTGACGGGTTTTATCGAGAACTATTACCCTAACCTAATTAAGCCGAGCTTGTTCTATAAAGTAATTGATGTTATGAGTAACCGAAAGCAAAAAAACTGGTCGGGAAGGAGAACAGAACAAGACTTTAATATATTCAAACACTGCATTTACTGTTCATCGTGCGGCGGAAAATTGTACTATGACCATCGGGGCAGTCGGTATAAAGATAAGATATACCCTTTTTTCAAATGTGATAATGCCCGTATTCAAAAGCATGTTTGCACAGCAGACAATATACGTTTTGAATATATCTTAGGCTCTTTGCTTGAATGCATTAACATGGCGAATCGATTGACTAATGATTTTCCAAATGATTACAAGGGGATTTCCACCCAAGCGATATTTCTTAATTCGAAAATTGAAAATCTTCTAGTCTCGTCTGATAATACCCAAAATGTTGAGTTCGAAAAAAAACAAACTGATTTAGCATCTTGCCGAACTAAACTCAGCAGTTTGAATGCGATGCTGATAGAAGCCGATTTTAAACTTCCCGCAATAATGTTGAAAGAAATTTCCAATATGGAGGCACGAATAGAAAAGCTACAAATAGAGTTGGAACTTTTCGCCGCAAGCGTTGAAGCAGAAAATTTGGAAATTGAAAACAGCCAAAGCGTCATAGATTTGTTTATGACAGATGATGGACGAGCACAACTAAATACATTCTTCAAGCGTCATAATATTTCATTTTTTGTTAGTCATGACAAATCTATAAGGCAAACAAAATTTGAAATGCGCAACAAAAATGGAGAGAGAATTGCACGCTCTATAAAAACTTATCCGCTAAAAAATATACTTAGGGATTTCGAGCTTGGCGATTTACAAACTATGTTCGACCTTACGGTTAATTAGTCACGCAGCCCTCTAAAATCAGAATTTCAATTCTGATTTTAGAGGGCTCAAAAGTATTGAACTCAATCTAGTTTTTGCTAACGCCCTGCTTGCTCATTTCAATATGTTATTCTAATTATGTGATGTTATAAGTAACTCGCTACACTTTCCACCACACTTTTGCTGCGCAAAAGATGAGGTTCCAAGTTCCACTCGTGCTTGTCAGCAGGACAGAAGCCAAATCACAAGCAAAGCGAACAAAAACATCACACGAAATGGTTTAAAAAATATCGCACATGCTTATTATTTTTTAATCAATTTCTAAAAAGCATTTATAAAAATATCGCTTTATCGCTCATAATTTTTCTAAATTCATATATTAAGGGAAAACATAAAATCAAAAAACGGTGAACAAAATGGCTACAAAAAAAACAACAACTATGATTTACAAACATCTCAATTTCAAAAATAACAGCGCTGGAATGTCTCGACTTTTCAAAAGTCTTGCTCACTCTCTGCGAATTTCCCCGACTGTTGATAACAAAATTCTAGCAACTAAAATTCTAGAATGGGACGACGAGCGCTCTCATTTAAATTTAGTTTATTGTCCTTCGCTCGGCAAATCTCCAATCGCACTCGACACATTAACAGAAAAACAAAAGGTAGAAATTCAAGAAGGTTTTATCACTGATATATTGGTAGAACAAAAAACAAAAGATAAGAAATCTAAAACATCAGATACATTGAGCAAGTACAAAGCAAAAATAAACAAATGGCACAACTCAATCACAGATGACAACAACCCTTTAAAAATTTTACTTTTAAATTTTCTAGACAAAAAGGATTTGGTAGATATTGAAAGTGATATTAATGCATTAAATCAGTTTGAGTTTGCACGCAAAAGTCAAAAAATAGAAACAGTTAAAAAGTTTTTTGAACTTCACAATAAGGTTGTTGACGATAAATCTGATATTTCACGTAACAAGATATTTGTTCAAGAAGCATTTTTTAAAATCCCCACACACAACAAAGTAGAAGTGAAAACCGCTGATTTAATATCCAATATTCATTCTTTCTACAAAGAAAACTTCCCCGATTACCCCATTAAACTAATTGTTTTTCACGGCGACGAGATTGGTAATCACCCGCACATATTTGTAGATGCAAAAAACAAACGCACTGAAAAATATGACTTACTCACTGCTCAAAAGAAATTCGTAAATGCGAATATTGAAAAGTTAAAAGCCGAATATCCTGATGCTACTCATCTTGATTTTTCCAATCGCTCATATTCTGCAAAAAAAACCCAGGCTCAATATTTTCAAACTTTGTTCTACCAACATTCTAACAAGATGCTTGCAAGATATGATGTTGAAGCAAAGAAACTTGAAAAGACAAAAGAAAATAATGCACGTATGCGCTTGATTGAGGAAGATGCTAAAAAGCCGAAAATTGAAAGACAGTTTAGTTTTTATAATGCAGAAACATCACGATTAAATGAGGCGTACAATGTTGCAAAATCAAAAGCATTAAATGCAAATAAAGAGAAAGAAGAAGCCGAAAGGCAAGTATTAAATGAAAGGTTATCTATTTCAAAAATACAATCCCATTTAAGCGAAGCGAATGAAAAACTCTCTGAATTGAGCATAATGATTGAAGACCACAACAAAGAAGAAGAAAAGAAAAAATCAGAAATAATATTACTTGAAGAAGACTTGAAGAAGCTCAAACAAGAAGAAGCAACACATAAGGAGTCAATCAAGAATTTTACACACGAATATTTTATAAAAATCTTTGACGAGATGAAAAGCCTATATCTACAAATGCTAGGGCTTAAACCTTTTTTCGATAGGAACTTAAAAAAAACGAGATTGGGCAAGGTTTTCTTGAAGAACGATGCGCTGGATGAAGATGAGTTTGATAATCGAGTTAAAGAAATTGTCAAATATAAAAGTGTTGCGTCATTAGAGTTATTCAACGCAATTGATAGGCATTACGATAAGAAAGATAAAGACTTTGAAGCAAGAACAAAAAAACGTACACACGAAGAAGTGAAGCATAGAGCCGCAAATAACAAAACCTCAAAAAACGAATGGACTGAAAACTTAGACAGGAGTGTTCCTTCAAGCAAAGTCAAAAATGAAAACTCACACAAATTGAAAAATACGTAAACTCTACATATTGAATGATGAGAGCCGCTGGCTCTTTATCTTCAAGCGAAGTTCGTTTTCAAACTACACTCAAACTTTGTTTTTAGACAATCATCAGTTCCTACGACTCGATACCCCCACTTCACTTTTCTAATAAATTCAAATCCGCTCCAAGAAACTTTATCGTGTTCAACAATTACAGACTGAACAAATTCATTAGCATATTCACAAAAAGCCCAGAATCTTCCTTCTTGCCTAAGTTTTGCAAGGTATACAAAAGCCTTGTTTTTTAATGTCTTGAATAGTTCGTGTGGTTCTTTGTCGAAAAATCTATCAAATGCACGCCATAGAATAGTTTGAGTTTTTCCGAAAAAACCATACATCCTATAACCCCAAAGGCGAGCAACTGCCTTGTTTTTCATCGACTCATCTGACTTTTCACGAAGACTTTTGATAACGTACTTCGTTATATATGAAGCAGGGCTTGCGCCTTTTTTACCCGCTTTTTTTGCTTCTTCTTCTGATATACGAACAATTCTTACAGCATTTCCACTATGAGAATAGTGCTTGTGTATAAGGCCAATTAGTTCATCCGCTTGGTCGGGACGAACAAAAAACATCGAGTGCATATGAACACACTGGTCTTTGTGGGCTTCTTTGCACCACATTCCAAGCGTTTCAATTTCGTGCCTTTCTCTATCTTTGTTTAACGAAACAAGCTTTGCCGAAAGCCAATCCGATGCTTCCCTAGGCGTCGCTCCATTCCAGCAGTTTCTACCAGTGGTAGGATTGGAGTGAAATTCTGCTGGGCACGTAAATGTCGTAAACAGTGCGATATAGCCCTTTTTATCTGCCTCCTTTTCTAAATCTTTAACTTTCATATAGATTTCTGACGCTTTACGCTCATCAGTTAAAGCAAACTTAGAAAGTGCCACTCTTTCTTCTTTTTCATTTTTTACATATACGATTTCAGTGTTATCAATAAACTCTTGCTGTTCAATATCCCGGCGGCCGCGAAAACTGAGTGCAACACCTGACCTTTCCGGTACGGTGCTGCCCCTATGTCCTATTCCGAACTCAGCGTTGAAGAGCGCGCGATCATTCAGCTCAGTCAAGCTCAAGGCTTCACCCTG